>JAFUXH010000020.1 GCA_017470945.1 Clostridia bacterium | reverse complement strand
GCCGATGGCTCCATAATGCACGTTGGAGCCGTTGGCGTACAGCCGGGTGGGATCAGCTTGCCTGGCCATTTCCAAAAGCCGATCCATAAAGGCGTGCCCCGCCGCGTCGGCGTGCAATTCGTTGCCGAAGGTGAGCATCACAAAAGAAGGATGATTGGCCAAATGCCGCAGGATGGCCCCCAATTCCGTTTCATAATACCGCTGCGCTTCCTCGGAAGCAAAGGCGTGCTCCGGGTCCCAATGGGATAATTCCGGCTGCATCAGCATGCCGATTTCGTCGGCAGCTGTGAACGCCGCCTCTGGCGGACAATGGCTGTGGAAACGCATACAGTTGACGCCATAGGCCCGGTATTTCAGCAGGATTTCCTTCCAGGCGTCCACGTCCATGGGCGGATAGCCCGTTTCCGGGAACACAGCGCAGTTGGCTTCGCTGCGCAGGAAAACCTGGCGACCATTCAGCGTAAGTCGCCCATCCCGCGCCGCGAAATCCCGGATGCCGAAGCGCGCTTGTTTTGCATCCAGCCCATCGCCGGAAACGGTCAGTTCGTATAATCTTCCTTCATCCAGATCCCATGTTTGCACGCCCGGGGCAATCGGCAATTCCCGAAGCCAGATTTCCCGCTTGCCGGGCTGGGTTTGAATTGGCACCGCCGCAGGGTGAGCCAGCGCGGTGGATTCCGCACGAAGCATGCCCTGCCAGGCGGATGCGGCGTCGATTTCCGCGCATACATCCAACGTCTGCCCATGCGGATAGATACGCACGTGGGAAATGAACGCCTGCCGTTCCGTGCGCAGACGGACAAAACCCAGCAGCCCATTCCAGTTGGTCTGGGTTTCGTCCGAAGCGGCGGAGGAATAAACGATGGCGTCCCGGGGCCAGCCGGGGTAGCTGTTGTCCGACAGGAATACCAATTCATCGTGCCCGGTAACCAGGCCCGTCACCTCAAAGCAATAGGGGGTTGAAATGCTGGCGAGCGCGTACAGCGGCGCTTCCCGCCCATTCACCAGCAAGCGAAGCTGCCGGGCTCGTTCCACGTCCATAAAAACGCGCTGCCCCTCCGGCACCATCCAATCCACCGTGCGGGAAATTTTCGCCCGGCCTTCATGGGTATGTTTTCTTGTCAGCCTTGTTACGATGGGGTCGCCGTCCCGGTAAAACCCGATGCGGCGTACCTCGTCCACCTTCCATTGCTTGCTCGGATCGTCTGGGAAGCCGATGCCGCTTTCATCCAAAGTCCCCGGCAGGCGCACGGTTCCCTGCTGACCGGGGATTTCGCAGCGCCAGATGCCGGATAGATCGATCAACATAACGGGATATCTCCTTTGCAGCGGCTGTTTGTGAGGGATGGTGCCATGCAGCCCAGGGCGGGATACAGAAAGCTGACCGCTACGCCCTGCTGTTCCTTCGGCTGTTTACCAGTATACTACACAATTTGGATTTTTCAAGCGCATGGACGCTTCCGGAGGAGAAGAATTGCTTCGGCTGTACATCCGACGTGATACGAAAAATCCCCATGCGGGATTTGCCCGGCACGGGGATGAATGTACAAATGCTTTTGATGGGTGCTGGCATCGGGAAAATCAAGGAATTTACTTGACCAGGTGCCAGATCTTGTCGTTGTATTCCCGGATGGTGCGGTCGGAGGAGAAGATGCCGGAGCAGGCCGTGTTGGTGATGGCCATGTGCAGCCACTTTTCCTGATCCTGATAATCCGTATCGATGCGGCGCTGAGCCATGGAGTAGGAGCCGAAATCCTTCAGCACGAAGTACGGATCGGAGAAGAGCAGGTTGTGGTAGATATCCTGCAGGGTGGCGGCGTTGTCGGGGAACAGGGTGCCGTCGATGATCTGCAGCAGGGCGTGGCGCAATTCGGCATTGTTCTCGTAGATGTGCATGGGGGAATAGGTGCCTTCCCGGTACAGATCGCTGACCGTGTCGGCCCGCATGCCGAAGATGTAGATATTGTCGTTGCCCACCTGCTCGTACATTTCCACGTTGGCGCCATCCATGGTGCCGATGGTCACCGCGCCGTTCATCATGAATTTCATGTTGCCGGTGCCGCTGGCTTCCTTGCCGGCGGTGGACAATTGCTCCGACAGGTCGGTGGCGGGGATCAGCCGTTCGGCGGCGGATACGCAGTAATTCTCCAGGAAAATCACCCGCAGGAACTGCTTGGCCCGGGGGCTGGCGTCGATCATCTTGCTGATGGCCACGATCATGCGGATGATCTGCTTGGCCATGTAGTAGCCGGGGCTGGCCTTGGCGCCGAACACGAACACCCGGGGCGTCATGGTGAAGTTGGGATCATCCATGATGCGGTTATACAGCACCATGATGTGCAGGGCGTTGAGCAGCTGCCGCTTATACTCATGCAGCCGCTTGGCCTGCACATCCAGCATGAAGTCGGGATCGATGCTCATGTTCTGGTTGTCCATCAGGAAGTTGGAGAAGATTTCCTTGTTCTGCCGCTTCACCTTGGCAAACGCGGCCCGGAAGGCGGCGTCGTCCCGGTAGGGCAGCAATTCCTTCAGGCGCTCCGGCTCCCGCACCCAGCCGTCGCCGATGGTATCGGTGATCAGGGCCTGCAATCCGGGGTTGCAGCTCATCAGCCAGCGGCGGTGGGTGATGCCGTTGGTGATGGCGGTGAATTTCTTGGGCGTGAATTCATAATAATCCCGGAAGGTATCCTGCTTGAGGATCTCGCCGTGCAATTGGCTGACGCCATTGACGGAATAGCTCATCGCCACGCACAGATTGGCCATATGCACCTGGTTGTAGGCGGTCACGGCCATCTTGGCGATGCGGGGATCGGCGCCGTTGCCGAAATGATCGGCCAGGCGGGCACAGACCCGGCGGTTGATCTCCACCAGGATCATGTAAATGCGGGGCAGCAGGCTGCGCATCATATCCTCGGGCCACTTTTCCAGCGCTTCGCTCATGACGGTGTGGTTGGTGTAAGCCACGGTGCGCTGCACGATGTAGGAGGCTTCATCCCAGCCCAGGCCTTCCTGATCCATCAGCAGCCGCATCAGCTCGGGAATGGCCAGGCCCGGATGGGTGTCGTTGATATGGATGGTGATTTTTTCAGGCAGCTTCATGAAATCCCGGCCGAAGCGCCGCTTGAAATCCTTCAGGGCGTACTGCAGCGTGGCGCTGGTGAAGAAATAATGCTGCTTGAGGCGCAATTCCTTGCCCTCCCGATGGTTATCCTCGGGATACAGCACCTTGCTGATCACGGCGGCCAATTCCTGCTCCTGAATGGCCTTGGAATAGTTGCCGCTGTTGAAGGAGCTCAGGTCCATCTGCTTGGGGCTGCGGGCGCGCCACGTGCGCAGGGTGTTCACCGTTTCGCAGTCATAGCCCACCACCGGCATGTCGTAGGGCACCGCTTCCACGGAATAGAAATCCTTGTGGATGAATTGCATCTTGCCGTTTACCTGGGTTTCCTCCACCCGGCCGCCGAAATGCACCAGGCAGGCGTCCTCCATGTCCGGCACTTCCCACACGTTGCCGTTTTCCAACCAGTTATCGGGCACTTCCACCTGCTGGCCGCCCAGGATCCTTTGCCGGAACAGGCCGTATTCATAGCGGATGGTGCAGCCCATGGCGGGCATGGACAGGGAAGCCAGGCTGTCCATGAAGCAGGCGGCCAGACGGCCCAGGCCGCCGTTGCCCAGGCCGGGTTCCGGCTCCTCCTTCAGGATATCGCGGATGTTCAGGCCCAATTCCTCCATGGCCTGGCGGTAGGTATCGCTGGAGCACAGGTTCAGTATGTTGCAATACATGCTGCGGCCCGTCAGGAATTCCACAGACAGGTAATACAGCCGCTTGCCGGTGTTTTTCTTGTCCTTTTCCCGGTAAGCCACCCATTTCTGCATGATCTGATCCCGCACGGTGGAGGCCACGGCGTAGTAAATCTGTTGCTCGGTGGCGTCGGCCAGGGTGCGGCCGTTGTAGCGCTGCAATTTGCCCAGAATGGATCGCTTGATGGATTCTTTATCGAATTGCGTGGTCGGCATATGTGCTGCTGCCTCCTCTTCAAAAATCGCATGTGAAATATGCTCGAAAGACGCACGAACAACTCATTATAACACGCTTTTCCAGCCTCGTCCATAGATAATTCGGTGAAATAATGGAAAAGGCGATGGAAAGCGACGGAAAAAAACAGCGTGGAGGAAGGCGAAAACTTCCTCTGCGCTGTTATGAGAATATTGTGGTTCTTTACGGAAACTGTGGGGAGGAAGAAACGACTTTCCATTGTCATCTTGAGCGGAGTGGAGCGAGAGCGGAACGGAGCCGAAAGATCTGTCAGTTGGCTGAACGATTATTTCTTAGATTCCTCGACTGCGCCGCGCGCCTGTGCTCGGGATGACCCCGCAGCGTTGGGGGGTGATACAGTGGTTCCCCAACAAAACGTGAAGAGCCATATTTTTATACGTTCCAGATTTCCTTGGCGTACTGCCGGATCGTGCGGTCGGAGGAGAAGGTGCCGGCCGAGGCCACGTTGATCAGGCATTTCTTCGCAAAGCCCTGGGGATCAGCTGCGTAATCCCGATTGGCCTGCAATTTGGCGGCCAGGTAGGCGGGAAAATCCTTCAGGATGAAGTAATGATCGGGCTGGTGCCAGGAGGCGCCTTTCAGCAGCGCGTCGTGCAATTCCCGGAACGCCCCGTCCTCATCGGGGAAGGTGCCGTCGATCAGGGCGTCCATGGCCTTTTTGATCACCGGGTCTTTTTCGTAAAGGGCCTTGGGGTCATAGACCGGCTTCAGGGCGTTGATCTCCTCCACCGTCGCGCCGAAAATGTAATTGTTTTCCCGGCCTGCCTGTTCCACGATTTCCACGTTGGCCCCGTCGAAAGTGCCCAGGGTGACGGCCCCGTTGAGCATGAATTTCATGTTGCCGGTGCCGCTGGCTTCGGTGCCGGCGGGGGAAATCTGCTCGCTGACGTCGGCGGCGGGGATGATCTTTTCCGCCCAGGACACGTTGTAGTTCTGCACGAACACCACCTTCAGCAGCGCGTTGGTTTCGGGGTCCCGGTTCACCTTATCGGCAATGCGGTTGATGAAGCGGATGATGGCCTTGGCCCGGGCGTAGCCCGCGGCGGCCTTCGCGCCGAAAATGAAGGCGGTGGGGGCAAAACCGGTGATGCTGCCGTCCTTCAGCCCGTTGTAAATGGCCAGGATGGAAAAAGCGTTCATCAGCTGCCGCTTGTATTCGTGCAGGCGCTTCACCTGCACGTCAAACAGCATGTCGGGCCGCAGCGTTACGCCCTCCCGCTTTTCGATCTCGGCGCACAATTGCCGCTTCTTTTCCATCTTCACCTGGCGGAAAGCGCCGCACAGGGCGTCGTTGATCCGGGGCTTCAAATTTTCCAGCGCGTCCAGGTCGGTCAGGAAGCCATCGCCGATCTGATCGGCGATCAGGGCGCTCAATTCCGGGTTGCACAATCCCAGCCAGCGCCGCTGGGTGATGCCGTTGGTTTTATTCTGGAACCGATCGGGGTATACCTGATACCAGGCGGCGAACACGTCCTTTTTCAGGATCTCGGTGTGCAGCGCCGCCACGCCGTTGGTGGCGTGGGTGGCGTATACGGCCAGCTGGGCCATGTGCACCCGCCGGCCCTCGATCACGCAGCGGTCGGGCTGCACCGCGAGGCCCTTTTCCTTCATATCGGCCTTGAAGCGGGCGTCGATCATTTTCATGACGTTCACCACGTCGGGGCACACCGATTGCAGCAGGGCCAGATCCCACTTTTCCAGGGCCTCCTGCATCACGGTGTGGTTGGTGTAAGCGAAGGTGGCCCGGGCGATGTCAAAGGCGGCGTCGAAGGCCACCCCGTCCAGCATGAGCAGCCGGATCAATTCGGGAATGGCCATGACGGGGTGGGTGTCGTTGAGCTGCACGGCGTATTCCTGCGCAAACAAGCTGTAATCGCTGCCGTGCCGGCCCCGGTAGGCGCGCAGGATATCCTGCATCGTGGCGCTGACCAGCACGTACTGCTGCTTCACCCGCAGCTGCTTGCCCTCCCGCTTGGTATCGTTGGGATAGAGGAATTTGGTGATGTCCTCCGCCTTGTTTTTATCGGCGGCAGCGGCGGCGTATTTCTGCTCATTGAACAGGGGGAAATCGATCTCGTGCAGGCTTTCGGTCTGCCACAGGCGCAGGGTGCCCACGTTGCGGGCCCCGTAGCCCACCACCGGCATATCGTAGGGAACGGCCAGCACGCTGCCCGTTTTCATCTCCACCACCACGGCTTCATCCAGCCTGCGGATGGACCAGGGATCGCCGAAGCGGGCCCAATCATCGGGCTCCTCATGCTGGGAAAAATCCACAAAGCTCTGCTTGAACAGGCCGTAGCGATACCTGAGGCCGTAGCCGGTCAGGGGGATATCGTGGGTGACGGCGCTGTCCAGAAAGCAGGCGGCCAGGCGGCCCAGGCCGCCGTTGCCAAAGGCGTCGTCCTCGATTTCTTCCAGGATGCCCAGATCGACGCCCTTTTCCCGCAGCAGCGCCTGCGCTTCCTTGAGCAGCCCCGTGCAGAACAAATTGTTGTATACCAGCCGGCCCACCAGGAATTCGGCGGAAATATAAGCCGCCTGGCGCTGGCCCGCCCGCTCCTGCTCCTTTTGCGCCCACACGGGGGCCAGGGCCTCCATGGCGGCGGCGGACAGGGCGTCGTGCAGCTGGATGGCGTTGGCATCCTGAAGTTTTTTGTGCTCCCGGGTCAGCAGCATATCCTGCGCCCGGGCGATCAAATGCTCGGCAGTCATCATCGGCGAATTACCCCCTATTGGTTTCCTGATTCAGTTGCTTTAATTGTTCAGCCAGCGCCGGGGTGGCGGCCCCGGGCTTCATGCGCCACAGCCAGTTGCCGCCCACGGTGCCGGGTCGGTTCATGGTGGCCCAATCCCCCAGGCCCAAAATATCCTGCATGGGGGCCACGGCAATGCGGGCCCTGCTGGCAAAGGCGGTGCGCACCATGGCCCAGGGCGCGTCCTCCTTTTTGTCGAAGCCCACGATGCGCTTCGCGGCGGTCAATTCCTCCTCCGAGCAGGTTTCCACCCGGGCCAGGGCGGTCACGTTGTCGTGGGTGCCGGTGTAGTAAGCGGTGTTTTCCGGAATGTTGGCGGGCAAATGGATATTGCTGTCATCCGCCCCGAAGGAGAAGGACAGTACCTTCATGCCCGGATACCCGGTGAAGGCGATCAGATCCCGCACCCGGTCGTTCACCGCGCCCAGATCCTCGGCCACCACGTTCAGCCCCGGCAGCTTCCTTTGCAGCGTGCGGAACAGCTTCTTCCCCGGGCCGATCACCCATTTGCCGCCCCGGGCGTTGGGCGCGCCGTGGGGGATGGAATAGTAATTCGCGAAGCCGATAAAGTGATCGATGCGGATGATATCGTACATCCGCCCCATGTGGGCCATGCGGTTCACCCACCAATCGTACCCCCGGAACCACAGGTACGTCCACCGGTACAGGGGATTGCCCCACAACTGGCCGTCGGCGGAGAAATAATCCGGCGGCACGCCGGCCACCCGCTTGGGCACCCGGTTCTTATCCAATTGGAACACCTGCGGGTCCCGCCAGGTATCGCAGCTGTCCTCCGCCACGTAGATGGGCATATCGCCAAAAAGAGAAATGCCCAGGCCGTTGCAGTATTTTTTCAGCGCCATCCACTGCCGGGCGAATACGCACTGGCACCACAGGTGGAAGCGGATATCCTCCTCCAGGTCCCGGCGGTACTTGGCCAGGGCTTCTTTTTTGTGCATTTTCGCGTCCTGGTCGGGCCACTGGGTCCACATTTTGCCGCCGAAATGCTGCTTCAGGGCGGTGAAGAGGGCGAAATCCTGCACCCACAGGTTGTTTTTGATGAAATCCGCCATTTCCCGCTGCATTTTCATTTCGCACTGGGCGAAGGCCTGGCGCAGCAAAGCCATCTTGCGGGCCCGCACGGCCTCGTAATCCACCTGCTCGGGATTGCCCGGAATATCATCATGCCCCGCTTCCCGGGCAAATAATCCTTCTTCTTCCAATTGCTCCGCCGAAATCAGCAGGGGATTGCCGGCGTACACGCTGGTGGATTGATAGGGCGATTCGCCGTAGCCGGTGGGGCCCATGGGCAGCACCTGCCAGATCGACATGCCGGCGGCGTGCAGGAAATCGGCAAAGGCGTAGGCCTCCCTGCCCAGGCTGCCGATGCCGCCCGGCCCCGGCAGGGACGAAATGTGCATCAGGATTCCGCTTTGTCGCATCAGATGTTCCTTCCCTTCATTGGTTGATTGGGCGCTCCGTCACGGTGCGATGAGGATCGGGCTTTCCGGGCCTTGCAGCACCGCGCAGGCTATGGGCGGCAGGGAAGCCCCGCCGCTGCGCAGCCCCGCGTTCAGCGCTTCCGCGTCGGCGCCCAGGGCGTCGAGGCAAGCATAGCCCGCAAGCCCCATGGCAGATGCGTCGATTTCCGCGTTTTCCTTTAAGGATGTATTGATCAGCACCGCCAGCGATACGCCATCCGATGCGACGGTGTAGGCGCACAGGGCGGCGTTATCCGTTTCGATGGCGCGCATGCGGCCGCCGATCAACGCCGGGTTCATTTCGCGGATCCGGCCCAACTGACGGTACCAGTTCAGCAGGCTGTCCGGGTCGCCCTCCTGGGCGTCCACGCCGTCGGTCAGGCGCTGGGCCTGATCGGCCTCGGCGGGGGGCAGGCAGTTCTGCGTTTCATCCGCGCCGCTCCACAGCATGGGCAGGCGCTTGTTTTCATCCCGGCCGGAGCCGCTCATGCCGATTTCTTCCCCGTAATACACGAAGGGGCGGCCCGGCAGGAGCAGATACAGCATGGCGGCGGCTTTCATTTGTTTGGGATTGCTGCCCAGCATGCCCCGGGAACGGGCCTGGTCGTGGTTGGATAAAAACGGCGCGTCCAGGGCGGCGGGGGATACCGCCTTGATTTTTTCGTTCCACGCCGCCAATTTGTCGGCGACGTTGGCCCCCTTGCCCTTGCTCGCGGCCTTGACGATCACGCCCTCGGCGGCGGAGGCGGGGAAATTGAACAGGCTGTCGATGCCGCTCTGGTACATTTCCAGAATGGTGTTTTCATTGGTCCACGCTTCGCCCACCACGTAGCAATCAGGGTCGCCCGCCTTGGCGCTTTCCGTGATGAACTGCAAAAACGCGGTGTTCCGGGCGGTATTGCCAGTGTAATAGCTGGTGGTGGCGTCCAGGCGGAAGCCCTTCACCCCGTGATCCTGCCAGAAGGCGATGATGGAGGCGATTTCCTGCCGCACGCCGGGGCAATCCAGGTTCAGATCCGGCATATGGGAGCCGAAGGCCCCTTCGTAGTACCAATCCTCCGTGCCGGGCACCGGGTGCTGCCCGCTGCTCTGGGAGAAAATGAAGTCGTCCTGGAGCCCGTCCGTCCGCCCCGCCTTCAAATCGTCGCAGGCGCTCAGGAACCAGGGGTGTTCCGAGCTGGTATGGTTCACCACCAGATCCAGGATGATGCCGATGCCCTTTTCCGCGCAGGCGGCGGCCAAGGCATCAAAATCCTCCAGGGTGCCGAATTCCGGGGCAACGGCGTAATAATCCATGACGTCGTAATGGTGATAGCTGGGGGAGGGGTGAATGGGCGTCAGCCAGATGCTGTCGGCTCCCAGGGAGGCGATGTAATCAAGCTTGCTTTCGATGCCCTTCAAATCGCCCACGCCGTCGCCGTCGCTGTCGGCAAAGGAGCCCACGAAAATCTCATACACGATGCCCGTTTCCCGCTTTTCCTGGGCCACCCCGCAGCCAGGCAGCAATACCGCCGTCAGCAGCAGGATCAGCCAGCGCCAGGATCGATGGCTTGCCATAATTACGCCTCCCCGTTCCCTGAAATGGGCGGAAACATTACCGGAATCGTTTCCGGTCCGCCCCTATCTTATCATTTCCATCGGCTCTTGTCAATCATACGGCGCGGCGGGCCGGGAATGCCAGCCCGCCGCGCAGGGGGTATGCCGTTATACGAAAAGTAAGCTGTCGGTGGTCTCGTTGTCGAACAGGTGCATTACCTTGCTGGGGAAGTTGAAATACAGCTTGTTGCCGGCGGTCAGGCTGGCGCGGGTCTGATCGGTCAGGTCCACGGTGGGCAGGCGCAGGATCACCTGGTCGCCCGCGGCGGTGGCCACGTGCAGGTGCAGTTCGCTGCCCATCATTTCGTTGACGGTGATGGTGCTTTCGATGGCGTTGGTGGGATCATTGAACCGCACGGTGGTATGCTCGGGCCGCACGCCCAGGGTGATATCCTTGCTGCCAACGCCCTTCTTATTCAGGATCTCGCTGTGCTTCTTTTCCAGCGGCACCGTGATGCCCTGCACACTGACGGCGTATTCGCCGCCGTTTTTGATCAGCTTGGCCTGCAGGAAGTTCATCTGCGGGGAGCCGATGAACCCGGCCACGAACAGGTTCTTGGGAGTGTCGAACACCTCCTGCGGGGTGCCCACCTGCTGGATGTAGCCATCCTTCATGATCACGATCCGGTCACCCAGGGTCATGGCCTCGGTCTGGTCGTGGGTCACGTAGATGAAGGTGGTATCGATGCGCTTGCGCAGCAGGATAATCTCGGCGCGCATCTGGTTGCGCAGCTTGGCGTCCAGGTTCGACAGGGGCTCGTCCATCAGGAACACGGCGGGGTCGCGCACGATGGCGCGGCCGATGGCCACGCGCTGGCGCTGGCCGCCGGACAGGGCCTTGGGCTTGCGGGCCAGATATTCGGTGATGCCCAGGATATCCGCCGCCTCGCACACCCGACGGTGCACCTCTTCCTTATCCATCTTGCGCAGCCGCAGGGGGAAGGCCATGTTTTCATACACCGTGATGTGGGGGTACAGGGCGTAATTCTGGAACACCATGGCGATATCCCGGTCCTTGGGCTCCACGTCGTTGACCACCCGGTCGTTGATCTTCAGGGTGCCGCCGGTGATATCCTCCAGGCCGGCGATCATGCGCAGCGTGGTGGATTTGCCGCAGCCGGAGGGGCCGACGAACACCACGAATTCCTTATCCTTGATTTCCAGGTTAAAATCGTGCACGACCTCAACCTTGTTGTCATATACCTTTTTGATATGCTGAAGCGATACGCTTGCCATGCTTGTTTCCTCCTCCATTATCCCTTCACAGCGCCGCCGGTGACGCCTTCCACGTAGTATTTCTGCAAGGCCAGGAACAGCGCCGTGATGGGCACGGCCACCAGCACGCCGCCGGCGCAGAACCGGGTGAAATAGCCCTGATAATCGTTGACGTTGACCCACCGGTACAAGCCCACGGCCACGTTGTAGTTGGGCTCGGAGCCGAAGGCCACGTAGGAGGCGAACACGTAGTCGCCCCAGGGGGCCATGAAGGCCATCAGAACGGTGTAAATCACGATGGGCTTGGCCAAAGGCATGATGATCTTCAGGAACACCTGGAACCGGGTGGCGCCATCGATGCGGGCGCTTTCATCCAGGGATTTGGGAATGGTGTCGAAGAAGCCCTTGGAGATGTAATAGCCCATGCCGGAGGAGGCCACGTAAATCAGGATCAGGCCGGGGATGGCGCCCTGCTGGGTCAGGCCCAATTGCTTGAGCAGGAAGTACAGGGTGATCATGGTCAGGAAGCCGGGGAACATGCCCAGCACCAGCACCACGTTCATGATCAGCTTCCTGCCCTTGAAGCGCAGGCGGCTGAGCGTGTAGGAAACCGACAGCACCATCATCGTCTGGATCACCGCGCAGAACAGGGCGATGATCAGGGTGTTGCCGTACCAGCGCAGGAAATTGCTCTTGGGATCGGTGAACAGCCACCGGTAATTATCCAGCGACCACGCCTTGGGGATCAGGTACGCCACCATGCCGCCGTCCTCCGTTAGGTAGGAGCGGAAGGATTGGAACACCAGGAACACGAACGGCGCCAGCCAAATGATGGAAATGACCACCAGCAGCACGTAGATGCCGGTATTCACCCGCCGCTCGTGGCCCGCCTTGGAGCGCAGGTTGGGCTGCTTGACCTCCCGGATGACCCCTTTCTCCTCGTCAACGACGATATCGACTTCCGGTATTTCATTCTGCTTTTTCATTACTGGAAATCCTCCTCATTCTTGACGGACGGGATCATGTTGTACACGATCAGGTTGATCACGGCGCAGACCAGGAACACCAGGATGCCCATGACGGCGGCCAGCTTGTAGTTGGTATCGGATACCGTCATTTTATACAGCCAGGTGATCAGCAGGTCGGTATAGCCTGCGTTGCCGCTCAGCTCCAGCGACAGGGGCTTGCCGCCGGACAGCAGGTAAATGACGTTGAAGTTGTTGATATTGCTGGTAAAGCTGGTGAGCAGGTAGGGCCCGGTCACGAACAGCATGTAGGGCAGGGTGATCTTTTTGTACATCTGGAAGGCGTTGGCCCCGTCGATCCGGGCGCTTTCGTACAGGTCGGCCGGGATGTTCATCAGGATGCCGGTGGCGATCAGCATCAGGTAGGGGATACCGATCCACACGTTGATCACGATAACGGTCACCCGGGCCCAGATGGGGTCGGTCCAGAAGGGCAGGGGGGTGGAGATCCAGCCCCACTTCATCAGGTAGCTGTTGATCAGGCCGTCGGCGGCGAACATTTTCGATACGTACAGCAGGGATACGAACTGGGGGATGGCGATGGTCATCACCAGCACAGTGCGCCACATCTTCTTCAGCTTGATGCCCTTTTTGTTGATCATGATGGCCACCAGCATGCCCAGGAAATAGTTGAGGAAGGTGGCGAAGAAGGCCCAGATCAGCGTCCACAGGAGCACCTGACTGAAGGTGTTGCCGTAGGAGGCGTTGTCGCTGGAGAGCAGCTGGCGGAAGTTATCCCACCCCACCCAGGTGAACAGCTTGCTGGGGGGCTGATGGGTGGCGTCGAAATTCGTGAACGCCACCAGGATCATGAAGATGATGGGCAGGATGGTGAATATCGTCACGCCCAGCGTGGGCAGGGCCAGCAGGGTCTTATGGAACTGCTCGTCCATCAGGGATTTCATGTCGTCCTTGGTGGATTTGAGCTTTTTGCCGCTCTTGAGGATCTGTTCGCTGGCCTTGTTCTGCTTCACGTTGACGTACCAGGTGTACAGGAACGCCAGCACGAAGAAGATGGTCAGCACGCCGTAGAGCAGGATGAAGAAGGAGTTATCGCCGTACACCGTGCGGCGGCCCTCCCGGTAGGTTTCCACGGTGCCCAGGGTGTTCAGCTTGGCCAGGTAGGCCACGCCGAAATTGACCATATACAGGTTAAACACCGTTTGGAACAGGAAAAACAAAAGGCCCCGGCCCCACTGCCCCCGGGCGAAGGAGCCAAAGCCCATCACCAGGTAGGACAGCTTGGTTTTCCAATCGCCATGGGCGAACGTGCTCGCGATTTCGGACAGCACGTGGCCGATCCCCCTGATCAGCTTCATGATCCACGCGCCCAGGCCCTTCACGCCGTTCACCGCGCGGCCCGGGATGGCCGAAAAGAACTTTTTGCATTTGTAACCCAGCTTGGAAAAGCCTGTCAGCTTTAAGGAATCCAGATCATTCATGCGCATCCACCTCCTCTATCTTTTGCGCGACCCTGGATCATCCGATTGTCGGCCCCGGCGCGGCGCTTTTGCGCGCCTCCCCGCCGGCCGATGGGATGCAGGCGGCGCTGCTGCCGCCTACGCAGGGACGGATATCGTCCGCCCGCGGAAAACGAAGCGTTTCGCCCGGCGCGATCGGCCCGGCGAACGATATCCGCCTCTGCGTTTTTGCCGCTTCCGTGCGAGGCGAAAGCGGCGTTTTCACCCCGGATCACCCACAAAAAGGGGGCTGAAGGCCATGGGCCCCCAGCCCCTTTGGGTTTGATTACTTGGTCACGTAGGAAGCGGCGGTATCCTGGAAGTTCTGCAGCACGGCCAGCAGCGTGGCGTCGTCCGCGTCGTTGTACTTGCCGGCGATTACATCGTCGCCCAGGCCGGTGGCCAGAGACCAATATTCACCGGGATACTGGCCCTGAGGCACGGCGAAGGCCAGCTGATCGGCCAGAGCGGCCAAAGCGGCGTTGGCCTGCACGGCTTCGCTGGACTTGGCAGCCAGGTTGGAGGGGCCCCACTGCACGGCCTCGAAACGGGCCAGCTGCACTTCGCCGGAAGCCAGGTAAGCGGCCAGCGCGTCGCAGGCAGCCATCTTGTTTTCGTCAGTCTGGGGCTTCACGCCCAGCATTTTGAAGCCGCCGAAGCCGCCCAGCTGGAAGCCGTCCGCGGTGGGCAGCTTCACGGCGGCGTAATTGTCGCCAAAGGCCTGCTGCGCGGAAGCGGCGTCCCAGGTGCCGTCCACGATGGCGCCGATGTCGGAGCCGGCGGACACGGAGGAGCCGTTCTTGAAGGCGGAGCTCTTGGCCAGGTTGATCATGGCCTTCAGGGCCTTCACGCCGTTATCGGAGGCGTAGTCGCAGTTGATGCTCACGATGGCGCCCTGATCGTCGGTGTCATAGGTCAGGGTGCAGCCGGCGCCGAAGAAGAAGGCGGTCTGATACCAGCCGGAGTTGATTTCGAAGTACAGGTTCTTGCCGGCGGCTTCGCAGTCGGCGATCACCTGCTCCAGGGTGGAGGGATCGGTGACGACGGACTTGTCATAGTACAGGAAGTAGCCGTTGTCGCTGGTCATGGGGTAGGCGTACATGGTGCCGCCCAGGGTCACGGCGGCCACGGAGCCGGCGTCGTTTTCAGCGGCGACTACTTCGGCGTTGGCGGGTTCCACGTCCATCAGGGCGTTGGCGGCCACCAGACGGGCCAGCTGGTCCTGCGCGAAGCCGAAGATATCAGCGGCGGCTTCCACGTCGGTGATCACGTTGTTGGCGGCGTCGCCTTCGCCCACGGGCGCGACGTCCACGGTCATGTTGGCGTATTCAGGATGGGCAGCCTTGAAGGCTTCCACCTGGGCCTGGGTGAATTCCACGGTCGCTTCCGCCACCCAGATTTTGATTTCCCCGTCGTAGCCTTCGGCCGCGGCAAAGGAAGCCAGGGACAGCATCATGGCCACAGCCATGATCAGAGCAAGGATCTTTTTCATTGGATGGTTCCTCCTTTTTATTTCTCACACGGTTCCCCGTGTTGAGTGCGTTCATTCTGCCCGCACCGATTCGGTCAGCCGCAGGGCGCCCTGCAGGGTGATATGCCGGGCCGGCGCGCCGTTTTCCATCATATCGGAAAGCACCTGCACGCTTTGCCGGGCGATTTCGGTCACCGGCTGCTCGATGGTGGACAGACGGGGCGTCGTATACCGGCCCACCTCGATGCCGTCCACCCCGATGACGCTCACGTCCCCCGGCACCGATTTGCCCAGGTCGTGCAGCGCCCGGATCACCCCCAGCGCCACCAGATCGCTCATGCAGAAGGCGGCGTCGATATCGGGGTGGCTGCGGAAAAAGGGCAGAGCCACGGCGTGGGCATCCGGCAGGGTGAAGCGGGTTTTCACGTAACAATTGACGTCGAAGGCCACGCTGTGGCGAAGCAGCGCCTCCTTGGCCCCCATGGCGCGCAGGGCCGGGCTGTCTGTGCCCAGGTAGTCGCCGCCGAACACGGCAATTTTCCGGCATCCCCGGGCGATCAGCGCTTCCACGGCGGCGCAGGCCATGGCCCGGTCGTCCATCGACACGCTGGCGGCGCGGGCCATGGGCGTATCCTGGGTGCTCACGGTGGTGAACACCATGGGGATATTGACCCCATCCAGCACCCGGCACCTTTCGTCGATCCGGCTGCCCACGAAAATCAGCCCGGTGACCCGGCGGCTGTGGGTCAGCATCAGGGCGTGGCGGAATTCATCGGCCTGCTCGTCGATATATTCGGTGATGAACGCCGCCTTCATATCGTAGGCCTGCTGCAGCATTTCCTCCGCCAGGGAGCTCAGAAACGGGTTCTGCCGCCCCCGGATGATGATGGCCACCATATCGCCGTCGGCCTGCTTCAGGCCCCGTGCGTTGGCGTTGCCCACAAAATGGCATTCCGCCATCACCCGCTGCACCTTTTCCTGGGTTTCTTTGCTTACGTCCGGGCGGTTATTCAGCACCCGGGATACCGTCGTCACGCTGACGCCGGCCAGATCGGCTATGTCCCGGATGGTATAGATTTTCATAACAGCCTCCCGGTATTTTCGGTAACGTTATCGGAAACGTTTCCAATCGTATGTATCATAACACATTCCCATTGCCCTGTCAACGGAAAAATGCAAAAAAGTTTCTCTTTTCAGGCGTTTTCGACAAATCCTCGCTTCTGCGGTCAACCGGCGCGCCGGCGCCTTATGGGTTATCCCGCGACGCGGGGGAGAAAGAAACCGCCGCGCTTTTGTGAATCATGCGCGGCGGGATCATGGGAACGTGCTGGGGATCAGTTCAGCGCGGCCTTGATGGCGCTGAGCAGGTCGCCGTATTCCTCGTAGGCGGGCAAATCCGGATAATCATGCTTGATCTGTTCCGTGCTGCGGAACAGGAAGCCCGCCTTGCTGGCCTGGATCATGGCCAAATCGTTATAGCTGTCGCCGGCGGCGATGGTATCGTAGCCGATGGATTGCAGGGCCTTCACCGTCACCAGCTTGGATTTTTCCGCCCGCATTTTAAAGCCGGTCACCGTGCCGTCTGCCGCCACCTCCAGGGTGTTGCAGAAGATGGTGGGCCAGCCCAGCTTTTTCATGAGGGGCGACGCGAACTGGGTGAAGGTGTCGCTGAGGATGATCACCTGGGTCAGCGCGCGCAGTTCATCCAGGAATTCCCGGGCCCCGGGCATGGGGTCGATCTTTTCAATGGTGGCGCGGATCTCGTTCAGGCCCAAACCGTGCTCCTTCAAAATGCCCAGCCGCCAGTTCATCAGCTTGTTGTAATCGGGCTCGTCCCGGGTGGTACGCTTCAATTCAGGAATGCCGCTGGCCTGGGAAAAAGCGATCCAGATTTCCGGCACCAGCACGCCTTCCAAATCCAAACAAACGATATTCATGGGTTTTCTCCTTCCCTGATCAGATCCTATCATTTGGATTATATCATATTCCGGGGTTTTTTCAATGGAAAAGCGGAAAAAAAGCAGGAAGGGGACCGCGATGAATTGCGTTCCCCTTCAGGTTGTCGAAAAAGTGTTTTCGACAACCTGCGAATCAAAGTGGAATCAGGATTCCGCTTTGATTCGGAACATCCATTTCCTGCAAAAATGGGTTTTCGCCCTCCAAGGAGGCCAAAAACCCGATTTTCGCGGCCGGAAATGGATAGCGGAAGCGGCTTTCAGCCGCTTCCTCGGCGACGTACACGCCGCCGCCTGCGGAATGAAATCGAAGGGACTGTGGTCGCTTCGATGCATCCCTGGGGTTTGTCGATGCTCTGAGCCTCGTCGTATGACGGGGCTTTTCATTTGCGCAAAGCGATCATTCCTTTGGCGCGCGTTTTATTGGAACTGCGCGGTGTACAGCTGGTGGTAGAAGCCCCTGGCCTGCATCAATTCTTCGTGGGTGCCTTGCTCCACCACGTCGCCCTGGTTGACCACCAGGATGCAGTCGGCGTGCTGAATGGTGCTGAGCCGGTGGGCGATCACAAAGCAGGTTTTGCCCGCCATCAGGCGGCGCATGGCGGCCTGGATCTGCCGCTCGGTGCCGGTATCGACGTTGCTGGTGGCCTCGTCCAGGATCAGCATATGGGCGTCGTACAGCATGGCCCGGGCGATGGTGAGCATTTGCTTCTGGCCCTTGGAAATATTGCCGCCATCCTCGCTGATGACGGTTTGATAGCCGTCGGGCAGGCGCATGATGAAGGAGTGGATGTGGGCGGCCTTGGCGGCGGCCACTACCTCTTCCATGGCGGCGTTTTCCTTGCCGTAGGCGATGTTGTCATAGATGGTGCCGCGGAACACCCAGGTATCCTGCAGCACCATGGCGTAGGCGCTGCGCAGGCTGGATCGGGTGAAGCGGCGGATGTTGTCATCATCCACCCGGATTTCGCCGCTGTTTGGGTCGTAAAAGCGCATCAGCAGGTTGATGATGGTGGTTTTGCCCGCGCCGGTGGGGCCCACGATGGCGATCAGGCGGCCGGCGTCGGCCTTCAGGCTCAGATCCTTGAGCACGATTTTATCGGGCGTGTAGCCAAACGCCACGTGATCCAGCGCCACGTCGCCCATCACCTGGTCCAGCCGCCGGGCGTCGGGGGCGTCGGCCCCCTCCTCCTCCTGATCCAGCAAATCAAACACCCTTTCCGCCGCCGACAGGGCGGAAAAGATATCGCTGATCATGTTGGCGATCTCGTTGATGGGGCCGGAGAAGCGCCGGGAATAGAGCACGAAGGAGGAAATCTGCCCCAGGGTGACGCTGCCCAGCATGTACAGCACCGCCCCCAAGGTGGATACCAGGCCCAGCGACACGTTGTTGATGGCCCCCATGGTGGGGCCGATGGTGCAGCCGTAATAATCGGCGTCGAAGTACGCGTCGGCGGCTTCGCCGTTCACCTGCTCGAAGCGGCCGTTGGCGTGGGGCTCGTAGGCGTAGGCCTGGATGGTTTTCTGGCCGGAGAACATTTCCTCCACAAAGCCGTTCATGGCCCCGTAGCTGCGGGACCGGCGGGCGAAGCGGGGCCGGGTCTTTTTGCGCATCCACACGGCGTAGCTGACCGACACCGGGATCGTGACCAGCACCACCAGCGACAGGGGCGGGGAAATAGTGATCATCATCACCAGCGACCCCACGATGGTGACGGCGCTGGTGAGGATCTGCACGATATCGGTGCCCAGGCTGGTGGAAATCACGTCTACATCGTAGCTGGCGCGGCTGATCAGGTCGCCCGCGGCGTGGCGGTCAAAAAAGCCCACGGGCATGCGCAGCAGCTTTTCAAAAATATCCCCCCGCAGGTTCTGGGCGATGCGCTTGCTCACGTGCATCATGATCACGTTGATGGCGATGGTGATCAGGGAGGAAGAAACATAGCACAGCAGCATCCGAGAGGCGAAATACCACACCCGGTCGAAATTCACCCGGCCCGCCCCGGCGGCCGCTTCGTTAATGGCCGATCCGGCCAGGCTGGGGCCCAGCAGGGCCAGGATGTTGCTGATGAAGCTCATGGCCACGGCTGCCAGCAGGGGAAAGCGATACCGGGCCACGTAGGATAGCAGGCGGCGCAGCGCGCCCCGGGCGTTTTTGGGCTTACTTCCATGTACGATGGGCGGCATGGCTCACGCGTCCTCCTCTCCCATTTGCGTTTGATAGATTTCGGCGTACTGCGGGCAGGTGCGCATCAATTCCTGATGGGTGCCCTGGCCCAGAATGCGCCCGTCGTCCAGCACCAGGATGTGATCCAGATTCATGATGGAGCTGATCCGCTGGGCGATGATGATGGTGGTGGTATCCCGGTGCCCCTCCTGGATGGCCCGGCGCAAATGGGCGTCGGTGCGGTAATCCAGGGCGCTGGAGGCGTCGTCCAGGATCAAAATGGCCGGATCTCCCGCCAGGGCCCGGCTCAGCAGCAGGCGCTGCCGCTGGCCGCCGGAAAAATTGGCGCCCCGGATGTCGGCGCGATGGTCGAAGCCATCGGCATACTGGCGAATGAAATCGAAGGCCTGGGCCTCCCGGGCGGCCTTTTCGATCTGTTCGGCGGTCATGCCGCGGCCAAAGCCGATGTTTTCCGTCAGGGTATCGGCAAACACCGCGTCGTTTTGAAACACCACGCCGAATTGCCGCCGCAGCGCGTTTTTATCCCAGGCGCGAACATCCTTGCCGTTGACCAGCACGGCCCCCTGGGTGGCGTCGTAAAAGCGCATGAGCAGGTTGATCACGGTGGTTTTGCCGCACCCCGTGGGGCCGATGATGCCCAGGCTGCCGCCGGCGGGCAGGGTGAAATCGATATCCTTGAGGGCCAATTGCTCCTCCCCTGTTTTGCCGGTGTAGGAGAAGGACACGTGGTCGAACACGATGCTGCCCGCCCGGCTGCTGCGGGCGGCTTGGCTTTCGGGAATGGGGGTCAAATCCTCCTCCGCGTCGATCACCGTTTGGATGCGGTTGGCGGAGGCGTTGGCCTTGCTGAGCATCATGAAAATGCGGTTCAGGCCCATCACGCCCATCAGGATCATATTGAAATACGTCAAAAAGGCCAGGATCACCCCGGGCTGGGTCACGCCCGCGTTGACCCGCCGGGCCCCGATGATCACGACCAGCGTCAGCCCGATGTTCAGCGCCAGGGTGATCAGCGGCCCGGGCAGGGCCATCACCACGCCGGCCTTCCGATCCCGCCGGGCCATGGTGTCGTTGGCGCGGGCGAAGCGATTTCGCTCGTGCTTCTCCCGGGAAAGGGCCTTCACCACCCGGATGCCGGTGATGTTTTCCCGCATGATGCGCACGATGTCGTCCACGCTCTGCTGCACGCCGTCGTACAGGGGGATGCCCCGGCGGGATACCGTCATGATCACCACGATCATGACGGGGGCCATCACGCACAGGATGGAGGCCAGCCCCACGTCCATGGTCAGGGTGATGGCGATGCCGCCCACCAGCATGATGGGGGCGCGGATGCCCATGGTCTGAATGGCGCGGATGAAATTTTGCACGTTATAGGAATCCGCCGTCATGCGGGAGGTCAGGGAGGGCAGGCCCACCTGGTCGGTTTGCCTCCCGGAGAGGGATAGGGTTTTTTGAAACAGATCCCGCCGTATTTCATAGGCGCATTCCTTCGATACCCGCACGCTTTCCCGGTTGGCCCGCACGTTGAAAACCCGGGCCAGCGCCGCCAGCGCGATCATCGACAGGCCCCATACGACCACCGGGGCCAGCTGCTGCTGGGGGGCCACGTTGTCCAGCAAATGCTCCATCACGTAGGGGATCAGCAGCTCGGTCAGCGTGGCCAGCAGCTTCAGCGCCACCGTGCCATATACCACGCCGCGGTATTTGCGCATATATCTCAGGATCAGCTTCACGGTTTATCGGTATCCTTTCGTTCGATCTTAAAGGGCATACAAATTCAGTATGCGCTCATTCTCCCTGTTTGTCAACCATGGAAAAGGGGCAGCTTTGAGGCATATGGAGAAGATGATATGCTGCTTTTGCGGAATAGCGGACAAGAAAAAGGTTCTTCACGTTTTGCTTAGGAAACGCATTAACCCACAACGCTTAGGAGTCGTTCCCGGCGAAGCCGAGTGTGAGCGAGGGATTGAAAGATAATCGTTCCGTCAATTGACAGATCTTTCGACGCCGTTCCGCTTGCGCTTCACTCCGCTTAAGAGGACAGCAGAGCGTCGTCTCTTCCTCCCCTCAGTTTCCGTAAAGAGCCCAAAGAAACGCTTTTGAACACAAAAATACCCGAAACCGCCATGGTTTCGGGCGTTGGTGCGCCATCAGGGACTCGAACCCGGGACACCCTGATTAAGAGTCAGGTGCTCTACCAACTGAGCTAATGGCGCAGGCAAACTTGCGAAATGTATATTACCCCATCGACGGCGCTTTGTCAAGGGATTTGGCGCAATTTTTTTCGCATGCTTGCGTAGGCGCTTTTATTCTTTGGCTGAAGGAAGCCCTTCGATCCACGCGCAGCTGTGGGCGGGCAGGATGCCGGGGGCGGCCGGCTGGCTGGGATGCCATACGCCGTTCAGCGCGAGGGAAACGGGGGTGGAGCGATGGTTGACCGCCACCCAGCCGTGGGCGAAGGCTGTGCATTCCACATCCGTTAGGGCGAACGGCGCGTCCATGGGGGCGTGGCGGGCCAGGATATCCCGCAGGGGCTGGCGGCACATCAGGACGATGGGATACAATTCCTCGTTGCCCTGGCTGAGGGGCACGTGCGGCGCGGTGCGGGAGGCGTAGGAGAAGCCGGGCAGGAAGCCGAAGCTGTAGATCGTTCCTTTCCCGTGGGCTGTTTTGCTGACGGCGTTTTTGTGATCCTCCCGCCACACTGCCAGCGCTTCCCCCGTCCATGCTGCCCGGCGCGCGCCGGAGGGCAGGCCGCCCTCGTTTTCATAGGTCAGGCAGGCGCCGCGGGTTTCTTCCATTTGAATGTCCGTTCCGAAGGCGCAGCGCACGATGTCGGCGTCCGGGCCGTGAACGATCACGCCGCCCGATGCCGTGAAGCGGCGCAGCGCCTCCTCCGCCCGGCGGTCCCGCAGGGCGTGATAACACTCGTCGGCGGGGATCAGCAGCACGTCTGCCTCCAGGCCCCGCAGCAGATCGGGGATTTCCACGATCTCCGGGTCGTAGCCAAAATCCCGGCAGGCCTTATACAGCCCCAGCAGATCGGCCCGCTTTTGATCGGCGTCCTGCACGCCCAGGGGCTCCAGCAGGGCCATGGCGGTGGGGAAGAGGAGGGCGACCCGGCTCCTTTTGCGCTGCCCCAGGCGGGGGATTGCCTGTTTGGCCCAGCGGTTGCCCCGGGCCAGGGAATCCAAGAAGCCGTCGTTCATCCTGTGCAGCAATCCGCCGTCGTCCATGCCGCACCAGCCGTAGGCCATGATGCCCGCCGCACCGCTTTGCACGATGCTGCCGATGGTTTCCTCCGGGGTGACGAAGCGATACACGTCGTTGTACAAAAACCGGCCCCAGAATACCCCGCCCAGGAAGCTGCGCCCCGGATTCAGGGAACGGATGTGGGCGTGCTGGCAGGAAACGGCGTAGGGCTCCGGGTCGCTGTCGGCGGTGACGGGCAGGGTGTAGTAGTGGGCCATATCCACGTATGGCGCGACGGCCCGCATGTCGATGCCCCGGTTGGCGGTATCCCACAATTCACACAGGCCGATATCCGATTTCCGGCTGGTATCCACATTCAGGTAATGGTTCCACTGGCTCAGGTTAGGCATCAGGTACAGCCGGGGGTCGATTTCATGCAGCCGCTCCCGCATGGCTTGGAAATAATCGGTCAATTCATCCCTGCGCCAGCGCATATTGTCGGCCCACATGCGGAAGGCGGGCGCGTCGCTTTCCATTTCGGCACGGGTGCAGCAGGCTTTGCCGGGATACGCGGCTTCAAACCACCAATCGTCGGGCCGCAGGGCGTCAAAGCCGGCGGCGCTCTTTTGATACGCCTGGTTGAATGCGCCGATATCGCCATATCGCTTTTGCAGCCAGGTCCCATAACGCCGCTGCCCTTCCGCGTCGAAGCTGGGGGCGGCCACCGGGTCCCACATACTGCACAGGGGCAGGCGCTCCTCGCCGTCGATCGTGACGGCGGCGTGACCGTCTTTATACGTCTGCAAAAGGCCCCGCACATGGGCCGCCTGGCTTTCCCGGGCTTGTTCGGACCAGTATTTGTACCACCGGCCGTCGGAGCCATCCATCGCCGTCACCGATTCGCCGTACACGGGCGGGCTGAAGCGGATGTGGGGGTACAGATTATCGCCGTTCAGATACAGGGCCAGGAACAGGTGGGCCAGGCCCGCCCGGTGGGCAGCCACCATCAGGTATTCCTGCTGCGCCACGTAATCGCTGGCTTCCCCGCCGGCAAACCGATCCTGAAAATCCTGCCAGGCCTTGCTGTCCAATTCCACGCAGTTGAAGCCCAGGCGAGCGATTTCCTTCAGGGAAGCGTCAAGAAACGCCCGGTCATCGAAAGCCGGGCGGTAGAAATTGCCAAACCACAGGCAGAATAGGGGTTCGTCCACGCGCTTAACCATGATGTTCCTCCTGCTTGACCAGGGCGGCGTAGGTATCGGGGCGGCGGTCGTGCATCCGCAGGGCGTGCAGCGGCCGCAGTTCATGCAGATCGACGCTGCACGTGACGGCGGCTGCCCGATCCCGGGGCCCGCTGGCGCGCACGCCGCCATCCGGGGCGATCACCTGGCTGGGGGCGCGAATGCCGCTGATGCCGCCCTCAAAGGGAACGGCCATGGCGCCGGCCACCCAGATGCCGTTTTCATAGGCCCGGCAGGCGGCGTAAATGCTTTCCCAGCCCCAGGTGGGGCACACGACCAGGGAACACCCGGCCAGCGCGTAATGGCGGCACACTTCCGGGAATTGCATATCCCAGCAGATGCATACGCCCATGCGGCCGAAATCGGCGTCCACCGCGCAGTATGCCTGGCCGGGGATCAGGCTGCGCTGTTCATCGCCGGCCAGGTGGACCTTTTCGTAGACTGCCCGCTGCCTGCCCTGCCGATCGAACACCACCGCTTCGTTGACCAGCCCGCCGTACCGGTGGGCGTACAGGGAGGCCACGATCCAGCAGCCGTTTTGCCGGGCGTGATCCGAAAAGCGCCGGATGATCTCTTCTTCCTCAACCAAGGCGCCGTAGGGCCCTTCGGTCCACGCTTCCGGGCCGGGATAATTCACCGCTTCGGTGGTCACGATCAGGTCGGCCCTGGCGGCGTCGGCCATCAGGGAAAAGGTTTGCTCCGCCATCTCCCGGGAAAGGGCGCGGGCTTCCGCCGCGGCGATGGGCCGGGGATGGGCGAAATCGTACAATCGGTTTTGCTTGGTTTGGATCAGGGCGATATGCATGTTACCACCTCAGATTCTGGCGGCCCAGCAGCCGGCTGACCCCTTCCACGAAGAAGTAATCGCCGTACACCATGGCGATGTGATGATCCGCCGTGTGGTAGGATCCGGTGCAGTGGGTCAGCAGCGCGGGCTGGTCGGCGCTCCAATCGACGTGCTTTTCTTCCAGCGCCCGCAGCATGGAAACGGCCGCGGAGCGGTAGGCTTCGCCCGTTTCTCCCAGGGCGTCGGCCATTTCCATCAGGCCGCAGGCGGCGATGGCCCCGGCGCAGTCGTCCTTGAGGACGGGATCCTTGGGCGCGACAAAATCGCAGTCTGGCAGCCAATCGCCGCCGATCCGGGCGAGGAAGGCGTCGGCCACCCGGCGGGCCGTGCGCAGGTATTCCTGACGGCCGGTGTGCCGATAGCTGATGGCGAAGCCGTAGATAGCCCAGGCCTGTCCCCGGCTCCACACCGTGCCGGCGGCGTAGCCCTGGCCGCCCGGCTTATCCACCGCTTCACCGGTGACGGGATCGAACACCACGATGTGCTCGCTGGTGCCGTCGGGCCGGATGAAATGGCGGATCACGGTGTCGGCGTGGCGCTGGGCGATCAGGCTGAAGCGGGGATCGCCCGTTTGCTTTGTGGCCCAGTAAAGCAGGCTCAGGTTCATCATGCAGTCGATGATGGCCCAGCCCGCCTTATCGTCGTTCCAGGCGCGGATGAAGCCGTTTGGGTTATACCGGCCCGCCAGCAGGTTGGCGGCGAAAACGGCCCGTTCCCGGTTCTTTTGATCCCCGGTCAGATCGTAATCGAAGCCGGAGGAAATGCGCCACATGAAGCCCACGTCGTGGTGCAGGCGGCTGAAATCGGCAAAGGCACGATCCAGCATATCCTGGGCGCGGCGGGCCTCCCGCAGGTAGGCCACCTCCCCGGTCATATCGTACATCTGCCACATCAGGGCGGGCCAAAAGCCGTTGGTCCACCAGCAGATGCCGTCCATGGGCCCCGGCTTCCACTGCCCGTTTTCCACCGTGTAGGGAAGAAAATCCAGGCCCTGGGCTTTTTCGATGGCGCCGGGGATCTTTTGCTTCAGCCGGAGCAGCGTTTGCTCCGCCCAGACGGCGGGGTTGGATGCAGCCATGGAAATCGCTCCTTCGCAGATGATTTATTCTTTCATCATATCCCGGGATACTTCGTTGGGCGACGGCCGGCCCTGCAGCCACGCTTCCAGCGCGTCGACGATGCTTTCACCCATGCGCTCCAATTCGCCGCCGAAGCTGCCGGCGATGTGGGGGGTCAAAAACACGTTGTCCAGATGATGCAGGGGGTGGTCCCCCGGCAGCATGTAAGGATCGGTGGAATCCAGGATGGCCGTCAGATCGGGGCAGCGTTCCATCACCCGGGCCAGGGCGTCCTGATCCACCACCCAGCTCTGGCTGGCGTTGATGAACGTGGCGTAGGGGGACAGAGTGGAAAGCAGATCCTCGTTGATCACGTGGTGCAGGTTATCCAGCACCGGCAAATGGCAGGTGATCACGTCGCAGGATTGGAAGATCTCCTCCATGGAGGTCAGCTTCACGTTCGCCTGCCTGGCCTTTTCCGGGCTCAGGAAGGGATCGCAGGCGTACACCGTCACGTCGAAATTCTTCAGCAGCTCGGCCACCCGGCCGCCCACCCGGCCCACGCCCAGGATGCCCACGGTCAGGTGATAGTTGCCGGCCCGCCGGGCGGTTTCCGCCCGGCACTGCTGGTAGCTTTCGCCGTCCCGGTATCGGCGGCAGGCGCGCTGCACGCCCTTGGCCGCCAGCAGGATCTGGCCCACGGCGTATTCGGCGGCGGGCAGGGCGTTGGCGCTGCCGGCGGCAAACACCCGGGCGCCCATTTGGAAGTAGGGGCTGGCGAAGTGGCGCACGTCGCCGCCGGCGTAAAATACCGCCCGCACCCGGGGCAGATACTTCTGCACGTCCTGCAGGCGCATTTCCGGCATGCCCCAGTTGCTGAAGATCACTTCAACGTCCTTCAGCATCGCCTGCTTTTCCGGCAGCTGGGAGAGGCATACGGGCACGGCCTCCAGGTCCACCAGATGCTGGATCCGGTCCAGCACCTCGTCGGAATATACGTGGAAAAACTCATCCGCGTGGTAATTCCGGTGATTCTCATCAATCAGCAGGATCGCCTTCACGCGCAGCCCCCCTTTGTCGTTCCTGGAAAAGAGGGGACGGGATGGAACACCCGTCCCCTGCTTGCTTGTTTGAGTTTATTCCATCCGGTGGAATCTGTCAATTACTTATTCTGAGCGTCCAGGAAGGCCTGCACCTGGTCGATCACGGCCTGGCGGATCACTTCGATGCCGGCGTTCTGGGCCTTCTGCCAGTATTCGGTCAGCTTGGCGGCGGTGTCGGCGCCGTAGGTGCCATGCATGAAGGGCCGGATGTATTCGCTCTGCACGGCGCTGACGGCGGCGTAGGCGTTCACCAGTTCAGGGGTAGCCTGGTTGTCGAAGGCGAAGCCGTCCATCACGGAGGCGGTGTAGCTGGTGGGGTCGTTCTGGTAATTCAGCAGGGCCTTCACTTCGTCGTCCAGTTCGGCGTTGGTGCGCACGAAGTTGGGGTTCCAGGTCATTTCATAGCCGGGGAAGGTGTACAGGTTGGCGGGGGCCAGCTGGGTGTATTCGCCCGCTTCGTTCAGTTCGAAATCCTCGCCGGCGATGCCCAGCTCGAACAGGTCGTGGTTTTCGGGGCTCTGGAAGATCCAGTCGATGAACTTCATGGCCGCGTCAATGTTCTTGCTGTAGTAGGGCACGCACAGGAAGTTCCAGGCGGTCTGGCCGCTGGTCACGTAGTAGCCGGGCACCTTGTTGCGCAGGTTCTCATCGTACACGAACATGCCCAGCTGAGCACCTTCGATCTTTTCGATTTCCCGCTTGGCGGTTTCATAGTTGCTGATGTTGCCTTCCATGGCGGCCACCAGGCCGGTGTAGAACAGGTTGTTGGCGGCGTCCTCTTCGGTGATGGAGTTGGCCTGGGTGTACTGGGCCCACTTGGTCAGATCGTTGATGGCGCGGGCGGAGCGGGTGTTCGTGTTATAGGGGGCGGGAAAATCGGCGTAGTATTCATCCGGCGCGCCGATGGTGGCGGCGCCCAGCACGGTTTTGCCATCCTCGCTGACGGCCACTTCGAATTCCATGCCCACGGCGGTGCCGGTGCCGGAGATTTCAAAGATGTTGCTGTGGCGCTTCTGGATCATATCCAGATCCAGGTAATACATGGCGCGGCTGCCGCCGATGCCGAAGGGGGCCACCAGGCCGGTTTCATTTTCCTTCACGGCCTTGAAGAAGGCTTCCAGGTTTTCTTCGCTGTCCACGGTGATGTTGTATTTATCAGCCAGGTCCTTGCGGTAGAAAATGGCCTGCATATCGTTGGCGGCCTGGGTGAAGGGGATGGCGTAGATCGCGCCTTCAGCGTCGGTCACCTGGGCCAGGAAGCTTTCAGAGAAGGCGGCTTTCAGGCCGGGGTAAGCGTCGTTGTTGAAGTAGGAGGACAGATCGGCGTACATTTCCTGCTTGATCATGGTGGCCAGGTTCATCCAGTAGGCGTCGAACACCAGGTCGCAGGCTTCTTCGTTGCCGATCAGCAGGGGCATTTTTTCCCGGTGATCCGCGCCGGTGTTCCACACGATGTTCAGCTTGATGTCCAGGCCGGAATCGGCGTAGAATTTTTCCAGCACCTTGTCCATGTTCTGGGCCTGGCCGAACAGGTAGATCTTGACCTCGGATTCTGCCAGGGCGGGGGTGACGAGCAGCGTCAGCATCATAACCAACGCGGCAACCAGAGCGACGAGTTTCTTCATGACGGGTTCCTCCTTTTAATTGATTTCCGTTTATTCTCATACGCGCAAGTGCGTTATGATGCTCATCCCTTGACCGAGCCCACGATCAGGCCGGCGGTGAAATACTTCTGGGCGAAGGGATAGGCCACCACGATGGGGCCGATGGTGACGATGGCGGTGGCCATCTTGGTGGTGGTGCTGGGAAGGGAGCTCATATCCACTGCAAAGCCCGCCTGGCTGCTCATTTGCTTCATCAATTCGATGTTGCGCAGCATTTTCATGATCAGGTACTGCAAAGGGAACAGGCGGCTGTTTTCAATATACAGCATGGCGTTGAACCACTGGTTCCAGTAGGCCACCGCGTAAAACAGGGCCACCGTGGCCAGGGCGGGCAGGGATACCGGCAGGATGATCTGCCACAGGATGCGCACGTCGTTGGCCCCGTCCATACGGGCGCTTTCGTGCAGCTCCGCCGGGATAGCGGAAAAGAAATTGCGCAGCAGGAACAGGTTCCAGGGGTTGACCAGCACGGGGATGATCATGACCCAAACGCTGTCTCGCATGCCCAGGTATTTGGAGATCAGCATGTAGGTGGGCACCAGGCCGCCGCTGAAGAGCATGGTGAAGTAGGCGAAGAAGGAAATGCCGGCCCGGTACTTCAGCTTTTTGACGCTGAGCGGATAGGCCATCATGGCGGTGACGATCATCGACAGCAGCGTGCCCACCACGGTGACGAAAATGGATACCTTGTAGCTGTCGAAGATCTGGCTGGTTTGAAACAGCATATCGTAGGCCTGGGTGGTGAAATCTTTGGGCAGAAAGCCATAGCCGGTGCTGAGCAGGGTGCGCTCCGTGGAAAAGGAGGCGCTGATGGCCACGATGAATGGGATCACGCACAGCAGGCAGAACAGCAGGATCAGGATGGCCACCACCACGTCCATCACGCGGGATTGCCTGCGCTTTCCGGGGCGGCGCATGGCGGGAGCAAGGGAATTCTGACTCATGGTTTCTTCCTCCGTTTCTCAGAAGAGGGCGCTTTCCGGGTCCAGTTTCCGGGCGATCCAATTCACCGTTATGATGAACACGAAGCCCAGCACGGATTGGAACATGCCGGTGGCGGAGCTCATGCCGTAGTTCCTGAGCATGCGCATCATGCGGTACACGTAGGTGTCGATGACGTCGGTGGTGGAAAAGAGCAGGCTGTTATCGCCCACCAGGGCGTAGATCATGCCGAAATCCCCGTAGAAGATGCGGCCGACGCTGAACAGGCTCATCAGGATGATCGTGGGCTTGAGGATGGGAAGGGTGATGCGGAAGATTTTCTGCAGCCGGGTGGCCCCGTCGATATCCGCCGCCTCGTAAATCTGCGGGTCGATGCCCACGATGGTGGCGATATACACGATGGCGCCGTAGCCCGCGCCTTGCCAGATCTTCAGGAACACCAGCAGGCCCGGCCAGATGGAGGCATTGGCGTAAAAATCCACCGGCGCGCCGGCGGCGGCCAGGGATTTGGCCACCATGCCGGTGGTGGGATCGATGAACGCGTCCAGGAACAGGGCGATCACGGTCCAGGGTACGAAATTGGGCAGGATGGAAATGGTTTGGGTGATCCGCTTGAACTTCCGGTTCTTCACTTCGCTGAACAGGATGGCCAGGAATACGCTCATCAGCGTGGTGAAGAAAATGAACAGTACGTTCAGGAATAGCGTGTTGCCCGTCACCCGCCAAATGTCGCCGGTCTGGAACAGGAACTTGAAATTGTTCACCCCATTGAAGGAGGAGCCGAACACGCCCTTGCGCATGGAGTAATCCTGAAAGGCCATGACCAGGCCCAGCATGGGCGTGTAGCTGAAAACGAGGAAGAAAATGATGCCCGGCAGCGTGAGCAGGTAGAGAAACCCGTTCTGCCGCATTTCTCGCAGGAAGCCGTGCTTTTTCTTTTTTGTCTGCATTGTGGCCTGCATTGCGAACCCTCCCATTCCTTTGGATGGTATTATTATATTTTTTCTTCCCAGAATCCACAAGTTCAAAAAAACGCAATTTCAAAAATTGCGCAAAATCAAACATGAGTCTATTGATTTAGTCCGTGATGGTCAAAAACAAATAAATACACCAAAATCTTGAAAACCCCATTGACGATCCCAGCATATACCACGGCTTTCTCGGAAGGAGGCGCGGGGAGGGAAAAACCGCTCTTTGGCTACCAAGAACGGTTCTCCTCGCATAAAATATTATCCTCTCGTGCTCACGGCGCGGTACTCGTAGGCCGTTTTCCCGGAGTATTTTTTGAAAGAAACGTAGAAGTAACGGCTGTCGATGAAGCCCACCTGCTCGCCGATTTCCCGGGCGGGCAGATCGGTTTCCCGCAGCATCCGGCAGGCCTCCTCCATGCGCAATTGCTGAATGTAATCCTTGGGGGAGGCCAAGCCGTGCTCGCGGAACAGCAGGCGCACCGTATTGGCGGACAGGGCGGCATGCTCCGCGATGGAGGTCATGCTCAGGTCGGGGTGCCGGTAGTTTTCATGGATGTAGGCCAGGATGCCGTCCAGCTGCTCCTTCCGTTTGGCGGAGGGCACGGCGCCTTTCTGCTGATTGTCGATGGCAGCGAGGCCGAAGGAACGCAGCATCGACAGTTGCTGGGAAAAATCGTCGCATTCGTTCAGCTGGGTGTAAATGCCCACAACGTCGCAGCCGGCCTGGGCGTCGGGGGGCAGGCAGCGGTACAGCTCCATCAGCAAATGGCCGGCGGCGGCCAGGCCAAACTGCACCGACTGGGAATAAATAATGGAAAACAGGTTGGTCAGCCGCCGCTCGAATTCGGCGGGATCGCCCCGCTCAAAGGAGCGCAGCAGCTGCTTGATTTCATCGTCCGGATAGGCCGGGGACACGCCCACGCGCATGGAAATATCCTCATACCGGATGGTCTGGGCCGGGCCGAACACCATGCGGTAGCGGGCGGCGATGTAGGCGTTGCGCACGCTTTCGGGCACGGCGGCAGCCGACGCGGCGCGGGTGCCCACGCCCACGGTGAGGGTGACGCCGAATTCGGCCTGCAGGGCCTGCCGCAGGGCCAGCACCGCCTCCTCCCACGCGTCGGGATGGATCATGCCCCGCCGGGTCAGGATGGTCACGGCGTAGGTATCCGACCCCATGCAGCTGTAGCCCTGGGGAAACAAGCGGCCGCACAGGGCCAGCAGGGCCGTTTTCAATTGATACATTTTTTCCATGCCCAGGCGCTGGCGCTGATAACGGTAATGATCAATGCGGGTCAGAACGGCCAGGTACTGGCACCCGCCGTCGCAGACGACGCCGCCTTGGCTCAGCTCCCGGGTCAGATCGCCGGGCGTGGAAAAAAAGCCCGTCACCCAACGGTAAATGAGCAGCTCCTGAACCGGCTGATTCGTCATTTCCCGTCTCCTCCGTCTTTCCCGCCGCGACGAAACGCGCATATCCCGCCTGAAAAGATTCAATTGCAGCCTCTGTCACCCTTCATTATATCACATTCCTTCCACGATTGAAAAGGAAAAATTAGGGCGCCGGTGAAAAGCCGTGCGCGGCGGAGGCTGCTTTGATAAAAAAGCACGGGTGCGCCGCTGAACGCACCCGTGCGATGTTTCAAGTTCTGTCACCCGTTGGTTTTGCCGAATCTGGCCCGCATCATGGGCTTGATGCCGCCAGCCTCCAGGATCTTCATGGCCTGGTCGCCCAATTGCTCGCAGGGCAGCATCTCGCCGGTCTCCAGCACGGTCACCTGCCCCGCGTCCAGATCGAGGGTCAGGGTCTGCCCATCCCGGACGTGCCGGCTGATGCCCTTGCAGATGACGGGCAGCAGGCCCAGGTTCACGGCGTTGCGGAAGAAAATGCGGGCGAAGGAATCGGCCAATACCGCCGCCGCGCCCATGTTGAGCAGGGCGATGGGGGCGTGCTCCCGGCTGGAGCCGCAGCCGAAATTGCGCCCCGCCACCACGATGCCGCCCTGGGGGAAATGCGGGGCGATTTCTTCGCTGACGCCGCACAGGCAATGGCTGCCGATCTCCTTGGGGTCGGTGATGGCCAGGAAACGGCCGGGGTAAATCTGGTCGGTATCGATATTATCGCCCACCACGATGATCTTGCCGGTGATTTTGGTATTCATGCGCGCGTCCTCCTCTCAATCCAGGTAAGGCCGGGGGTCGGTGATGCGCCCGTTCAGCAGGCTGGCCGCCACGGTGGCGGGGCTGGCCAGGTACATCAGCGCTTCGGTGCTGCCCATGCGGCCTGGGAAATTGCGGTTGGTGCTGGTGATGCACACTTCCTTGGGGGCCAGAATGCCTTCGTGAGCCCCCAGGCAGGCCCCGCAGCCGGGGGTGGTGATGGTGGCCCCGGCGTCCATCAGGTCCTGAATGTAGCCGTGGGCAATGCACTCCTGCATCACATCCCGGGAGGCGGGCACGATCACCAGGCGGGTGTAAGGGGGGATGTGCTTGCCCTTCAGGATCTTCGCCGCGATGGCGATATCCTCCGTCCGGCCCCCGGTGCAGGAGCCGATGTAGCCCTGATCCAGCTTCACTTCGCCCTGGGCGACCACTTCGGATAACGGATGCACGTTTTCCACGCTGCTGGGGCAGGCCAGCTCGGGCTCCAGCGCCGATACGTCGAACACGTAGCTTTCGGCGTAGACGTAGCCGGGATCGGTGAACTGGATTTCATAGGGCCGCACCGCCCGCTTGATCACGTAGTCGATCACGTCCTGATTGGGCTGCATATAGGCGGTTTTGGCCCCCATTTCCACCGCCATGTTGCAGATGGTCATGCGGCCCGCCACATTCAGGCTGTCCACGTAGCTGCCGGTAAAATCGATGGCCTTGTAAACGGCCCCGTCCGCCCGGATCCTGCCCAGCACGGCCAGCACCACGTCCTTGGGGTACACGCCCTTGGGGGCTTCGCCTTCCAGCCGCACCTCGATGATCTCCGGCACCCGGAACCACAGCTCCCCCGTCATCAGGATGGTGGCCATATCCGTCGCCCCGCAGCCGGTGCCCATGGCCCCGAAGGCACCGTGGGTGGTGGTATGGCTGTCGGTAGCCACCACGATCATGCCGGGGTAAATGACGCCGGCCTCCGGCATCACCTGGTGGCACACGCCGCAATTGGTGTCGAAATGGAATTTCAGGTCGTTCTTTTTCGCGAATTCCCGCATTTCCCTGTGGTTGGCGGCGCTTTTGATGTCGGGGCAGGGGGCGTAATGATCAAAGACGAAGGCGCAGCGGGTGTTATCCCACACCCTGTCGCCGCCCATTTCGTAGAAGGAATACACGGTTTGCAGGTACAGGTCGTTGATTTCGGCAAAATCCACCTTGGCGGTGACGATTTCGCCGGTGCGCACTTCCGTTCTTCCGCTGTTCTTGGCCAGGATCTTTTCGATGGCGTGCATATGCCTTCCTCCTCATCACGATTCTCACATTTTGTATTTCGTATACAAAATACATCTTGATCTTATCCTATCACAACAGCGGCCCCAAAGCAAGTCCCTGAGCGAAAAAAAGGCGAATTTTCTTTGATTTTTTCAGCCGGATGAAGCCTGGTACTACGCTCAATGAAAATGATGAACCAAAGCATAAACTCGTTTGTCGTCCCACATGAAGCGGAGCCAGAGAAAAATCGGAATCCAAGGATCTGAAGGTTGGGTTGATCAGCCGCGCCAGATCCCTCCGCTTCATTTCGCCTCCGGCTCCATTTCGGTCGGGATGACACTGTTTTTAGCTTGCCATTTTGATGCGATGTTTCATTGAGTTCAGTATGAATCCATGTGGGAATCGCGCCGGGCCACAGTCCCCGGCAGCCGCCCCGCATGCAGGCGCGGGAGCCTTGCATTTGGCGATTGATTTTTTATACTATATTGGGTATAATGGGATCGTATACAAAATGCAAAAGGGGGCTTGCCCTTGGAAACCCTGCAGATGATGCCCGTTCGCGTGCGCATCACGGCCATCCTGCGCAAAGCCATTTATTCCGGTGAATACAAAAGCGGCGACGAATTGAGCCTGACGGATATCGCCGCCCGGCTGGGCGTCAGCCGCACCCCGGTGCGGGAGGCGCTGCAAAGCCTGGAGGCGGAGGGGCTGATCACCCTGCGCATGAACAAAGGAGCCATCGTCAATACCATCGATCGGAAATTCATCCGGGATATTTTTGAAATGCGCATCCTGCTGGAGGCGGAAGCCGCCTGCAGGGCCGCGAAAAACGGCATGGAAACCGAAGCGCTGCTGGAAAGGCTGTATACCCTGCGGGATCATTTGGATGCCATCGACCGGGCGGATTACGAAACGCTGAACCAGGATATCCACATGGCGATCTGGCAGGCGGCGGACAATCATCAATTAAAGAACTATCTGTTGGAAATGTGGAACGGCCCCAGCGTGGGGCACGGGGAAAACGCCGCCGATACGCACTTCCGCAATTCCACCTACGAGCATATCGCCATCCTGCATTTTATCCGGGATGGGAAGGCGGAGGAAGCTCGGAAGGCCATGACCCAGCACATCAGCCGGAGCATGGATAATATTCTGGCTCGCTATTCGTGACATGCCAAGAAACCGTTCCTGAACCTGCGAGAACAAAGGAGGTATTATATGGCGATCCTGACTGGCCAATACTACTCCCTGGCCCGCAAGCGGCAGGTGCCCTTTTCGGTGATCCTGCCCATGGACGCGATGGATGAACGGGGCAAGCCCCTGTATGCCGACGGGCCCTTCCCCACCCTGTATCTGCTGCACGGCTATTCGGGCAACTTTATGGATTGGCTGTATGACAGCACCATCGCTCGGGAGGCGATGAAGCGCGGGATGGCCGTGGTGATGCCCTCCGGCGACAACAGTTTTTACCTCAACAACGAATTCACCGGCGAAGCCTACGCGGATTTTATCGGCGAGGAGCTGGTGAGCGTCACCCGCAAGCTGTTCCCCCTTTCCCGCAAGCGGGAGGAAACCTTCATCGGCGGCCTGTCCATGGGCGGCTTTGGGGCGCTGCGCAGCGGCCTGTATTTCAATCACGTGTTCGGCGCGGTGTTTGCCCTGTCCTCCGCCCTGATCACCGACGAGGTGGCCCAGATGCAGCCCGGCAAGGGCAACGCGGTGGCCCCGTACGAATACTACGTCAACACCTTCGGCGATCCGAAGAAGCTGCTGCAAAGCGATAAGGCCCCCAAGACGCTGATCCAAAAGCGCCTGGACGCGGGGGAGGATGTGCCCCGCCTGTTCCTGGCCTGCGGCACGGAGGATTTCCTGTATCCCAACAATGTGGACCTGCATGAATTCCTGATGAAACGCAAGGTGCCGCATGCCTGGGTCACCCATCCCGGCGTGCACAATTTCGATTTCTGGAATTACGCCCTGCCCATCGCCCTGGATTGGCTGGTTGCGGGCATGAAGGGGGAGGCCGCAAGTGGAGAATAAACCCGCCGCGCTGGCGCTGGTCACGCGGCTTCATGTGACGCTGAGCCCCTCCGTCGCCGTGGGGGATACGCCCCGGGGCGCGCTGCAAATCATTCCCATGACCGGCGGGACCGCCGAAGGCCCGGAATTTACGGGCCGCGTGTGCCCCGGCGGCGCGGTGGATATCGCGTTCTGGCGCGTCGTCGGATGATTCCAAGCCGGGGAAACGTTCTTTTCACGAACGATGGAAAGATTGCTGGATCGTTTGCTTTGCATGGGCTGCGAAAAAAACGCGGGCCGCGGCACGCGGCGTGCGGATCAGGAGGAAAAAAGAATGAGCGAAAAAACAATGGTTCTGCCGGACGTGCCGGCCGATATTCCCCATGGCGACATGCCGGGGGACAAACTTTGCATCGGTTTGGATCACAGGCAAAAAGCCCAGGTCATTTATCCCCTGCTGCGGCAGCGGATCGCGGCGCTGGGCGGCCAAAAAGCCGTGGTGGCCGTGTGCGGCGGCAGCGGCGTGGGCAAAAGCGAGATCGCCTCGGTGCTGGCCTATTACCTGAATCACGACGGCATCGGCGCGTATGTGATGAGCGGCGATAACTATCCACGCCGCATCCCCCGGGATAACGATATAGAGCGGGTGCGGGTGTACCGGCAGGGCGGCTTGCACGGCCTGGTGGATCATGATTTGCTCACGCCCGAAATCACTGCTATTCTGCACCGGCTGTGGGACGAAGAAAAGGATGCCGATCCAGCGGCGGCGCAGGCGCTTCCCTGGCTGGCTGTCTATCAGCAATCAGGCCGCCGGGCGCTGACGGGGTATCTGGGCACGCCCAACGAAACCAATTTTGACGAGGTATCCGACATCCTGGCCCGTTTTCATCAGGGCGAAAAGGCCATTTACCTAAAGCGCATGGGCCGGGAAACCACGGAACTGTGGTACGACAAGGTGGATTTTTCCAACATCCAGGTGCTGATCCTGGAATGGACCCACGGCAACAGCGATTTCATCGAAGGGGTCGATGTTCCCATCCTGCTCAATTCCACCCCGGCGGAAACCCTGGCCCATCGTAGGGCCCGGAATCGGGATGGCAAAACCGACAGCGCCTTCACCACCATGGTGTTGGAAATCGAGCAAAAGAAGTTGGAGGCGCAGGCCCACAAGGCCAAAATCATCCTGAGCAAGCAGGGTGAATTGCTATCCTACGCCGATTACCGCCTTTTGATGGCGAAAGAATAAAGGAGGAAGAGCCATGCACAGCGGCGCTATGCTCAACGCCTATCCCGACAGCCTGGGCGGCACGTTGACCGACATTGCTTCCCTGCTGGAAACGAAGGACATGCAGGGGGCGTTCCGTTCCTTTTATATCCTGCCCAGCCTGTTCACCACCGATCTGGACAGGGGCTTTTCGGTGATTAGCTATGATCTGGACCAACAGCTCACTGCTCCCGGCGATATGGATCGCCTGCGGGCGCTGGGGATGGATTTGAAGCTGGATTTTATCCTCAACCACCTGTCCGTGCAATCGCCGCAATTTCAGGATATGATCCAGAAGGGCGAAGCGTCGGAATACCGGGATTTCTTCATTCACTGGAACAAGTTCTGGGAAGGCAAGGGCCAAATGACCGAAGCAGGCTACATCCAGCCTGACGAACAGTATATTCAGGATATGTTTTTCCGCAAGCCGGGACTGCCCATCCTGATGGTGCAGTTTCCCGACGGGCGGGAGGTGCCCTATTGGAACACCTTCTATCAGGAGGTGAAAACAGACCCGGAAAGTGGCAAGCGCAGCTATCTGGGCCAGATGGATGTAAATATCCAGTCGCCCTTGGTGTGGCAGTATTACGAAGAAGTACTGGACAAGCTGGCTTCCTACGGGGCGTCCATCGTGCGTCTGGACGCCTTCGGGTACGCCTCCAAGATCCCGGGGCGGCGCAACTTCATGAACGAGCCCGAAACCTGGGAGATTTTGGAGCGCATCCGGCAGATGGCGGAAAAACGCGGCCTGACCCTGCTGCCGGAGATCCACGCCGCCTACGGCGAGGGCAGCTACAAAACCCTGGCGCAAAAGGGCTATATGACCTACGACTTTTTCCTGCCCGGGCTGCTGATCGACGCCATCGAAAACCACGATGCCACCTATCTGGCGCGCTGGGCCCGGGAGCAAAAGGAAAACAATATCCGGTGCGTCAATATGCTGGGCTGTCATGACGGTATTCCTATGCTGGATTTGAAAGGCCTGGTGCCCGACGAGCGCATCCAGGGGCTTATCGATCTGATCGTCAGCCGGGGCGGGCTGATCAAGAACCTGCACGGCAAAAAGAACATGTATTACCAGGTGAACGCCACCTATTACAGCGCTTTGGGATGCGACGAAAAGAAGCTGCTGCTGGCCCGCGCTTTGCAGATGTTTATGCCGGGGAAGCCCCAGGTGTGGTATTTGGATTTGTTCGCCGGGGAAAATGACATTGAGGCCGTCCACCGCAGCGGCGAAGCGGGTCACAAGGAAATCAACCGCACCAATCTGACAAAAGATGAGATCGCAAAGCGGCTGGCATGGCCCATCGTGCAAAAGCAATTGGCGCTGCTGCGCATGCGCAACGCCTGCGGGGCTTTTGGCTTCGACGCGGACATGCGCGTGGAGCAGCCCGACGGGCACACCCTGCGCATCTCCTGGCAGCGGCAGGGGAAGCGAGCGACCCTCCGCGCGGATTTGACCACCTGTGCGTTTGCCGTCGAGGCAGATCTGCCAAACGGACCGTTCACCTTCCGTCAGGAAGAAACAAACGCGGAGCTGCGCTGATGATGCGATTCTCAAGGAAAACGATGAACGAAGAATATGAACACCTTCGCCATCCCGAGTGAAGCGAAGCGGAATCAAGGGATCTGATACTACTCTCAATTTAAACTCAAAATATAAACTCTTTTGTCATCCCGAGTGAAGCGAAGCGGAATCGAGGGATCTGAAGGTTGGCTGAATGAGTCGCGCCAGATCCCTCCGCTCCATTCCGCCTATGGCTCCATTTCGGTCGGGATGACAGCGTTTGTTGTCTGGTATTTTATTGCGATTCTGAAATGAGTTCAGTATGAAAGCTGGTTTGTTGAGTCGCACCAGATCCCTCCGCTCTATTCCGCCTTTGGCTTCCTTTCGGTTGGGATGGCGGTGGTTATTGCCTGATGATGTATTGCGATTCTTGGACGTGTACCGTATGGCAGATTGATCCATGAAAGAATACGGCGTGAAGAATCGAAGAAAGATATTCGAAAAAGGCTTCCCTTCAAGGGAAGTCTTTTTGGAATGGATGTTCTGAAAAAATGATGGAATCGAAATCATTTCCGCTGCGCTTTGCTGGTTGATCGCGTCAGCAGGGGGTGTCGTTTGCCATGTTCTTGAGATACTGAACGGCCTCCGCGGTCAGCGCCCGGAGGGACAGATCGCCCACGCCCACGATGACGTTGCCGCAGTGGCTCACCGGCAGCAGCAGCTTTTTGGCGCTGCTTTGGCCCACGGCCAGGGCCATGCGGGGGGTGATTTCCCCCAGCAGGGAATCGGCGATGGCGATGCCCACCGGCCCGGCAATGACGTCGGCGTCCCGGGCGCAAACGGCCACGGCGTTTTCTCCCGTGGCCCCCTGCTGGGCCCCGGCCTTCAGCATGGCGGCGGTGGCGGCGGTGTTGGCGCCAACGGCGGTGATTTCACAGGGGATGGCGGCCTCTCGCACCGCTTCCACCAGCTGGCGGCCGATGCCGCCGCCCTGACCGTCGATCACCAAAAGCTTGATGGTTTTCATGGGGCATGCTCCTTCCGTTTGGAAGAAACCCGCCGGCAGATCCTTGGTTTGCCGGCGGGTCAAATTTGTTTACGATGATTGAATGGGTTCCTTATTCCCCGTCCTCCGTGCGCTGGGTGCGGCGGCTGCGGCGGTGGCGGGGCGTTTCCTCGGCTTCCTGGGCCTTTTCGGCTTCCTGAGCCTTCACGGAAATTTCCTTGGCGATGTCGTCCACGTTTTTCAGGTGCTGGCGCATGGCCTCGCTGCTGATATCGGCGTCAGCTGCCGTTTCCGCCGGGGCGCTTTCTTCGGCCTTGCTTTCTTCCTTGGGCTCGGGCCGGGACACCCGGTAGCCGCCTTCGCCGTCCCAATCGGGCATTTCGTCGGGATCGGGGGCGTCCTCCGCGGGCTTGACGGACGAAGGCACGGTCAGCACCTCGTCCATGTCGGCGTGGTAGCTTTCCTCGGTGCGGGCCTCGATATCGTCCAGCTCCTCATCGGCGGGCTCGGTGTAATCCCGGCGCTCGCTCAGCTCCAGGTGATCGTAGGCGGCGTTGGATTTCATTTTCTTATAGATCCGCACGATGGAGCTGACCAGGAACAACAGGAACGCCACGCCGAACAGGGCGCCCAATACGCCGCCGGCGGTCATCAGCGCGCCGCGGGCCTGGCTGAGCATGGGATCGGCCGGGGCGGCGCTGACCAGCGCGGGGGGCGCCACCGTGACCACCGGCACGATGGTGGGGGCGGCGGTGGGCTGGGCGTAGGTGATTTGCAGGGTGTTGGAATCGAAGGTGACGGTGTTTTTCAGCGCGTCCTTCACCGAGGCGGTGAAGCGGAATTTGCCGGCCTGGGAGATACGCACGTCCCGCGTCAGGACCACGTTGGCCCCGGGCTCCAGGGAGGCGATGGTGTAAATGGCGGTTTCGCCGTGGCTGATGTTGATGTTTTCGGCCTTGACGTTGCTGTTGTTGGTCACCGTCAGGTGGAAACGCACGTCCGCCGGGATGGAGGGCACGGTGTCCTGATCGGCGGTCAGGTTCAAGGTCAGCAGCAGGGTCTTTTCCGGGTCGAACACGCCGATGGTCAATTCCCCGGCGCTGAGGGTGCGGGTTTCGCCGGTGTTATCCGGCAGGCTGGCGGTGACCTTGAAGGTGGTGGGCTCCATGAGGATGAATTCTTTTTCTTCTTCCACCGTGGCCCCCGCGGGGATCGACAGGTTGGTCAGGATCTCGCCCTTTTTATCGTCCACCACCCGCACGTTGGAGTAGGACACGTTGCCGCTGTTGGTGAAGGTGACCACCAGTGTGGCGGCTTCGCCGATATTGACGCCGGCGGTGGGGGAGGACAGCTCGATTTTTAAGTTGGGTTTGGCCAGCGGGATGGTGGCGTCATCCACTTTTTCGGTCAGGGTACGGGTGGTGCCCTTCGCTTTGTAGGTGATGGTGGCGTTGCTGGTCAGATCGGCGTTGCCCATGCGGGAGGTGAAGGTCAGGCTGGCCCGCTGGCCGGCGGCCAGGGTTTTCACCGTCTGGGCGGTTTTGGAGATATTTTCTTTGACCCGGATATCGGTCAGGTCGATATTGCCGCTGTTATACAGTTCGTACGTCACGGTGGCCGTGCCGCCGGAGCGCACGACCTCGGGGCTGATGGCGCGGCTGATGGACAGCGTCACCTTTTCGCCGGCGGCCTCGATGCGGGCCACGGCCTTCTTTTCCACGTTGACCAATTCGCCGTTTTCATCCGCCGCCACATAGCGCAGGGTGTAGGCGAACTCCCCGGCGTCCAATTGGGCCTGGGTCACGTTCCATTTTCCTTCCCAGGGGCGGAAGGCACCGGCGGTCAGGGTATAGCTGCCTTCGTTGCCGAAGGAGGTGACCACGTTGCCCGCGGGATCGTAGAGGGTGACGGGATCGGTCATATCCTCGCTGCTGGTGTTGGCCACGCGGATGGATACCGTCACCGCCCCGGGCTCGGTGAGCTCCTTGGGGGAGACCTGAATGGTGAAATCAATGGGGTCTCCTTCTGCCAGAGCGCCGAAAGCAAACAGGAGCACCGTAAGCAGGGCGATCAGCCCCGCGATTCCGATCAGTTTACGACGGGCAAGCATCATTGCCCCTCCCTCCTTCCCAGCAGCGGCGGCGCCTCCACTGGGAGATAAATAGAATTCCACTCTCTTCATTTTAGTGCAAGAATGCCTTCATGTCAAGCAAAGGGCGCATTTTCCTGGTGTTTTCCCGAAACTTTTTACAGAATTTTCTTTGTTTTGGCATGTTTTTTCACGTTATGGCAAGGCAAAGTTCAGCGCGTCGCTCATATCGGGCACGTTCACGTAGGATTGGGGCACGTCGCCCACGATGATGGATTCGGCGATCAGCACCTGGCCGTTCAGATCCACCTGCCTTGCCCCGCTGGGGATCACCAGGCGCACGGCGGCGTGCAGCGACAGGTAGATCTTGTGCCGGCTCTGATTGATGCCCGCCGATTCGAATTCCGTTGAGAAGGCGGCGGATACCGCGCTGACCGGCACGATGCGCACCTGCACCCGGGGCCCCAGGGCCGATAGAAAGGGGATGCCCAGCGCCGCCCCCAGGGGGATCGACACGCTTTGGGCGTCGGCGCTTTCCAGGTGGGATTGGGCCTCCAGGGCGGTGGCGGTGGCCAGCTCGTTCATGCGCACGGCGTTGGCCTGCAGCATCGTTACCCGGCCGGAGGCGTCGGTGCGCACGGAAATCATATCTTCGTAGGTCACCTGGTCGCCCAGCACGTCCCGCACGGCCTCGTTGATGTACTCCGCCGCCATGGCCTCCGCCCGGGCGTGGGCCATATCCAGGATCACGGCTTCCAGGTTCCTTTCCAGAAACAAAAACAGCAGCACCATTGCCAGCACCGCCAGCACCGCGACGCGCAGCGCCCGGGCGACGGCGCTTTTGTTCTTGCCTTCCGGGCATGAAACGGTTTTCATCGGCGTTTCCCTCCCGGGAAAGCCTATGCGGGGCGGCGGAAAAGATTGCCTATTTTCCCCCAATAGCAGCCACTGCCTTATGGCTCCCTATCCGCTGAAAAAACCAGCGTCTCCAACGCGCGGGCCACGCCGTCGTGCTCGTTATCCGCAGTCACGAAAGGAAACCGGGCTTGGATATCCGCCGGCGCGTTGCCCATTACCACCGGGCAGCCCACGGCGTCCAGCATGGGCAGGTCGTTATAATTGTCGCCCAGGGCGATGGCGTTTCGGGGATCGATGCCCCAATGGACGCACAGCCGCTGCACTGCCAGCCCCTTGCTGACCCCGCCTACCATGATTTCCAGCATCATTTCGGAGGAGGGCACGATGCTCAGGTGAGGGAAGCGGTCCTTCATTTTCTGCCGGATTTGCGGCGCGGCGGCGGGATTGCAGATGCACAGGATCTTATAGAATGTATCTTCCCGGGGCCACGTGCCCGCCGGCAGGTTTTCCGCCTGCAATCCCACGATGCCCTCTTCCATGGCCACCCGGGGGTCGCGCCGGTCCCGCACCAGCCATTGACGGGCCGAATACAGGCACCAGGCCATATCCAATCCTTCGCTTTCCGCGAACGTGATGATCTCCCGCACCTGGGCCAGGCACATGCCCTGGCTGTGCACCACCGTGCCGTCTTCCTCCAGGATCAAGGCCCCACTGAAGGAAATCAGGGGGCCTTGAAAGCCGTTGGCCTGCTGAATGGGCGCCATGGCCGCCGGGCTGCGGGCGGATACCAGGGCAAAGGGGATGCCCATGCCCCGCAGGCGCGCAAGGGCGCGGCGGGTATCATCCGTCACCCGGTGGGCGTTATTAAGCAGGGTGCCGTCGATATCGCTGAATACTGCTTGATACTTCATGGCGTTTATGATGCGTCACATTTCCATCCAGCTGTCGAATTTCTGGATCAGGTCGTCGTTGTTTTCCGTTTTCTCCAGCATGGATACGAGCTGGGGCAGGGCTTCCGTTAGCGGCAGGCCGGACAGCATGTCACGGATCTTTTCATCCACGTGCTTTTCCTGCTCCGTTTGCAGCAGGTCTTTGCGTCGGGTGTCGGCTTCCAGGGGATTGAAGCCCAGGGGGCTGTCCTTCGTCAGGGTCAATTGCATGTTGGCGGTGCCCTTGATATCCTCTAAAACGGCGGCGTCCAGGGCGGTTTGGTTTTCGGCGAAGGCGATCACCGTCATGGTGCCGGCTTCCCGGGTATTCCGGGCCGCGCCCAGGAACCTTCTGGGCCGCAGCATGGCCCCGGCGGCCAGGCCGCCGTTCAGGGTGCGGGCGGAGGCGGGGATCAATTGGTTGCAGGTGCGGGCCATCTGGGTCAGGCTGTCCAGGAGGATCACCACGTCCCGGCCATCCTCCACCAGGCGCTGGGCCTGCTCCAGCAGCAGATCGAAGGTCTTGGCCTGGGCCTCCGGGGCCTGGTCAAAGGTGGCGGCCACCACGTCGGCCTTCAGGGCCTCCCGCATTTCGGTCACTTCTTCCGGCTTTTCGTCGATCAGAAGCACCTTCACGTGGGCCTTGGGGTAATTGCGGCACACGGCGGCGGCCAGCTTTTTGAGCATTTCGGTTTTATCGGCCCGGGGCCCACAGGTGATGAGCGCACGCTGGCCAAAGCCGATGGGGCTCATCAGGTCGATGGTCCGCAGGGCGATATCCTGGCTGCGGCCCGACAGGTTGATGCGCTTTTTGGGATAGATGGGGGTAAAGGAATCGAAGGTGGGCCGGTTTTTCACTTCCTCCGCCGCGTGGCCGTTGATCTCGGTGATGTACAGCATGGCGGCGTAGCGGTCGTTTTCCCGCTGGGGGCGCACCTTGCCCAGGATTTGATCGCCGGTGCGCAGGGAAAAGCGGCGGATCTGGGCGTTGGAAATATAGATATCCTTTTTACTGCTGTTTTGCGCCCGCAGGATGCCATACCCGTCGGGGTGCATTTCCAGCACGCCCTCGCCGTCGGTCACATCGCCGGCGGACAGCAATTCCGGCAGGGTGGGGCCGGGCGCCGGGGCGGGCTGATAGTGGGGGGCGGGGCGGCTGTAATTGGCCTGCTGGTGGGGATCCGGCTGCTGGTAATCCTGGGTGGGGCCGGAATAATGATTGTAGCGATAATCCACCGGAGCCTGGGCCGGCTGCTCCTGGGCGGGCTGATCCGGGCCGAAGCGGGGGGTATAGGCCGCGGCGGGCCGGGCGGGCTGCTGGGCGGCGCTGTAGGGCCGCTGAGGCGCGGCGTTTTGCGCGGGGCGGGGGGTGTTCCAGCTTTGGTTCCGCTGGTAGCCCGCGCCGGTGTTCTGATAAGGCCGGGGGTTATTCCAGGCGCGGCTGCCCTCCATGGTGAAGGCGGGAGCCTTGGCGGAAATGGTGCTTAGGGAGGACGCGCCGCTGGGCGCCGCCTGCCCGGCGGGCCGGGGCGCGGCG
>JAFUXH010000158.1 GCA_017470945.1 Clostridia bacterium | reverse complement strand
TAAGGCGGGCAAGAAGTGCACTTACGCCGTGCGGCCCATCGCCAAGGTGGCCTACAGCACGGTGGAAACCAGCGTCAAGTTCATCCGCGTGGGCGCCATCGGCAAGGTGACGCTGAAGAATACTGCCAAGAAGCTGACCATCAGCTGGGCGAAGGTGACGGGGGCCACCAGCTACGAGGTGTACTATGCCACCTCCAGCAAGAAGCCCACGGCCAGCACCAAGCCCACCAAGACGGTGACCGCCACCAGCCTGACGGTGAAGAACCCCACGAAGAACAAGACGTACTATGTGTTCGTTCGTCCCGTGGGCAAGAATGGCTCCACCAAAACCTACGGCGATTGGTCCGCCGTGGCGAAGCTGAAGATCACCAAGTAACTTCATGGGGCTCCCCCGCTTCGGCAGGGAAGCCCCTCTCCGTTCCACGGATCGATCCCTCGATACATCGGCCACGTGCCTGTGTATAAATATATTGCGGAAGGAGATTTTTCTCATGAAAAAAATGCTGATCCTCACCCTGGTCCTGTGCCTGCTGGCCTTGCCCGCGATGGCGGAAGCCGTTCCGGAAGCCGACGCGTTCACCTCCGCCTCTGTCAATAATTTCTACGGCGGCATCGAGGGCGACGAATTGATGAATGCCATCAATTCCTATTCCGGCTTTTACGCCGTCGCCTCCGTCAATCCCGACGGCACCCCCAACGTGGGCTTCTACATCTACGGCTGCGTGAAGGTGGACGACGTTTATTACCTGCAGCTGGGCCTCTCCCCCAACCAGACCACCGCCAACATCGACAACGGCAGCGAGCTTGTGGCCATGTACGCCGCCCTGCCCGCGGAAGGCGCGACCTACCCCACTTCCGGCGCCCGGATGAACCTGAAAAAGGTGGAGGATGAGGCGCTGCTGACCAAGCTGCTGGAATCCGCGCCTCAGGGCTATGCCCCGCTCTATTACGAAGTGACCCTGGTGCGTCCGCTGGGCTGACGTGAAAACCCCTTTCGGCATCCCGTACCCGCTTCTGCGTGAAGCGGGTTTTTCTTTGTTTCTTCATTGACGATAGGGAAATGATTTGGTATAATACAGAAAAAAGATGCGTCAAGCGCATCAAAAATGAAAGGAAGATGATTCCATGAAACGTACATTGGCGCTTCTGCTTGCATGCATGATGCTCTTCTCCTGCCTGAGCGTCGCTGTGGCGGATGACAAGCCCACCCTCACCGTCTGGATCCCCGTATACCAGTTTGGCGACGGCCCTGATGACCTGACCTTCTGGAACGAGCATCTGGCCGATTTCGCGGCGGAAAACAACTGCGAGATCATCGTGGAAATCAAGCCCTGGACCGATTACTACACCGCCGCTTACACCGCCCTGGCCGGCACCGACGGCCCCGACGTGGTGTATGGCCCCACCTACGATTTCATGGCCAACGGCCTGCTGCTGGCGCTGGATGATTACTTCACCGCCGAGGAAATCGACAATTATCTGTACTGGAACACCGGCCTGCAGATGGGCGGCAAGCAGTACTGCGTGCCGATGATGGTCGGCAACGCCCGCGTGATGTTCTACAACATGGACATCCTGAAGGCTGCCGGCATCAACGAACTGCCCGCCACCTGGGATGATTTCATCGACATGTGCAAAACCATCAAGGCCGCCCTGCCCGACGTGAAGCCCTTCCTGCAGAACTGGGGCGCTTCCACCGGTACCGCCGCCCTGATGACCTGCTTCTGGCCCATGTATGAACAGGCCGGCGGCAAGATCCTGGACGAAAACGGCTATCCGAACGTCAACAACGAAGCGGGCCTGAAGACCCTGGAATACATCAAGCGCTTCATGGACGAAGGCATCTTCGATGAATCCATCGTGGCCGAGGGCGACGCTGTGGGCCTGTTCGAGCAGGGCCAGCTGGCCGCCGTTGTGAACGGCACCGGCAAGTATAAGTCCTTCGGCGATTACGAGTGGGCGTTCCACATCTCCCCCCTGGGCCCCGGCGGCATGGCCACGCAGGTCGCCTCCGAAGGCATGGGCGTTTCCGCCAAGACGAAGTACCCCGAACTGGCTGTTGGCATCGTAAAGGCCATGACCAGCGCCAAATCCATGGATGATTTCCATACCCAGGTGTACGCCATGCCCAAGATCACCAAGGATTCCACCTTCAAGGACGTGGAAGCGTTCGAGGATATGTACACCAACCAGGCCGATCTGCTGAGCGTATTCCCCGGCTTCGAGGGCGCCGGCTCCTTCGAGGAGACCCTGCGCGGCAACATCCAGCTGATGCTGATGGGCGATCTGACCCCGCAGCAGGTGCTGGACGAAACCATGAACTACTACAACGAGCAGATCCGGCAATAATCCATTTTTCAAGCGGAGGGAAGGGCGGCCACCCGCTCTTCCCTCTTCTTCCTTTGACAGCGCATCGGAGGGTATGATTCGTGACAAGGCAAAAGAAACAGGCCATTTACGGCGCGGTATATATTTTGCCCAGCTTTCTGCTGATGCTATTTTTTACCTTTATTCCCATTTTCATGACCATTTATTTCAGCTTCACCAAGTATAATCTGGGCCAGCCGCCCCAGTGGATCGGCCTGGAAAATTACAGCAAGCTGATTTCCAATTCCTATCTCCATCAGGCGCTGATCAACACGGTGCAGTACGTGGCGGTCACGGTGCCTATTCAAACGCTGCTTTCGCTGGTCATCGCCGCCTTCCTCAGCAGCAGGCTGCGCAACCACCTGGGCAGCGCCCTGCGCAGCATGATGTTCATCCCCGTGGTGGCATCCATGATCGCCAGCGCCGCGGTGTGGAACGTGATTTACGAAACCAACGGCGGCATCATCAACCAGGTGCTGGAATTCTTCGGCATCCCCGGGTACAATTGGCTGGGCCGGAAAAGCTCGGCCCTGAACTGCGTGGCCGTGGTGGCCATCTGGAAAAACGTCGGCTACTTCCTGGTCATTTTCTATGCCGGCATCATGAATATTTCCGTCGATATCACAGAAGCCGCCTGCGTGGACGGCGCAACGCCCATCCAGCGCTTCTTTTACATTACCCTGCCCATTTTGAAGCCCATCACCTACATGGTGGTCACCTTGGGCATCATCTGGTCCTTCCAGGTGTTCGATCTGGTGTACAAAATGACGGCAGGCGGCCCGGGCCGCGCCACCTATACCGTCGCCTACCTGATTTATTCCTACGCTTTCCAGGATAAGCGCATCGGCTACGGCGCGGCGCTGGCCGTGTGCCTGCTCATCGTCATCCTGCTGATCCATGGCATCCAAAACTTGCTCTTCAAGGACAGGGAAGCAGCATGATTCGCACGATGAGAGGAGGACGGACCCATGAAAAATAAAATCACCCCGGCGTTCGTGATCGGCGTCATCCTGTGCATGCTGTTTGCCATCCTGTGCGTGCTGCCGCTGATTTACATGGTGCTGATGAGCTTTACCCAGGCCACCACCTTGAAAATGCGCTTTTCCGACGTGAAGCTGTTCGACTTTTACAATTACTGGTTCGCCCTGACCAAGCGCGGCTTTGCCGAGGGCTTTAAAAACAGCGTCATCGTGGTGGTGGGCTCCTGCCTGCTGGTGGATATCGTATCCGCCATGGCGGCCTACGGCTTTGAAAAAAAGCCCCTGCCCGGCAAGGAAAAGCTGTTCCAGGTGTACCTGGCTACCATGATGGTGCCCGGCCAGGTGGTGCTTATTTCCATGTTCGTGCTGGTGAACCGTGTCGGCCTGTCCAACACGTATTGGGCGCTGATCCTGCCCATGGTCGGCGCGTTCGGCATTTTCCTCATGCGGCAGTTCATGGAAGCCGTGCCCAACGAATTGATCGAGGCGGCGGAAATCGACGGCAGCGGCGAAGTGCGCACCTTCCTGACCATCGTGCTGCCGTTGGTGCAGCCGGCGCTGATCACCCTGACGGTGTTCACCTTCACCAGCGCGTGGAATAACTTCCTCTGGCCGCTGATCATCACCACCCGCAGCAATATGTTCACCCTGATCCTCACCATGTCCACCCTCAGCGGCCGCAACGATACCAATTACGGCCTGGTCATGGCCGGCGCCACGCTGACCTTCCTGTTCCCCTTCATCCTGTACATCTTCCTGCAAAGGCAGTTTGTGGAAGGCATCGCTCTGGGCGGGGTCAAGGGATAAAACCCTCATTTGCGCATTGCGCGGCATTCCGGGCGGTGATCGCCGCCGTAATCTTTCTATGAGGAACAATATGGCTGACAATCCTTTGCATGCCCTGCTTCAAAAGCCTTCCCGCTTGGTGATCGGCCTGATGAGCGGCACCTCCGCCGACGGCATGGACGCCGCCCTGGTGGAGATCGCCGGCTGCGGCCTGAACACCCGGGTCACGCAGCGGGGCTTTGTATCCCTGCCCTATCCGGAGGATGTGCGCGGCGAGATCCTGCGCCTGGCGGAAGGAAAATCAGGCGGCAGCCGCGACCTGTGCCTGTTCCATTTCCTGCTGGGGCAATTATCCCTGGAGGCTTGTTTGGCGGTGTGCCGGCAGGCGGGGGTCGATCCCCGGGCGGTGGATCTGGCGGGCAGCCACGGGCAAACGCTGTATCACATTCCCGTGGCCGAAAGCTACTGCGGCAGAAGCGTGCGGGGCACGCTGCAATTGGGCGAAGCCTCGGTGATCGCGGAGGGGCTGGGCTGCCCGGTGGTCAGCGATTTCCGAGTGCGGGATCTGGCGGCCGGCGGGCAAGGCGCGCCGCTGGTGCCCTACGCGGAATACCTGCTGTATCGGCAGCCGGACAAAACGGTGGGGCTGCAGAATATCGGCGGCATCGGCAATTTAACGGTGCTGCCCCGGGGCGGCGCGCCCCAGGATACCTTCGCCTTTGATACCGGCCCCGGCAATATGGTGATGGACCAGGTGACCAGCCGCATCACCGGCGGCCGCCTGCGCTATGACGAAAATGGGGCCCTGGCCGCCCGGGGCAGCGCCCATCCGGCGCTGCTTGCCTGGCTTCTTCAGGACCCCTATCTGCTCATGTCGCCCCCCAAGACCACGGGGCGGGAATCCTATGGCCGGGCGTTCGTGGATCGGCTGATGGCCCAGGCGCAGGCCTTGGGGGTATCCGATTTGGATACCCTGGCCACCGCCACCCGCTTCACCGCGGAAACCATCCGCGTGGCAGTGGAGCGCTTCTGCCCCGCCAAGCCAGATTACATCGTGGTGGGCGGCGGCGGCAGCCAAAACCCCACCCTGATGCGGGATATGCGCTCCATCCTGCCCATGCCCGTGCTGGTCAACGAGGATCTGGGCTTCGACAGCGAAGCCAAAGAAGCCGTGGCCTTCGCGGTTTTAGCCAACGAATGCATCCACGGCATCTGCAACAACGTGCCCTCCGTCACCGGGGCCAGTCACCCGGTGGTGATGGGCAAAATCAGCCTGTGATCCGGATTTACTTGAGATACACGCCCATCAATTGGGCGCACAGCACCACCATGGCCAGTGCCACCGGATAGGTGGCGGCATAGGACGCCGCCACGTCGTCCGTCCCCGATACCTGGATCAGCGTGCCCAGGGCGGGGGTGCTGGTCATGCCGCCGCAAATCGACCCCAGCATATCCAGCACATTCATGCGGAATACCTTTCTGGCCAGGATGCTGCCCACCAGCATGGGCACCACCGCGATCACAGCCCCGTAGAGGAACAGCAAAAGCCCCTGCTCCCGCAGCACGCGCCACAGCCCCACCCCAGCGTGGGAGCCCACGCCGATGAGGAACATGGCCAGCCCAAATTCCCGCATGGTCACCAGCACTTCCTTATTGACCGACACATCCACCTTGCCGATCCTGCCGAAATAACCCAGGATCAGCCCCGCAAACAGTGGCCCGCCGGACGTGCCCATGGCAAAGGATACGCCCCCCGGCAAGGGAATGCTGATCTGCCCGATCAGCAGCCCCAGCACGATCGCCAGCGCAAACCCGAAAAATCCCCTGGAATCACAGGTGATCAATCGGATCTGCGCTGTTTTTCGTGCGTCGATCCGGCGAAGGCTCAGCTTTTGGCTTTCCTCCTTCACATCGGCCTTCAGCCATTTGGGCATCAACTGCACGAACAGCACCACGCTGATCACCCCGAACGGATAGGCGATACCATATCCCAGCGACGCCATGGAGGAGCCGGTGGCCTCCATGGCCGCCGCCAACCCCGGCGTGGATGTCAGCGCCCCGGCCATGATGCCCAGCGCCAAATCGGGCGCCAGCCCCGTCAGGCGGATCAATATCAGGCAGGTCAGCGCCCCGGCCCCCGTGATCGCGACGCCCAAAACCAGATAACTGACGGCGTTGCCCCGGAAATTTCTGAAAAAATTGGGCCCCGCCATCAGCCCGACCGCCGTCACGAAGGAGATCAGGCCGATATTCTGGATCATCGGCGGCGCTTCAATGCCAAAATGGCCGAAAATCAGCGCCACCAGCAAAATGCCGGACGTGCCCAGGGACAGTCCCCTGATTTTCACGCTGCCCACCAGGTATCCGATGGCGGCCATCAGGAATACGCTGATCAGCGTTTGATCCGACAAAAACGAAATCACCGCGCGTCCCACGTTACTGTACCTTTCTGTATGCCTTCCGGTCGATCTTGCCGTTGAAGGTTTTCTGGATCCGATCGGCCGTTTCGATCTTCCGGGGCACTTTGTAGGCTTCCAGCCGGTCCGTCAGGAAAGCGGTCAGACGCTTAGCGTCGAACGCCTGCGCGTCCCCCGCCACCACGATCAGCTTGATGAAGGGCACCCGGAACTCGTCATAATCCTCCACGCAGATGCACTCCTGGATCAGGCCGGACATCAGGGCCGCCTCCTCCACGTCGGTGGGGGCGATTTTGTAGCCGCCCAGGTTGATCACGTCGCCCTTACGGCCCTGCATGTACAATTGGCCCTTTTCATCCAGCGTGCCCAGGTCGTTGGATACGAACCAGCCATCCCGGAAAACGGACTGGGTCAGCGCCTCTTCCCCATCGTATGCCAGCATGTTCATGGCGCTTTTCACGCAGATCTGCCCCTGCACCCCCGGCTGGGTGGTGATCGCGCCGTCCTCCTTCAGCACGGCCAATTCCACCCCGTCGTTGGCCGGGCCCAGGCAGCCGGCCAACATGGGCTCTTCGTTGTAATCGTAGGCCGATACCCCGGGCGTTTCCGACGCCTCGTAGGCGTTGTACAGCCTGGTGCGGGGCAGCAGGGCTTTCAGGCTTTCGCAGTCCCCGGCGGGCAGCGGGGAGGAGCTGGAATACACAAAATCGATCTGGTCCCTGTATTTGCTCAGTTCATCCCCCGTTCGGGTCATCAGGATGCGGATGGCCACCGGCGGCAGATACAGCGACGTGACGCGGTACTTTTGAATGTACATAAAAAACTTGTTCAGATCGTTCAATCCATCCAGATACACCATGCAGCAGCCGTTGGCCAGCATCAGGTGGGTCCTTCTCAGGCCCCCGGCGTGGTTCAGCGGGGTGGTGAGCAGGAAGCGGTTGCCCTTTTTCATTTCCACCCGCTTCGCCACGGCATAGGCGTACCAGGCCATATGCCGATGGGTCATCAGCACGCCCTTGGATTTGCCCGTGGTGCCCGTGGTGAAAATCATTTCGCAGGGCCAATCCAGTTCAGGCAAAGCGATGGGCGCGGCGGGATCGAAGGAGACCCGGCGGCTGATCGCCTGCACGTGCCCATATTCCTTCCAGGGGATATCCGACGCCTGGGCGCTCACGCTGATGATCAGGGCCGCCTTCGTTTCCCGGGCAATTTCCAAGATCCGCGCCGGCGCGGCGCTTTTTTCCACCGGCACCAGCACGGCCCCCAGCAAATGAACGGCGTAATAACAGGCCACGCAGGTTTCCGTATGAACGGCCTGCACGGCGACGCGGCCTCCCCGGGCGACGCCCTGCTCCATCAGCCAATCGCGGATGGACAGGATCATGCCCGCGAGCTCCCGGTACGACGTTTCATGGTCGTTGGCAATGATCGCCGTGACGGATGGCTGGGCGGCGGCGTGGGCCAGGATGCGCCCCACCACCGGTGTCTGCGCCGCGTCCGGCGTCAGCGGCAGGGGCTCAAACGCCTGGGCAGCCTGAGCTTTAGGACCAGCGGGATCATCCCGCCGCTCCCCGCCCCTTTGCAGCGCGGCGATCAGGGCAGCCATGCGCGCGGTGCTGTTGAAATGATCCGCCGTCACATACTGGAAGGGGATCTGGCAAGAAAACGCATCCTCCAACAGAGAAATCACCGTCATCAGCCCCAGGGAATCCAGCGCGCCGCGGTCGATCAGCGCTTCCTCCCGGGCGAAAGGAATGCCGTTCATATGCCCGGCCAGCAGGGCGTTGATCCTTTCCGTCAAGGCGCGGATTTCTTCGTCCGCCGGTTCCGCGCCGGACGGCGCGTCGGGGGCTTTTCCTTCGGTATGCCGGGCGTCAAACGCCTGCCAGCACGCCTTCGCCAGCGCGTCGGGCAGGGCCTGATTGGGGAATGGCCGCTGCTGATCCCTGGCCATCAGGCGGGACGCCACATACGCGTCGAACCGGCCCACCACCCGGGCTGGGTTGCCCGCCACGATGGAGCCCTCCGGCACGTCGTTGGTGACCACGCTGCCGGCGGAAATGATGCAGTTCCGGCCGATCCGCACGTCGGGCAGGATCACCGCGTTCATGCCCACGTACACGTGATCCATGATCTCGATACAGCCCAGCCGCTCCCGCCACCCGAAATCGTATTCCGGCCTGGCCTGCTTCAAAAAACGGTTGATCATATCGTGGGGCACCAGCAGGGCCGATTTGTGAATGTAAACGTTATCATGCAGCCGGATCAGCTGGGGATACACCGGCAGGCGGGACGGGCCCCAATAGCAGCGCATGCCGATCATCCCGAAAAGATGATGCTTTTTCAGGTATTCCGCGCGTTTCCGCTTGGATGAAATCATCATCAGCCGCGCGCTGTGGTAAAAACGCGATAACCTCATATCCGCCACCCTTTTGACTCGAGCCCAGTCGTTTCATTATTTGCCAATTCTGGTAATATATTCTTTCATTTCTATTATTTTCCTTCTTTTCAGGCAAAAAAAGATTCCCGATCCGGCCATCAGCCGATCGGGAATGATGAGGGAATGCCGTCAGTTCTTCCCCGCCAGGGCAAGGGCCGCTTCGTGCAGCACCCGGCGGAAATCGCCGGTGGCGTTGCCGTTGGGGTGGGGATAAAACAGCCGGTTGGTGAAGGCGACCACGCCGATTTGCTTCTCCCTGGAAAAATAGATGCTGGTGCCGGTAAAACCGGTGTGGCCGCAGCCGTAGGGATAGCTGACGCCGGTCTGGAAGCCAATGCCCCGGCCGGGGGCGGCGGCCTGCTCCCGCTGGGCCTCCAGCAGCAGGGAATCATCGGTATTCATGTAGAACTGGCACAGCCTTTGATAGGCCAGCGCGTCGGCAAAAATGCCGGCGTGGCCCGCTTCATCGCGGAAGTAATAGTGGCTGTTGCCATCATTCACCGTGCCCGTTACCGGAACGCCAACAGGACGGAAGCCATCAAAGGAAATGCCCCGCTCCCGGCACATTTCCATTTCGATTTCGTTGCCGTAGCAGGAAGGCACGATAGGCTGCCCCCCGCCAGGATGATACAGCATGTTCCCCAGCTCCAAGGGGCACGTCAAATCCATCCGCAGGCACTGGGCCAAAGGCTTTCCCTGAATCTTTTCCAGCAGCTTGCCCAGCAGCATGAAATTCAAATCGGAATACACCATGCCCACCGTCGGCGCGGTGTGCGCCAGGGCGTAGGTCAGGGCGGTAAAGAAATCCTCCCCCACCCGGCTGTAAAAGGGATACCAGTCCGGCAGGGTGGAGGTATGGGTCAGCAATTGATACAGCGTCACGCTGCCCATTCGCTTGTTCAACGCTTCATCCCCGGCGATTTCGGGGAAATGATCCTTCAATTGATCCTGCAAACGCAGCTTTCCCGCCTGGATCAGCAGCAGGATCTGGGTGGCCGTGGCGATCTTGGTCAGGCTGGCCACGTCAAACAGGCTGCCCTCCTCCGCTTCGCCCACGCAAACTGCCGCCAGCGTTTCCCGGGCGTTGAACACCCGCACGCAGGCGGAGGGGAAATACCCCGCCGCCTGATACCGCCGGGTGATATCCAGGATCGTGGATGATAGGTTTTCTCGCGGTGTCATAGGATCCTCACAGGCCCATGTGCTCCTGCTTGAATTGCAGGATGCGGCGCAGGCTTTCATCAATGCGGCTTTCGGGGATCTGCCCATTCTCCACCGCGCTGACCACGCCGTCGAAGGCTTCATAGTAATCGTAGGGCATCAGCAGCAGGTCGACCCCCGCCTGGATGCACAGGATGCACGCCTGGGAGGAGGTATATTTCTGGGTGATGGCCCCCATCGATAGTGCGTCGGTGATGATCAGGCCCTGGTAGCCCATTTCCTGTCGCAGCTTTTCCGTCAGCAGGGAATAGGCCATGGTGGCGGGCTGGCTGCCGCCGGTTACCTGAGGCGCGGCGATGTGGGCGGTCATGATCAGATCGGCCCCGGCATCGATGCCCGCCCGGAAGGGGATCATTTCGCAGTCGCGGATCTCCTCCCAGGTTTTCTGGGTTTCGGCATAGCCGGTGTGGGTATCGGTGGCGGTATCGCCATGGCCGGGGAAATGCTTCAGGCAGCCGGCAATGCCGCTGTCCCTGAGGCCGGTAACCACCTGGGCCACCATCTGCGCCGCCAGGGCCGGGTCGCTGCCAAAGGCCCGGTCGCCGATGACCGGGTTCCGGGGATTGGTGTTCACGTCGGCCACCGGGGCGAAATCCACGTCGATGCCGAAGGATTTCAGGTAAGCGCCGATGGTGCTGCCCACCTGATAGGCCTGCTGCGCGTCCCCCGCCGCGGCGATCTGCCCCATGGGCGGGAATTTCTGCACCCCGAAGGAGGTGGGGTGGTTGGCGATGCGGGCCACCCGGCCCCCCTCCTCGTCGATGGCGATCAGGGGCGTAACGCCGTCGTTCAGGCCGTGCAAATTCTGGGTGAACGATTGCAATTGGCTGGGCGACAGGATATTCTTCCGAAACAGGGCAAAGCCCCCCGCCGGGTAGCGAACGTACCGGCTGCGCATATCGTCGGACACCCGGGTGGTGCCGGTGATGCTGTTATCCTCCAGCTCCGCCGGGCCGAAGCGGCCCTCCAGCGCGTCCGGCCGGATCACAAACAACTGGCCCACCTTTTGCCGCAGCGTCATCCCGGCGATCTTCCGGGTGATGACATCCTCCTCCGCGTGGGCGGCTGGCACGATCATCAGCCCGGCAGACAGCAGCGCCGCTGTGATTTGCTTCCACATATTCATTCGCTCCTCCCCTTATCGCCCGAGCACCGGCGTCCAGTAGGCCTGGTTGTACAGGTCGGTGAAGCGATAAGTAGCCATGACCTTGCTGGCGTCGGGCAGGTACACGTCGCTGACGGTCAAGGCACCCGACACGGTGATGGTGTCGCCCAGTTCGTAGCTGTCGTTGTACTGCTGGCTGTAATCATACAAATCAGCCAGGAACACGATGGTATCGCCGTCGGCGATTTCCGTCAGGGCCTTGGCCACGGTGTCGGTTTCCCCGTTCAGGTACACGTTCCGGGCCCCGGCCACGTATCCGTTTTCATGATCCTGGTCATACACGATCATCAGATCCACCCGATCATTGTTGAGCAGGGCGGGCACCCGGCCGGAAATGCGCCAGCTGTCGTCGCTTTCATACAGGCTGTCCTCGTGGTAATAGGCCACGGGCTGGCCGTTGATGGCCACCCAGGTGCCGTCGGTATCGGCGATCATGCGGCCCTGTTCATCGAAGGAAAACAGGTTATCCAATCCCAGGTCCACATACCCCGCGCCGTTATCGTAGAACACGTTCAGGTCGGCCCCATTGATCAGCGCCCACTGATCCTCCGGCAGGGAAAGCACGTACTGGTCGCCCTCCTGCTGGAAAGCGAGCAGAGAAGCATCCAGGTAATTGGCGGTCAAATAGGATTGCAGCGCTTCGTCGCTCAGCGTGCGGCCGGACAGGAAATCCATCCCCGATCCGCCGCCCAGGAAGGCGCTGAGCAATTCGCCGATCATATCCGCCGAGGAGGACGAGGAGGCATACCCGCCCCCGAACAGGGAGGGAATGGCGCTGCCGCCGCCGGACACCGCCTGGCCGCTGGCCTCGATGCTGGCAAAGGCGCGGATGGCGTCGGCATAGCTGGAATCCAGGCCGATGGCTTCGTAGGTGCTGACTGCCTTATCCACGTTGCTGACCTTCTGATACGGGAAATACACGGACAGGCCATAGGCGTTGGTGATGTTGTTGATACGGTTATACTTCACGCTGGAGCGCAGGGCCTTCGCCAGGGCGGCGCTTTCCTGGGTGCCCAGGTGATCGCACAGGTCGCTCAGATCCACCTGGTCGATGCGGGAGGAGGAGGCGAATTCCCGGCTGCCGTTGCGGGCGTTGGATACGGCCTTGTATTCCTGGTTGTTGATCATGCTGGATACGGACTGGGAAAAGGCCGTAAAGCTGGCCGGCACGGTGTGCTCCAATTCCGCCAGGTCGATGATGGACAGGGTGGTCTGCTGGCCCCGGCACTGGCTGGAGCAGGTAGCCACGAAATCATCGATGATCTGCTTGCCGATATCCAGCGTGGCCATGGAGGGATTGCTGCCCAGGGCGGTCAGCCAATTGGTGTAATACCAGCCGATGCCAGGCTCGGTTTCCTCGCTGGCGATCAGGTAATCGGCGTATTTGCTGGCCATCAGGGCGTTTTCCACGGTGGCCATCAGGCAGGCGTCGAAGCCGATAAAATCAAACTTCACGCCGCCCCGCTGGAAGGCGGTGTTCAGCCCCGCCAGGCTCATGGAGCCGGAGCGGGGGTTCTTTTCGTCGTACCCATAGCCGCTGACCGAGCCGGAGCCATGATCCCACAGGATCAGGGCGTAACGATTAGCGGAATAATTCTTGGCGCAATACTGAATGAAGGAGGTCAGGGTGTCCGGGTTGGTCATAGACGCCGTGCCGGCATTCTGATTCAGGCAGGTCATCTTGTTATTCTGGATCCGCCAGATCTGATTCACCTGGCTGGACACCATGTTGTTCCGCCAGGAGGTGCTGCCGCCGGTATAAACGATCAGGCGCACGTTATCGCCGAATTGGGCGTTCAGCATTTCCTGCAGATCCTTGGTGCCCATGGCGGAGCGGGATTCCAGATCGGCCCCGCACATATACACCATCACCGTCACGGTGTCCTTCCCGCCGCCGCGCAGGGTCGTATATTTGCTGCGGCTGCCGGAGGCTACGGTGCGGTCCACCCGGGCATAATTGGCCGAAGCAGAGGACGCTGCCGACCCCGAATTGGCCGTGCTGGCCGACGCCGCGGCGCCGGTTTGGCCGGCGTACCAGCCGCCGCCCAGCAGCTGCTGCAAAATATCGCTGCCGGATGCGGCGGGCTTAGGTGTGGCCGTGGCGGGCCGCCGGGTGGCGGTGGCGGCGGGACGGCGGGTGGCCGTGGGCGAATACACGGTGTTTTCACTGTCCCCGCCCAGCAGTGCGGTCAGCAGGTCGCTGGCACTGGAGGAGGTGGACGTCGTTCCCTGCAGATCGGTGGTGGCGGTCCCAGGCAGCGTCGCCGTGCCGTCGTCGCCCCCGCCGAACAGGCCGCCCAGGCCACCGCCGCCGCCCAGCAGCAGCACCGCCGCGATGATGATCAGCATCAGGGGGCTGCCGCCGCCCCGGGTGGAGCGCTGGTTGTTATTGCCGCCGCTGGTTTGCTGGAATTGCTGAGGCCGCTGCTGATTGGACGCGCCGCCGGCGGGCCGCGTTTGCTGCGGCGCGCTGCCCTGGCCCACGCCGTGGGTGTTCATGCTGCCGCTGCCGGCCTGACCGGTGGTGTTTTTGGGCCGGCTGATGGGCCGGGCCGCCTGATTCAGGCCGCTGCGCAGGGCGTCCAGCGGCGTTTGGTTCCGCCGCTCACCGCCATTGCCCACCGGGCCCTGCCCCTGCCCCGCGCCATGGGTATTCATGCTGTCGGAGGACGCCTGCCCCGTCACGTTCTTTTTCCGGTTCATCGGTCGCTTTCCCTGCATCGCTGTAACCTCTTTCTATCAGTCTGTTTCACGTCATGCGCGTTTCATCCCTACGGTATTCCGTATTGCCTGTATTATAGCACGGATTTGCCCAATCGTCACCAAAAATACACAAATAAAAGGCGCGCCGCACAGATCCAATGCAAGGCGCGCCCTTCCCCCTCGCGGGGGCCCACTGTTTTCACCCAAACGCCTGATCAGGGACCCGCGGGGCCCTGATCGTTTGGTTCTTCTCCTATTCCTGGATAGGATACGTGAAGATGCGGCTCCTATCGGCGGTTTCCAGGTACTGCACATATTTTTTCGCTTCCCATTTGGCCATGGGAAGATCGTGCAGCAGGTAATTCCCGCAGTTCTCCGGCTTCGCGCCGGGCACATCGCCGGTAAAATCGCTCAAATACTGAAACGCTTCCAGCAAAATGGGATACAGCTCCTGTGGGGCAGGGCGGCCCTTTACAATCATATAGAAGCCTGTCAGGCAGCCCATCGGCCCCCAGTAAACCAGCTTATCCGCCCAAACCGGGTGGTTTCTTAAGTACATGGCGATCACATGCTCCATGGTGTGCATGGCGGCGGGGGCCATGGCCGGCTCCGCGTTCGGCTGCTTGACGCGCACGTCAAAGGTCGTGACGAAATCCTGGCCAACGGTATCCACCCGGCTTTCGTAGATGCCGGGGATCAAGCGGGTGTGGTCAATCGAAAAGCTCGGAATCAAATCCATCTCCATGTTCCTCCTTCAGTGTTTTGGGCCGTTCTTTCGGCCGTTTCAGGTCTGTGTAAAAAACAAACGTTTTCGATTATCGGTTCCCCAAGGTAATTATGCTGTTGCGGCTGCTGTGCTCAAAAGCGACAGCCCTTTTTGTAATCGTTAAAAAGTATAGAAACGTTAAAAGGTTTACACTGTTCCGGCAGGAGGCTATTCAATAATCCGCCACCGAAGCTCGTTAGCTATAATGTAAGTGTCAGCAGGTTCGTGTATGCTCCAGGCGCTGCTCCTGTGTTGTGCTCTTTTCCATACAACTACCTTCTTTCCATCGTTCCTGTAGTATTCTTTGATTCGTCCATCGTGATAGGCTTTGACGATATTTCCTCTGACTTCAACAGCTCACGCGAACAAGCCTCTTCATTAAATCCGCCGTTTCTTTATTTCACCAAGCATAGCACCTCCGATAATCAGCACTGCGCCGAAAACCTGCACGGGTGTCATTATTTCGTGCAATAAAAGCGCCGAAAAGCATAGAGCAGAGACTGGATCAAGGTAGCTGATCAATGCAACGGATTGACCGGATAACTTCTGCAAGCCGGAAAAATAAAGCAGATATGCAAGTCCTGTATTTATGAAACCGATTGCTGCGATGTACGGAATATCATTTCCTGTCATATGCGGAAAGCCTGAAGTACATAATGTGTATACTAATGTAACAAAAGCGGCGACATCCAATTCAATGGCTGCAGTCTGCATCCCGCTTGTACGGATAATCTTCTTATTAAAAGCGATCAGTGCGGCATAAAGAAGTGCCGAGATTGTTGCAATCAACAAACCCAATGAATTCATTCCTGTTACAACAATGCTCCCGCTTATACATATAAGGCCAATTGCTACGATGATACATGCTATAAGCTTTCTTCCCGTTAGCTTCTCACGAAAAAGAATCGGCGAAAACAGCAACACGAGAATAGGCCCGACATAGTAAATTAATGTAGCAAGGCTGACATTCAGTAGCCTGTATGCTTCAAAAAGCGAAACCCAGTTTAGTCCAAGTACAGTTCCACCCAGCAAAAGTGGAATCCACTCACCACGCACATTATCCTTGTCAAATCCTCCGTAAAACAAAACCAAGCAAGTTAACAGCATGCCACCGATGAGTGTACGAAGCAGTACGATCTGACTGCTTGCCAACGATATATGTGAAACCAAAATGCCATTTGTGCCAAAAATCAACAAGGCGAGCATATACATACCGTATGCATATTTCTTGTCATGGCTATTGTTCTCCATCTATTTGCAGCTCCCATAAATACCGAATTGTCGCTATAACATCCAAATCACAGCCACAACCCGCCGTTATCCAAATCACTAACTCAACCCTACCGCAAAAACATCTAAATCAGCCACTCAACCTTATGACATCTAAATGGCCTACTCAACCCTCCGGAACGAGCCGTAGATCAGTTTTGCCAGAGCGACTATTACGGTCAAATCCGCTCTCCGGCGCTGATGCAAAAGCGCCCGAAAAGCCCGAAAATACGGAACTTTTTCGGCGGTTAGTCCTTAACCCGTGACATCAATACTACCGTCTCCACGTGCCCCGTATAGCAGAACATATCCACGCTCTGGCATGCTTCCGCCCGGTAGCCGTGGGCGCACAGATATTTGGCGTCCCGGGTCTGGGTGGCGGGATCGCAGCTGACGTAAACCACCCGCTCGGGCGCGGCCTGGGCGATGGCTGACAGCACCTGTTCCTCGCAGCCCTTCCGAGGCGGGTCCAGCACCACCACGTCGGGGCACAGCCCCTGATCCACCAGCCGGGGCAGCAGATCCTCCGCTGCCGCCGCGTGGAATTCGGCGTTCTCCACCCCGTTGACACGGGCGTTCTCAACCGCATCCCGGATCGCCTCGGGCACCACTTCGATGCCGATCACCTTCCGGGCGTGCCGGGCCAGCAGGAGGGATATAGTGCCCGCGCCGCAGTACAGATCGACCACCAGTTCCTGCCCCTGCAGGGCAGCAAAATCCAGCGCTGTTTGATACAGCTTCTCCGTCTGCACGGGATTGATTTGGAAAAAGGACAGGGGCGACAGGGAAAACTGAAAGCCGCACAGGGTATCCCGCAGCCGCTCTTCGCCATACAGCAGATGATTTTCCAGCCCCAGGATCACATTATCCCCCCGGCGGTTCACATTCACATACACCGACGCCAGCCCCGGCACCCCCGCCCGCAGCATAGCCAGCAATTCGCGCTCATGCGGAAGGGGACAGGCCGTGGCCACCACCGCCACCATGATGCGTCCCGCCCGGGATACCCGGCTCATCACATGGCGGATCAGGCCCTTTCGGGTGACCTCGTCATAGGGCGGCACCTGAAATTTTTCCATCCACCGCCGCAGGATCAGGGCCGCCTGGTTGCTTTCCTCCCGGGCGATCAGGCAGGCGTCGATATCCACGATCCGGTGGCTGCGGGGGGCGAAAAAGCCCATTTGGAGCCGCCCCTTTTCGCCGCCCACCGGCATCGTGGTCTTGTTGCGGTAGTGCCAGGGCTCCTCCATGCCGATCACCGGCGGCACCGGGATATCGATGCCGCCCAGGCGCCGCAGGGCGTCCCGCACCCGCTCTTGCTTCATCTGCAGCGAGGTTTCGTAGGTCATATGCTGGCACACGCAGCCGCCGCACCGCTCGTAATACGGGCAGGGCGGCGCCACGCGGCTGGGGGCGGCCTTCAATACCCGCAGGGTTTTCAGAAAAGCGTGGGTCTTTTCCACCCGCTGGGCCCGGGCGACCACCTGCTCCCCCGGCAGCGCCCCCTGCACGAACAGGGTTATGCCGTCCAGATGGGCGATGCCCATTTCCCCGCCGAACCGCTCAATTTCCAGGGTCACCTCATCGTTCTTTTTGAGCATATCATTCCTTCACGATCTTGCGCGCTTCCATGTAGTACCGCTTCTCGTTGGCCTCCCCCATCGAAAAGGTTTTCCGGGGCAGCGGGCCGTTTTTCGCCACCGCCGGGAACAGCATTTCCTTGGGCATGGGGGGCAGCAGGATGCCCACGGCCCCGCGCTGCTTCACGATGTCGCGCACCGCTTGATCGCCGTGCACGTAATCCAGATCGATCCCCGTCCACCGGTCCAGCAGCTGCTGCACCGTGCCCACCGGCAGGGCATGCAGCGGCTTCCCGATGCGGAAGGCGGTTTCCCCTTCCGGGGATACCAGCGTCAAATCAGGCTGATCGTCGGCGGGGATCAATTCCGCGCCGCGCAGCGCGGCAAGCGTCTCCTCCGCCGTCACGCCAAACAGCACCCGGTGGATGGGCTCAAAGATCAGGGCGGGATCGTAGATGTTATTCAGCTCCACCATGGCGAACCGGGCCGGATGATCCGCCCATGCCGCCTGGGGCAAGGCCGCTTTGACCTCCAGCCAGTGGGCCCGTGCGGTGGCCAGGGAATGGTTGCCATCCCCCACCGCAAACAGGATGACCCCCGCCGCCAGGCCCTCCTTCAGCCGCCGGATGGCGGCGGCGATATCGCCCAGCAGCGCACCCCCTTCGACGGCCCAGCCCCGGGCGTGGCCGCCTGCCAGCATGAGATCAACGTCGTAAAGGGGGCGCAGCTGATCCCGCTTCTCGTACAGGGGCTCGATCACGGTACGCCCGGGATCATCGCACAGCAAAAGCACGTGGGATAATTCCAGCGCCGCCCCCCCGCGCACCTTCTGCCGGGGTGGAATGCGGGATAGGATGGTGCCTTCGGTGGGGCGGATGGGCGACTGAGCGCCCGGCGCGAAATCGTAATCCTCCAGATCCACGGTCATCACCAGCCCCAGCCGCTTGCCAGACTGGGTTTCCCGCTCGATCAGCACCATGCCATCCACCGCTTCCCGCAGCACGCCCTGATCCAAATAATCCCGCATGGTTTGCTGGATGAGGGGTACCCGCCGGTCGCTGTCGGCCAGATAGCACTCGGGAATGATCAGCCGCAGGGCGGAGGGGGCGTCGCCCACGGCGGCGTCGGCCTGCCGCCATTTTTCCTCCTGGGCGGTATACTGATCACAGGCCACGATGGGCCACTTTGCCATTTGATCCTCCCGGGCAGGCAGATAAAAAACCCCCGGCCTCGCGCTGAGGCCCTCAAACTGCGCCATACATCATCCCTCCAGCATTTCTTTCACCCGCAGGGCCGCCGCCTTCACGGCGTTTTTCTTTTCCCCTTGGGCGGTCAAACGGTCAATGGCGTCGCGCATGGACGCGCCCGTCAGCAGCAAATCGAACAATCGCGCCTCCAAAGACGATTGCACCTGGGGATTCTCCGGCGGCAATTCAACCTTCCGCAGATCCACCACCAGGCAATATTCGCCCTTTTCGCTTTTTTCGTTGGCCTCCAGGGCGGCCAGGATATCCGAAGGCGCGCCCCGCAGAGTCAATTCATGCAGCTTTGTCAAAT
>JAFUXH010000157.1 GCA_017470945.1 Clostridia bacterium | reverse complement strand
GTCTGAACGGGGGATCATTGGATGAGGCTGTCCTTCGGCAGATTGACCGGGAAATCCCATATCATATTCTGTTCCTGCTAGAATACGAAGGCAAGGTGCAGGCATGGATCGGCTATAAGGAAACCAGCGGTTCCGGGAACGTTGCTTTCAAAGTTAACCGATATTACCATACGGAGTGGATGCCGCCGCAGAATTTGCCCTTGCGCATGGAAGGCCTCACTATCGATGCGGTCTACGAGAACTTTGTCCGGCAGATTGCAGGAGACACACTGGAAGGCGGACAGTCAGAAACGCTGAAAGAATCTGTTGACCGTAGCGAGAAGAAGGCTCAACTGGAAAAGCAGATTGCTTCGCTTCAGAACAAAATGAGAAAAGAGAAGCAACTGAATATTCAGATGAAACTTAGCGCAGAGCTCAAAGCCCTAAAGAAAGAATTGGAGGAATTCTGAAATGGAAAAGATGAGAATGGAATCACTCAACCTAACTCAGAGAAATATAATAATGATCAAATCCCTTTTCCCCAATTGTGTTTCTGAAGGAAAAGATGAAAAAGGCAATTTAACATACATTGTTAATTTTCCCATGTTAAAACAAATGTTATCTCCTACTGTAATTGATGGTGATGAAGCGTTTGAGTTTACATGGGTCGGTAAAAAAGCCGCAACAGTAGAAGCAAACAAACCTATTAGAAAAACACTACGTCCCTGTGTAGAGCAAAGTGTCAATTGGGATACTACACAGAATATTTTCATCGAGGGTGACAATCTCGAAGCTTTGAAGCTGCTTCAAGAGAGCTATCTTGGCGCTGTAAAAATGATCTATATTGATCCGCCTTATAACACTGGTCACGACTTTATTTATCCAGATACGTTCATTATTGATTCAGACAAATATGATGAGTCCTCTGGTTATGTTGATGAAGATGGAACCATTAATTTCACGAGAGAAAACAGCACTGCAGCTGCCAGATATCATTCTGATTGGTGCAGTATGATGTATTCTCGGTTAATGCTTGCTCGTAATCTATTGACAGAAGATGGTGTAATCTTTATTTCAATCGATGACAACGAAGTATTTAATTTAAAAACCATCTGCGACGAAGTATTTGGCTCTTCAAATTTTATTGCACAATTGGCTGTTCAACTGAATCCGCGTGGCAGAAATCTGGACGTATTCGTAGCAAAAACATATGAATCAGTTCTTGTTTATGCTATGAACTACAATCAGATGAGCACAATCATTGGAGTTGAAAAGGAAGGTCGGATGGTAGAAGAGTATAATAAGGAGGACGAGAAAGGAAAGTATCGTGCTATCGGATTGCGCAACAGGAATCAGGCCTTTAATCCGCAGACAAGGCCTAATCTCTACTTCCCATTATATGTAAATCCGTCTACCAAAAAAGTATCAACAAAAAAGAGTGATGAATTTGTTGATGAAGTATGGCCTGATGCTCCTGATGGCACAAAAACATGTTGGACATGGATGAGACAAAAGGTTGAAGCAGAGAACGATCTTATTATTGCTGAAAAAAGCGGTGATGAATGGCGTATATACCGTAAAGACTACTTGATTAAAGACGGAGAAGTATCGACGACTTTAGTCAAATCGTTATGGACGGAAAACACAATAAACAATGACTATGGTAAAAAAGCAATAAAAGACCTTTTCGGAACAAATGTCATGAGTTTTCCGAAGGCCCCTGATCTTATCAAAAGAATGATACAGATAGGCACCCGGAAAGATTCTATTGTTATGGACTTTTTCTCTGGATCAGCGACTACCGCCCACGCTGTGTTTATGCAAAACATGGAGGATGGTGGACATCGGCGTTTTATAATGGTTCAAGTTGCTGAACCATGTGAAGCTGGAAGTGAAGCGGAAAAAGCCGGATTAAAGACAATTGCAGATATTGGACGTGAAAGAATTAGACTTGCGGGCAAGAAAATGCAAGAAGAAGCACCACTTGGCACTCAAGACTATGATTTTGGGTTCCGCGCATTCAAAATTGATGAAACTAATATGAAAGATGTTTATTATAGCGCAGATGAAATAACTCAACATAATCTTCTTGGTATGCTTTCTAACATAAAAGAAGACCGCACACCGCTTGACCTACTCTTCGGATGCTTGCTGGAATGGGGGCTGCCATTGTCCTTACCGTATACATCCGAACAAATCGAAGGGTGCACCGTACACACTTATAACGATGGCGATCTGATCGCCTGCTTTGACGAGAATGTGCCGGATTCCGTGATCAAGACCATCGCCCGGCGTCAGCCGCTCCGCGCTGTGTTCCGCGACAGCAGTTTTGCGGACAGCCCGGCGAAAATTAACGTTGGCGAAATCTTCAAGCTCCTCGCGCCGGATACGAGGGTAAAAGTCATCTGAGGAAGGAGGGTGTGGCTTTATGAAGCTGCAATTTAAGCATCAGAAATTCCAGGCCGATGCCGCAAAAGCAGTGGTCGATGTCTTTGCTGGCCAACCCTTCCTTACCCCTTCCTACATGATGGACAAAGGCAAGGGCCAGATCTCAACTTGGGAGGAAGACGAGTTTACAGGGTGGTCGAATGCCCGAATCGTTCCGGAGCTTTCCGATGGGCTGATCCTGGAACATCTGCAGAAGATTCAACGCAATAATCAGATCGCGCCATCGCTCAAGCTGGAGGGACATTTCAACCTGACCATCGAGATGGAGACTGGTGTCGGCAAGACCTATACTTACATTAAGACCATGTATGAGCTCAACAAGCAGTACGGCTGGTCGAAATTTATCATCGTGGTGCCCAGCATTGCAATCCGCGAAGGTGTGTACAAGTCCTTCCAGATGACGCAGGAACACTTCGCGGAGGAATATGGGAAGAAGATCCGCTTCTTCATCTACAACTCTGCACAGCTGACAGAGATTGACCGTTTTGCCTCTGACAGTTCCATCAATGTCATGATCATCAACAGCCAGGCTTTTAATGCAAAGGGTAAGGATGCACGGCGCATCTACATGAAGTTGGACGAGTTCCGCAGCCGTCGGCCCATTGACATCATTGCCAAGACCAATCCCATCCTGATCATCGACGAGCCGCAGTCTGTAGAAGGAAAGCAGACCAAGGAGAACCTGAAGCAGTTCAGCCCGCTGATCACCCTGCGTTATTCTGCGACGCACCGTTCGGATAGCATTTACAACATGGTCTATCGGCTGGACGCCATGGAGGCCTATAATAAGCGGCTGGTGAAAAAGATTGCTGTGAAAGGTATCACCGAGAGCGGTTCCACAGCAACGGAAGGTTATGTGTATCTGCAGAGTATCAATCTGTCCAAGGCCGCACCGACCGCTACTATTCAGTTTGATTTCAAGGGTGCGACAGGTATCCGTAAAGTGACCAAAACCGTCGGCATCGGCTTCAACCTGTACGACAACTCCGGCAATCTGGATGAGTACAAGGTCGGCTTTGTTGTGAAATCCATCGACGGCCGGGATGATTCCGTTGAATTCCTGAACGGGATCAAGATCTATGCCGGAGACGTCATCGGCAAGGTCAGCGAGGAGCAGCTGCGCCGCCTACAGATCCGGGAGACAATCCTTTCACACATCGAACGAGAACGGCAGCTGTTCCATAAAGGTATCAAAGTACTGAGTCTGTTTTTCATCGACGAGGTAGATCACTACAAGTGCTACGATGCTGCAGGCCAGCCGTATAACGGCATTTTTGCTGATATGTTTGAGGAGGAATATCAGGACATCATCGGCAATATGCAGTTGGGTTTTGGCGATGATGACTATATCCGTTATCTCGATGCCATCCCTGCATCCAAAACGCATGCCGGATATTTTTCAATCGATAAGAAGGGGCACATTACCAACAGTAAGCTGTCCGACAAAAAGGAAAAGACCTCGGATGACATCGATGCCTATGACCTGATCATGCGTAACAAGGAACTGCTGCTGGATCGTGATCCTAAGCGGTCACCCGTGCGCTTCATCTTCTCCCACTCTGCCTTGCGCGAGGGCTGGGATAACCCGAATGTATTTCAGATCTGCACCCTCAAGCAGAGCAGCAGCGATGTCCGTAAACGGCAGGAGGTGGGCCGTGGCCTGCGCCTGTGTGTCAATCAGGACGGCGAACGCATGGACACCAACGTGCTGGGCAACGATGTGCATAACGTTAATGTGCTCACCGTCATTGCGAGTGAAAGCTATGACAGCTTTGCCAAAGGGCTGCAGACAGAACTGGCGGAGGCTGTGGCAGATCGTCCCCGTGCTGTCACTGCAGACCTGTTCAAGGGAAAGGTCATCAAGGATTCTCAGGGTAATGAAACAGTCGTGGATGCAGACCTGGCTTCCAGCATTGTCTATGAGATGACGGTCAATCGCTACATCGATCGCAAAGGCGTTCTGACCGATAAATATTATGAGGACAAGGCTAATGGCAACGTGCAGATGCCGGAGGAAGTTGCCGACTGTGCAGCGTCCATCATTGAGATTGTCGATTCCGTCTATACTGCCGAGACCATGAAGCCGGAGAACGCCCGCAGCAACAATGTGGAGCTGCAGGTGGATGAAGAGAAGCTGAACAGCAAGGAATTCAGAGCCCTTTGGAGCCGCATCAATGCCAAGTCCGTGTATGTGGTAGATTTTGATACTGACGAGCTGGTACGAAAAGCTATCGCCGCGCTGGACGCCAAGCTGCATGTTTCCAAGATTTATTTCAAGGTGGAAACGGGCAGCATGAGCGAGATCAAATCTCGGGAAGACTTGGTCAGCGGTAACGCCTTCATGAAGGAAGAGTCTGACACCTATGATACTGGGCGGAGGATTACGGCAAACAAGGGTGTGAAGTATGACCTCGTCGGCAAGCTGGTGGATGAGACCGGTTTGACTCGGAAGGCGATCATCCAGATCCTGACCGGTATTCAGCCTGCCACCTTCGACCAGTTTAAGGATAACCCCGAAGAATTCATCATCCGGGCGGCACAGTTAATCAACGATGAAAAGGCAACTGCGATCATCGAGCATATCACCTACGACGTAATGGATGATCATTACGGCACGGACATCTTCACTGAGCCGACGATCAAGGGCAAGCTGGATGTCAACGCCAAGAAGGTGAAGAAGGGTCTTTACGATCATGTGGTCTACGACTCCACCAACGAGCGGGACTTTGTCACTGACCTAGACACAAACCAGAACGTAGCGGTTTATGTAAAACTGCCGGACGGGTTCTACATTTCTACCCCTGTTGGTCACTACAACCCTGACTGGGCCATTGCCTTCTATGAGGGCACTGTGAAGCATATCTACTTTATCGCTGAGACGAAGGGCTCCATGTCCAGCATGCAGCTGCGTATGGTGGAGGACGCCAAAATTCACTGCGCCAGGGAGCACTTCAAAGCCATTAGTGGTGAGAACGTTGTTTACGATGTGGTAGATAGCTATACCAGTCTGATGGAGAAAGTCATGAGGTGAAACTGCTTAGATGATTATGGAGAAACAAAATGGCCTTAAATCCTAAAGCTATAGAAGAGACGGCAGTTGATGCTGTAAAAGCAAAAATACGATTGTCTCCCGTATTGTCTTCTTATATTTCTGACAATGACAAAAGCCCATCCTTTGATGGATATATTTGCGTGCATCAAAATGCTCGTCAAACAAAAAAAGGGTTGAAAAGAGTAAATGTTCAGGTTAAAGGGTGTGAAAAAAAGCACTTCAATAAAGATGCGATTACCTACCCCATGTCCATTGATGATTTATTGAACTTCAAGACAAATGGTGGATGCTTACTGTTTGTTGTTTATGTTCGACAATCAGATAAGGGCTTTGAAGATAAAGTCTATTATCAAGAGCTTACTCCGGTGAAGATTATTGATATTCTTGCAAAGACAAAAGCAAAATCAAAACCTTCAGTTTTGCTGAAAGCTCTTCCACGCAAAGGTGAAGACATAGCAACCATAGTGCTCAACTGCTATGAAAACTGTCGTATGCAGGCGAGCTTTGCGAATGTTGGTGAACTTCCGCAGCTTGACGATTTGGAGAAGAAAGGAATTCTTGAAGGGTTTAAAATTCCATTCTTTGGGTATGGGGCAAAACCGAAGTACCCTGCTGATTTAAATAATCACGACGTTTATATATATGCAAAGCTAAAGAACAGTGATGTATGGCAGCCTGTCCAAGGCCAGCCTATCCACTTGGTAGATCGTCAAAGACTTGAAGTGCCTGTTACTGTTGCTGGAACTCCTTATTATAATTCCTATGATATAATTCATGAACCTAATTCAACGACTGTGCTGATTGGTAGCAGTTTCCGTGTTAAGTTCACTGAAGGACAACCGGGATGCAGCATGGAGTACAAGGGCTCCAATATGCTGAGAACATTGTATAAGGACAGCAGCTTCATTTTGGCAGCTATTGAGAATAACGGTTTTGAAACAGGAGGTATCCGACACGAGTTCGATAGGGACAAGCTTGACTTAAGCCGTTTCAACCAGGCGTCACAGACTTCAAATTTGAAAAAGATGGCGCGGTTCATACAAATGCTTGATTTGCAAGGATGTACAGATGATATTGACTTAACGAAATTAACAGCAGAAGATTATCGGAACCTGGAACGATTAGCAATATCAACAGTTGATCACCAACCCGTTTCCGGCTTGCGCGAAGACTTACCAACCATAACAACAATTGAGATCGGTTCTTTGCGCTTTGCACTTTGGCTAAAGCAAAGCAAGAATGATAGAGGCACCTACACTTTTTATAATGCTTTGGATTACTTGAAACCAATGTATACGGGAGTAAAAGATAAAAATGATCTTCCAGTACCGGTTGCAATAATCTTTGATGAAGAGGCGTATCTTAAAGTTTCAAATATTCAGTTCGAGCGATTACTCCCATCATTCCAACGATATTCAGCGACTCCGTATATATACGATATTGCAAATTCGGTAATGCTGTTTATGATAGGCGCTTCTGATAAAGCTTCTGGAGAACGAAAAACAAAGCTGATTAATACAGCACTTGAATTTGCAAAATGGCTTGAGAGTATGCCGGCTGAGGTCTGGGATAAGAGAGTATCTGCATTGAATCGCTTACAGATAATAAAGCGTACTCGTCCATTAGAAAATCCTGAAAAAGAAGAATTATTCGCAATTGCTGCTCAATCAGCCGACAATGCTCACATAATGGCAGGCACGAATATTCTTCTTGAACGATACGATGAAGTTGATTTTTGGTTAAAAAGAATTCCGGAAGATGAGCGTAAGGAATTTGTAAAGTTCCCGATTTTCAACTTAAAAAAGGAATCGGGTCAATAAACGACAGTTATGGCTGGAATATGCAAACGAGCCTCCTGCAGCATTTTAATTGCCACAGGGGGCTCGTTTTATTATAATAACGAGCAAATTGACCGCAGATCAATTCTCCATCCAGCCGGGCCGCGAATGCGAGCATGGCCGGCATCATGGGTTCATAAAACGCACCGGCGAAGAGGACGGGAAGCTGCCACGGAGGAAACAAAGGAATGAAGAAATATGCCTTGCCGTCGCTGATGCTGGCTGTGTTTGAAGCGGTTGCGATCACGCTGTGGCTGACAAAGGATAACCTGTTCTATTTGTTCAATTTCAGTTATATCGGCCTTTCCCTCTCGCTGGGCATCTTCCTGTTCATCCGGAAATACAAGCATGCCCGGCGGATCGTTCAGCTGCTGGTCGGCCTGTACATGCTGATCTACCTGGGCTTGATTTCCGGGGAGAATATGCAGATCGAGGGCTTCTGGTACTATTTGTTCACGGGCGTATTTGAAGCGGCGACGATCCATTACGCGGTGGCCAAGATCCTTGGCCCCCTGATCTTCGGGCGCGGCTGGTGCGGTTACGCCTGTTGGACGGCGATGGTGCTGGATTTCCTGCCTTACAAGACGCCCGCGCAGCCGCGGAAGAAAATCGGCTGGATCCAGTATTTGACCTTTGCCGCCTCGCTGATCTTTGTTTCCGCCCTCTTCCTTGCCCATGTAGGCAATTTGGAACGCGTCATGTTCTGGGCGTTTATCGTGGGGAATGCGCTCTATTACGCAGTGGGCATCGGCCTTGCTTTTGCTTTTCAGGATAATCGCGCCTTCTGCAAATACATCTGCCCTATCACGGTATTCTTGAAGCCTATGAGCTACTTTTCCCTGCTCCGGATAAAATGCGACAAGGAAAAATGCGTTTCCTGCGGCAAATGCAGGCGGGTCTGCCCCATGCATGTCGACGTGACGGACAATTCCAGAAAAAGAGAAAACGGAACCGAATGCATCCTGTGCATGGAATGCGTCAGAAATTGCCCGAAGAAAGCGCTGTGATCATAGAAAAAATGCAGTTCTTCATCATTTGCTATTGACACAAGCGAAAACTCATGGTATCATAACGATGTTAGATTTATCTAACTAAGCTGCTCTTTCCCCTGGGACGCTAAGGAGCGGCATATTTTTCGGATCATGGTTAGAAACCGCTAACTCAAGGAGAAGCTTATGTCCGACGAATTGGTGATTCGCTGCTGCGCGCCGACGCTGGCGGCCATCAAAACAGGCAGCCTGTTCAACTGCCCGTTTGAAAGCCAGGCGGAATTGACCGAGAGCCTGCGCCTGATCAATCGGTGCCTCATCCAGAAAGGGGTGCGGGCGTTCCCGCTGCGGTATTTGAACGGGCGGGCGCTGATTTATCTGTTCCGGCCCCAAATGCTGGAGCGCGATTTGCAAAACCCCGTGGCGGAAAGCATCCTGCGGGAAAACGGCTATCCGGAGGGAACGCCCATGACGCGGATTTTGTATCTGATCCGCAGGCTGCGGGAATGCGAATCCTTTCCCCACGAAATCGGCCTGTTCCTGGGCTATCCCGCGGTGGACGTGCGGGGGTTCATCGAGCACAAAGAATGCAAATGCACGGGCCTGTGGAAGGTATTTGAAAGCGACGAAGAAGAAGCCAAGCGCATCTTCGCCCGCTGCCGCCGCTGCACCAACGCGTATGTGCGGCGCAATCAGGAAGGATGGAGCCTGTCCCGGCTGACGATCGGACCGCGACAGTTTTCATATAAATCAGAAAGCAACGAAAGGAAGGTATCAGCATGAGCAAACTGGCAGTAATCTATTGGAGCAGCACTGGCAACACGGAGGCCATGGCCAACGCGGTCGCGGAGGGCGCGAAGGAGAAAGGCGCGGCGGTCGATTTACTGACCTGCGCCGACGTGAGCGACGTTTCCGCTTACGACGCTGTGGCCCTGGGCTGCCCCGCTATGGGCGCGGAAGAACTGGAGGACGGTGAATTCCTGCCCATGCTGGAAGGCATCGAAGGCGCGCTGGCCGGCAAGAAGGTGGCCCTGTTCGGCTCCTACGGCTGGGGCGACGGCGAATGGATGCGCAATTGGGAAAGCCGGTGCGCCGAAAAGGGCATCGCGCTGGCCGCTGACAGCCTGATCGTCAACGAAACGCCGGATGACGACGGCATTGCGAAGTGCAAGGCCCTTGGCGCCGCCCTGGCGGAATAAACCAAGGGGGCGAAAAAATGAAACATCGCATCGTATCCCGATTAGCGATCCTGCTGTGCGTATTCTGCCTGTTTGGCGCCGTGGCGGTATGCCAGGCCGAGCAAGGCAACTATGTGCTGATGAATATTCCATACGCGGCGTTCTATGAGGCGGAAGTGACGGATGCTTCCGGCATCGACGCCGTATCCTCTTCCACCCTGATGAAGTCCCGCACCGCCACGCTGGCCGGCGGCAGCTACCACGTGGACCCTGTGGGCACCGACATCACCGGCGTGATCTTCCCCGTCTATGTGGAGGATAAAAACGTGCTTGCCACGCTGGGCGGCGTGGAAATCACGGATGAAAGCCAAGTGGAAATCACCGTGACCAACAAGGGCCAGGAATCCACCAACGTTTTCGCAGGCAGCGAAGCCCTGTTTGAAGCGCCCAGCTTCTCCTGGTATGCGCTGGCCGAAACGCCCGCCGCCTATAAGGCGCTGAACGCCGACGGCAGCTTTGGCGCCATCCAGGCCGAAACCACGGCGCTAAACGGCTCCGCTTCCTTCGTCTACGACCGTCACGCCGACATGGTGATGAAGGTGGCCGGCGCCGACGACGCCCTGGCTGACCTGAACGTCAGCGGCGTGATCCTGACGGCCGACGACGGAACCAAGGTGGGCCTGCGCCACATCGCCAACCTGTGGCGGAAAACCCAAATCGGCTTTGACCTGGACAGCGACGTATACAACGCCCTGAAGGGCAAGCGGATCGCCCAGATCGAATTCATCACCTGGAATGGCCTTTTCACCATCGACGTGGATGTGGCAGTATCCGATGACGAGCTGCTGCCCCGGCTCAATGGCACCTACATCGACCTGTTCCCGGAATTTGCCAAGGAAGAATACAAGGATTACTGGATGGAATGCCTGGCCGCTTATGGCATTGAGGGCGAAGCGGCGGAAGGGTATTACGTGGCCATGACCCAGGGCTTCATGGGCACGCTGAAGGGCCAGGAAGCCATCGACGCTTTCGGCAGCGACCCCGCCTCCATGATCTTTGACTGCTATCTGGAAAACGGCCTGAAGAGCGTTACCATCGACGGTGACGTGATCTATGGCGTGGACGCGGATGGCAAGGAAGCGTTCCGCCACGCCTATCATTATCTGGACAGCGTGGACGTGACCTTCTTCGGCCAGCCCACCGGCACCCAACTGCGGGTATACGCCACCGACGACGCGGACGCGGGCATGTTCACCTACTTTGCTTTCGCCGATGATACCATCGCCGAAACCCAGCATGTGGAATTCCGTTACGGCGCGAGCCTGGAAAACATGGGCAGCTACGATCAGGGTGAATACGCCTATTGGCTGGTCGGCGCCATCAACGATAACTACAAGGAAAGCCAGATCAAGGATTGCATCAAGCTGTTCGTGGATGAGAACGCCGGCGAGGAAGAGGAAGCCGAGGCCGCGGCTGTTGTGGAAATTGCCACGGCGGAGGATCTGGCGGCGATCAACAGCAATCTGTCCGGCAGCTATGTGCTGACGGCCGATATCGACCTGGGCGGCAAGGAGTGGACCCCCATCGGCAGCTTCGTGCAGTTGGGCCAGGAGGGCGAGGAAGCGGAAATGCCGGATCTTTCCTATGCCTTCACCGGCACCTTCGACGGCCAGGGTCACACCATCAGCAACCTGGTGATCGAACAGCCGGACAAATGGACATTGGGCCTGTTTGGCTGCGTCGCCAACGCGCAGATCGGCAATTTCACCGTGAATAACGCCACGGTGGAGGGCACCACTATGGTATCCGCCGTCGTTGGTTATTCCTTCTGCTCCACTGTTTCCAACGTCACGCTGGAGGATTCCCTGGTTGTCGGATACGCTTCCGAAATCAGCGGCGAAGGCATGTACGGCGGCATCGTTGGCGCGGGCATGGCCAGTCTCATCGAAAACTGCGTGGTTCGCGGCTCCAGCGGCGTCGTTGTCCCCGCTAACAGCGCCAATGGCGGCCTGGTGGGCGGCGGTTTGGAAATGACCAGCGTCGTAAACTGCACCGCCACCGGCAGGGTCCAGGCGGGCGATAACTGCTATGGCATCGGCGGCATTTCCGGCTGCGGCTTCGCCGCGGAACAATTCACCGGTAACACGGCCGACCATGTACAGCTTGCCGTGGGCGACAATTGCTTCTGGATCGGCGGCATCACGGGCTATGCGGGCGGCTATGAGGACGCAAGCATCGGCCTGCCGGTAACGGCATTCACAGGCTGCAAGGCCAGCCAAGTGGACATCACCGCCGGTGAAAATGTGGATGGCGTAGGCGCGATCGTCGGCGCGGGCTTCTTCTACGAGGGCCTGGCAGAGGCCTACGGCAACGACGTCTGGGCCAACCCCACCGTGTTCACGCTGACCAACTGCGAAAGCGCCAACGTGACGCTTAACGACAAACCGCTGGAATAATCACCCCCTCCCCTATCATTTGATCAACAAAGCCGCCGGAAAGCACGTATTTCCGGCGGTTATTTATTGGGTTTTCACAGAAGCTTATGGTCATCTCATCTGCCTTCTCCTGGAGGGGAAGGTGGCGCGAAACGCCGGATGAGGTGTCAGATAAACACAAGTTCCTAAGTTTCTGTGAAAAACCATTTAATGCGTGTTCAACTCGCAAGACAGCTTGACCTTACGTTCCCTGCAGAACGATCTGCTGTGAGGTGAACGATCCCCAAAAAACACCCTGAACTCATTCGTTCAGGGTGCGCTTTGCTATACGCTTTCCGGGCGCTGTGATCGATCAGGCTTTGCCATTGCAGCCCAGCACATCCACGATCTTATGGCGCACCATATCGCGCAGGGCGTTGCGGGCGTCGGTCAGGTACTGCCGGGGATCGAAATGATCCGGATGCTCCGCCATATGCTTGCGGATCATGGCGGTGAAGGCCAGGCGCAGGTCGCTGTCGATATTGATCTTGCACACGGCCATGGTAGCGGCCTTGCGCAGCTGTTCCTCGGGGATACCCACGGCGTCGGGCATCTTGCCGCCGAATTCGTTGATGATCTTCACGAATTCCTGGGGCACGCTGGACGCGCCATGCAGCACGATGGGGAAGCCGGGCAGGCGCTTGGAAACCTCCTCCAGCACGTCGAAGCGCAGGGGCGGGGGCACCAGGATGCCGTCGGCATTGCGGGTGCACTGGGCGGCGGTGAATTTGTAAGCGCCGTGGCTGGTGCCGATGGCGATGGCCAGGGAGTCGCAGCCGGTGCGGGTCACGAATTCTTCCACTTCCTCGGGGCGGGTGTAGCTGGAATCCTCAGCGGATACCTTCACGTCGTCCTCCACGCCGGCCAGGGTGCCCAGTTCGGCTTCCACCACCACGCCGTGATCGTGGGCGTATTCCACCACGCGGCGGGTTTCCTTGATGTTTTCCTCGAAGGGCAGGCCGCTCTTATCGATCATGACGGAGGAGAAACCGCCGTCGATGCAGCTTTTGCAGGTTTCGAAATCGGGGCCGTGATCCAGGTGCAGGGCGATGGGCAGGTCGGTTTCCTTGATGGCGGCCTCCACCAGCTTCACCAGGTAGGTGTGGTTGGCATAGGCGCGGGCGCCCTTGCTCACCTGCAGGATCACAGGCGCGTTTTCCATCTTGGCCGCCTCGGTGATGCCCTGCACGATTTCCATGTTGTTTACATTGAACGCGCCGATGGCATAGCCGCCTTCATAGGCCTTTTTGAACATTTCCTTGGTAGTAACCAGAGCCATATCGATCATCCTCCTTCGAATGGGAAATTACCCTGTTATTATACACGATATTTCCTGATTTGACCAGCCCCGGGCAGGAATTATCCCGCCGGAAACAGCCTGTCTTGCCTTCCATTATTGCTTTTTGGAGCGGAAAATGACCAGGCTGCTGGCAAAGTAATTGAAAATCACCACCAGCACGTTCATCAGCAGCTTGTCCCAATCGGCGTTCATGCCCAGCCACTGCAGCAGGTTGAACAGCGCCAGGTCGAATATCACAAAGGAGGCGATCCGGGCCGACACGAACAGAACGAATTCCCGCCAGGCCCCAGTTTTCCCATCGGCGGCGCTTTTAAACACATATTTTTTGTTGGTAAAGAAGGCAAACAGCACCGACATCACCCAGCCCAGCACGTTGCCCACGTTGGACACCAGCACGTAGGCGGCGCTGCCCTGCTCCATCCCCCCGATGCCCAGCAGCCTGGTCACCGCGAAATAGACCAGCCAGTTCACCAGGGTGGTCAGCAAGCCAAACACGATGTACAGCGCCATCTCCCTCAGCTTTTCCCGGTCCTTCAGCAGGGCTTTGATTTTCTGAATCATTTCATTCTCCCTTTGCGTATTGCAGCGTGTCGCCGTCGTCCCCCCGGGCGTAGGAAACGGACAGCAGGTTATCCACCGTGGTGGTCAGGGGCTTTTTTCGCCCGGCGGTCAGATAGCCCACCGTGTTCCCATCCAGCAGCACCACGGTAATGTTTTTGAATTTCATGGTGTCGGCAAACAGCGCCTTGACCGGTCGGTTGTGATCCAGAGAATACTGCAAAAACCGCGTCACCATGCCCCATTGGCCTCCCCCGCCGGTAAATCATGCCCCGTCGCCGCGTACAGGGTGACGCTGCCATTGCTGTACACCACCGGATAATGCTCCTCCAGCGCCCCGACGTCCACATCGTAATTGTACAATTCGTTGCTGGATACCAGGATGTAATCCACCTGGTACGCCGTCAGCACGTCGGCATTGCCCACCGGGTCCGCGTAGAAGCGTTCCACGTCGCCGTGCCGGCGGGCGGTTTCCTCCCCATACCCGTGCCAGTACAGCCACAGGTCGGGGCCGCACACGATGCGCTTGCCCGCCAGGCTGGAAACGAAATTGATGTGCTGATCGCCGGTCAGGAACAGGGGATCCCCTTCCAGCGTTTCCACAAACGCCGCCGCTTCCACGTCGGATTCCGAAAACATTTCGTAATCGCTGACGCACTCCCGGGCCACCGCCAGGGCGCCGGTGGCAAAGCAACATACAGCGGCCATCGCGGCGATGACAGGCCGGGCCCGCATGCCCCGCAGCCTTCCCAGCAATTCCAGGCCGTAATCGGCGGCGATGACGCAGCAGAGCATATACCAGATATAAAACAGCTTGTTGTTATCGTAGGGATTGGGCTGGAACTGGATGCATTCCGCCAGCAGGAAGATCATAAACGCGCCGCAGGCCAGGAAGCGACGCTTTTCATTCTTTTCCAGCAGGGCCAGCAGGATCAAAAGGAAGGGCAGGCCGATGTTTTTGATATAGAACCACAGGTACCCATCCAGCATGCCCAAATCGCCGTTGACCCAATTGAAATGGATGTTCAGGAACGCGTCGTTGCCCACCGATTGCTGGAAGGTCCAGGTGAACAGCTGGGGCGCGGCCAGCGCCACCGCCAGCCCGCCGTACACCGCCCAGGGCAGCAGGGCCCGCCCAACGTTCCCGCGGTTACGGATGAGATCATAAATCATCCAGCCGGCGCTCATCAGCCCCAGGGCCAGGAAGCAATGGGTGTTCACCATGGGCAGCATGCCGGCCCACAGGCCCAGCAGCACCATGGGGCGCAGGTCGATCCGACGCCCCTTCCCCGGCCCTTGCAGCGGCGGCCATTCGGGCCTCAGCGCATCGTAAAGCAGGTAGATGCAGGGGATCACCAGCGTCCAGCCCGCCAGGGTGGTGCGCTGAGGCACCATCATATCCGCGATCACGTTGCTCCAGCGCAGGTTATAGGTGGTAAATTCGGCGTGGTTGGCGGGGGTCTGATACCAGCCGTTCAGCACCAATTGGATGCGTGCCCACAGGCCCTTCACGCTCTGCAATTCGTTACTGCCGGCGGTTCCCAGCACCGCCCCCTGCATATCCACCAGATATAAAAAGCCAAGGCCGCCGTTGAGGAAGAAAAACAGCGCCGCCAGCGCCGCGCCTTTTTTCGTATCGGCCATGCGGGCGGCCAGCAGCACATAACCGCCGAAGGTCAGCGCCGTCATCCAAATGCCGGGGATCACGATGGCGGCGCGCAGATCGCACCCCAGCAGCATGAAGCTGGTGGACAGAGAATCGGCCAGGAAGGGATAGGACAGCAATTCTCCCGGCAGGATGCTGTAATCCGGCGGGAAAGAAGCATTGCGCAGGCCGGAGGCGATGGCCAGATGCAGGGGCAGATCGCCGTAGGTGCTTTGGCCTACGTGCAGCGCGCCGTCCGCGGCAGGCATGATGTTGTGGGTCCATTGCAGGTAGCCGCCGATCACCGTCAGCGGCAGCGCCACGCACAGCAGCAGCTTTCCCAGCCGGGCGTCGTCTGCGCTCCAGGCCGCGGCGGGGCGCTTGCTCCGGCCCAGGTAAGCCCCGGCCACCAGCAACAGCAGCAGCGCCAGGGCCAGCCCGTGGGCGGCCAGGGAAAAGCGCAGCGCAAAGGCGCACAGGGCGGGTAGCCACATCATCAGCGCCAAGCCCAGGGCTGCCCCCAGCCACAGGCGCACGATCATCCGCTTTTGCGGCAGCAGGAACCGCACCGCGGCGATGCCCCCCACCATAAACACAAGCCCATACAAAACGGCCAGCATAACGATCCTCCGCAAACAATCGATCCACCGCTATTATATCCCATGCCCCGAAAAAAGGCAAACCCATCCGGCAGATGATTTACAAATCCTTCACAACATGATATACTTTTCCCGAAATTCATGCCAAAGCGAGGAACCAATATGCGCTGCCATTGCCCCCACTGCGAAAGCGAAACGTGGATGATCCATTCCGAGCGGGATAACGCCTGCGTGTGCCCCGAATGTCTGTACCGCTGCTACGCCTGCCAGGGCACCGGCACCGCCATGACCAAGGAGGAAATCGCCAACCTGCGATCGGGCAAGGCTTTTCTGCGGCCCGAAGCCTTCGATGCCGACGCGGAGGTGCCCTATGATCGGGGCTGGGAGGAAGAAAACCCGTTTGGCTGACGCGGCCCGATGGCGGTGGACGCCTCGGCCCGCATTGATCATACATCGAAAAGACCCCGACCGGGCGCATAGGCCCAGCCGGGGTCATGTTATGTTACAGTTTTCGCTGATCCGGCGTTACCGGACGATCTTCAGCTTGGCCACGGGCGTCCATTCGCCGTAGGTGCGGGTGGAGCCGTTCAACCCCGAGGGACGCACGTACACATAGTACGTCTTGCCCACGGTGGGATTCTTCATGGTCAGGCTGAGGGTGGTGGCGCTCTTGATGGTCTTGGTAGCGGCGGTGGTGGCCTTGGGCTTGGTGCTGGATGTGGAGCAATAGATCTCGTAGCGATCCGCGCCGGTGGCCTTCTTCCAGGTGATGGTCAGCTTCTTGGCGGTATTGTTGTTCAGCGTCACCGCATTCATGGTGGCCAGGCGGATGAACTTGGCTTTGACCGTCAGGGTGCTGTACTGATACTTGGAAATGGCATACACGGAGTACACGCACTTCTTGCCCGCCTTGGGCGCGCCGGTATCGGTGAAGGTCAGGGTGGAGCCGGAGGTGATGTTCTTGATCGCCACACCGTCCCGCAGCACCTTGTAGCCGGATGCGCCGGTGACCTTCTTCCAGGTCAGCTTCGCGCCGGCAGCTACGCTTTCCACCGTCAGGCTGGCGGTCTTATCCAGCACGATGGTGGACATCTTGGCGCTGGGGGCGCTTTCACCCGCCGCGTTCACAGCCACCACGGTGAAATTGAACAGCTTGCCGAAGGACTGCCCGGTGTACTTGTAGGTGGTATCGGTCACGCCCTTGGCCAGCAGCTTGGTGCCGTTATACACCGAATAGGAATCGGCGGTGGGCACGGCGTTCCAGGTCAGGGTGGTCACCTGCTTCTTGACGCTGGCCTTCGCCCCGGACGGCGCGGCAGGCACGCCGCACACCGTGCACAGCCCATCCACGATATTGTGGCCCAGGGCGGCGAGGGTCATTTCTTCCTTGGTGGTCGGCTGCTTGGCGGCGGCATCGGCGAAATACAGATCGCACACGGTGCAGTGCCAATATTCCAGGTTGCCGGCGGTGGTGCAATCCGGCGCCACGGCGGCCGTGTAATCCAGCGTGTGGCCCAGAGGGGCGATGCGCATGGCCTTCACGGTGGTTTCATTCACGCCCTTGGAATCGGAATATACCTTGCCGCAGGTGGAGCAGGTCCAATACGCCTTGTTGCCGGCGGTCACGCAGTCGGCGGCCACCTTGGCGGTCCTCTTCAGCTTGTGGCCCACGGCGTCAATGGAGATCTTGGCCTTGGTGGTGCTGATGCTGCCGGTGCGGTTGGCGAACACCTTGCTGCACGCGGTGCAGGCGTAGTGATCGATAGCGCCGGGCACGGTGCAGGTGGGATCATAGGCCTTCACCTTTTTCAGCACGTGGTTTTCGCCGGCGGTCATGGTGTGGGTGGTGTAATCCTTGGTGCACAGGGTCAGGTTCTTATTGGAATACGCGGTGATGGTATCGAACACATACCGGTTGCCGTGCACCAGCGCGTAGCCGTTCTTGCCGCTGCCTGCTTCCGCGCCCTTGAGGAACAGGTATTCATCCACGCCCCAATCGGAGTCGCAGGCGGTCGCATCCACCAGGTAGTTCTTGCCGTTATCCATGGTGATGAAATTCCACATGTGGGCGCCGCCGCCGCCGGAATCCCATGTGACGTCGCCATACACCGTGTAGCAGCACACGTCGGCGTCGAATTTGCTCAGATCGCACAGGTACTGGAAGGCCTTGGAATAGCCCTCGCACACGATGTTGGTGGAAGTATCACCGTCGAAGGCGTAGATCAACTGCCACGGATCGCCGTAGGAGTAATTGTTATACACGGCGGCGTAGTTGTAGCTCACCAAATCGCAGATTTCGTACAGATAGGCGCGCACCTTATCGTAGTCATTCAGCCCGGCGTATCTCTTCACGATGGCCTTGGCGTTCTTGACCGCGTTCTTGGCGGTTTCGATCTGATCGGTGCTGGTCTGGGTGGTATAGGTGTAATAGAGAGGATTGGCGTAAGCGGCGGCCACATACATTTTCAGCGTGGTGGTGGTGCCGTACACGGTGGTCACGCCGCCGGAGGAGGATACGCCCGGGATGCTCCAGGACGCGCCGGCCGTCTTATCGAACCAATACATTTCGTAGGGACAATCCAGCATCAGCGTTTCGATGGCCGTCCACATTCCCTCCAGTTCTTTGGAGATCAGCTTATAAGCCGCATCGTTGGCCGCGGAAATGGAGGCGCTGCTGGACAGGCCCAGTTCTTTGTAGGTATACTTGCTCTTGATGCCCAGCTTGGACAGCGACAGCGTGAACACCGTGCTGGTTTCCTTACCGGCAGCCACCTTCAGCATGTGGGGCTTAAGCAGGTCGTACGCCTTCTTGGCGCTGCCCTTCAGCTTTTCGCCCGCGCCGAAAACGGCCTTCTGCGGGGTGGTCAGCGGATCGGCGGTTTCCTGCTCCAAATATTTCATGAACAGGTCTTCGTTCTCCGCGCCCTGGATCGACGCGGAGCCGATCAGGTTGATCACGACATCCTCGCCCGCCCCATAGGCTTCCGCCTGCGCCTGATTCACCAGTGCGCCTGTCTCCGCCAGGGCTGAGCCGCTCAGGCTGGCCAGCAGCACGGTCAGCAGCGCGAGCAGACCCATCCATTGCATGACGCGCTTCTTCATCATCCATGTTCCTCCCTGTCTTTTTCTACTCTTCTTTCATCCTCACGTAAACCACCCCGGCATGCAGCCGGGAAGCGTGATTCAACGTGCGATCATCCACACTTAATTATGACACATTCTGCCTTGCCGGTCAAGGGAAAAGCTAACAAAAATCCTTAATTATTTGTCATATTTTCACGATTCCCCGGCCAAAGCCGCCGTCAGTCCGCCAGCGTGCCCATGGGATCCCAGGGGGCCAGCGCAATAGGTTCCAAATCGTAGAAGGCCGCCAGATCGCCCAGGTATTCCTTTTCGATGGCCGCCTGGAACACGTACGCGTCAAACCAGCTGTCGGAGCACACGTAATATCCCTTTTCGCCGTTCTGGTCGCCCCAGCTGTTTTCGATCTTCCAGCGGGTGGGCTTCCCATCAACCAGGTTCACGCCGGTGATCACCATGGCGTGATTCATGGCGGCAAACCAGTAATTCAGGCTATCCTCCTTGGAGATGGTCAGATCCAGCCCCGTCAGCAATTCATACTGGAAGCACTGGTCGTCCCACACGCCCGCTTCCCGCAAGCCGAACTTGCCCACGTCGCTGCCGAACCACACCACCTTGCCCGCCTCCAATTGGCGAATGATGGCCTGCTTCATTTCCTCCATGGGCAAATTCAGGTGCTTTACCATCCGGCCGCCCACCACGTTGCCCAGCATGTTCACGGTAAAGGTTTTGTGGTAGGGCTTATCGGCGGTGGGGGCGTGAATGACGCTGACGGTGCGGTCCAGCAGATCGCCCACGTACCGATCCCGGAAAGCGGCGGGCGTCAGGCCCTTTTCGATATGATAGTGCCTGTCGACGTCCACATATTCAAAATCAAAGGTCTTGGGCGGCTCGGTGTAGCAGGCGCACAGGAAGCCGTAGATCCGATCCAGCATCCGGGCTTTTTCGTCCTGGATCGCCGCGTCATCCGCCCCGTCGGCCGCCATTTTCCTCAGCTTCACCGCGCAGATCTTCAGGTTCCTGTTCAGGATGTGGTTCATGCTGCGGGTATTGCAGGATTGGAAGGTTTCGTCATACACGTCCTTGGGCACCACGCCGTACTTGCGCACGATGTTGGCAAACATATCCCACTGGCCGCCGTCGTGCACCCCGGTGGTCAGAAGAAAGGCCACGGTGCGGTCGTCGGTGGGCAAATAAGCCGTTTCCAGGATGCTTTCCAGGAAATAGTTGGCCCGCTCGAATTTATCCCAGAAGGCCAGGTAGCTCTGGCTCAGCTCGAAGGATTTCAGGTTCAGTTTCTTGGCGATGCTTTCCCTGAGCACGTTAGCGGCGGCAAACAGCCAGCACCGGCCGCTCTTTTGCTGATTAGCCACCGGCAGGGTGGGGATTTCCAGGGAAAACTTCTGCCGCATGGCAAAGCCCGCCTGGGGCGCGTAGGCCGCGTCGCTCAGGTCGGTTTTCGACAGGGCCAGTGTGGCCAGCTGACGGGCAGGCGAGGATTGATACTGCCGGCTGAACGCCTCCAATTGCTCCAAAGTGATGGGGGTTTTCTTCATCTTGCTTGCCCTCCCTTATTTGGTCATGTCGGTCATGAACGCGGTGTACGCCCGGATGGCCTCGTACAGATCGGCCTTGCTGATGATCTCCTGGGGCGCGTGCATGGACAGCACCGGCACGCCGCTGTCGATCACCTCCATGCCATACAAGGCGCAGATATAGGCGATGGTGCCGCCGCCGCCCAGATCCACCCGGCCCAGTTCCGCCGTCTGCCAGGCGATCCCGTGATCATCCATCACCTTGCGCAGCCGGCCGATGAATTCGGCGTTGGCGTCGTTGGAGCCGGATTTGCCCCGGGAGCCGGTGAATTTGTTGTAACACACGCCCCGGCCCAGGTACGCGGCGTTTTTCTTTTCAAAGGCGGAGGCGAACAGGGGGTCGTAGCCGGCGCTGACGTCGCAGGACAGCATGCGGCTGTTGGCCAGCGCCCGGCGCAGGGCCAGGTCGCTTTCCTTTCCGGTGGTCAGGGCCAGCAATTCCGCCACGGCGTTTTCAAAATACCGGGCCTGCATGCCGGTGGCGCCCACCGAGCCGATTTCTTCTTTATCGGCCAGCAGGCAGCAGCAGGTGTATTCCGGCACGGCGGGCAATTGCAGCATGGCCTGGATCTCCGCGTAGGCGCACACCCGGTCGTCGTGGCCGTAGCCCAGGATCATGCTGCGGTCCAGGCCGTAATCCCGGCTGGTGCCGGCGGGCACAGCCTCGATTTCGGCGGACAGCATGTCCTCCTCCTCCAGGCCGTATTTCTCCTTCAGGATTTGCAGCAGCATGGCCTTCACCGGCTCCTTCTCCTCCCCCGCCAGGGGACGGCCCGCCAGCATGATATCCAGCCCTTCGCCGGTGATCACGTCGCTGGCCTTTTTCACCATCTGCTCCTGGCTCAGGTGGATCAGCAGATCGGAAATGCCCACCACGGGGTCGCTTTCATCCTCGCCGATCACGATGCGCACCAGCGTGCCGTCCTTCTTCGCCACCACGCCGTGCAGCGCCAGGGCCCGGGCCACCCACTGATATTTCTTGATGCCGCCGTAATAATGGGTGTCGGCATAGGCGATATCGGTGTCCTCATAGAAGGGATTCTGCTTGATATCGATGCGGGGGGAATCGATGTGGGCCCCCACGATGTTCATGCCCTTTTCCAGGGGCTGCCGGCCCACGTGAAACAGCATGACGGCCTTGCCCATCTGGGCCTGATACAATTTATCCCCGGGCTGAATGGCGCGGCCGGCGGCGATGGCTTCCTCCAAATGGATATAGCCGGCGGCCTGGGCGGCCTTCACCGCCGCGTCGGCGCATTCCCGCTCGGTTTTCCCCTGATCCAAAAAAGCGCGGTAACCCCGGGCAGCGTTTTCCACCGCCTGCAGGGCGGCTTCGTCATAGGCTTTCCATGCGTTATTTCTTTCCACAATTGATTCCTCCCCATCTATACTACGGATTCCGCGCCTATCCTATCACTTTTCCAAAAAAATAGCAAGGCAATTCCCCCGCCATCCGGCTTCATCACGCGAAAAAACAAGGGCTTTCAAGCGTTGCATTTCCCCACCGGCTGTGGTAAACTACATCCGCGCAGGAAATTTCTGCAAATCGTACGAACAAAGGAACGTGAAACAATGGATTCCCCCATGGAATTTGTGCGGAAAATGCCCCAGCCCCAGGAATTGAAGCGGGATTACCCAGCGGACGCCGCCCTGCGGCAGATCAAGCGGCAGCGGGATCAGCAGATCACCGACGTGCTGACCGGGCAGGATCAGCGGCTGCTGCTGATCATCGGCCCCTGCTCGGCCGATCGGGAGGACGCGGTGGTGGATTATATGCACCGCCTGGCCCGGATCAACGAGCAGGTGAAGGACAAGCTGCTCATCGTGCCCCGGGTATACACCAATAAGCCCCGCACCAAGGGCGTGGGCTATAAGGGCATGCTGCACCAGCCCGACCCCGAAAAGGGCGAGGATATGCTGGCCGGCATCATCGCCATCCGGCAGATGCACATGCGGGTGATCCGGGAAACGGGCTTCACCTGCGCCGAGGAAATGCTGTATCCCTCTAATTTCAGCTATTTATCCGATCTGCTCAGCTACGTGGCGGTGGGCGCCCGATCGGTGGAGGATCAGGAGCACCGGCTGGTGGCCAGCGGCCTGGGCATCGCCGTGGGCATGAAAAACCCCACCGCCGGGGATGTGACGGTGATGATGAATTCCATCGCCGCCGCCCAAAGCCAGCAGGAATTCATTTACCGCAATTGGGAGGTGCGCACCAGCGGCAATCCCCTGGCCCACGCCATCCTGCGGGGCTTTGTGGACAGCTTTGGCCGGTCCCACCCCAATTATCACTATGAAAACCTGTGGCAGCTGCGGGAGCTTTACGAAACCAGCGGCCTGCAAAATCCCGCGGTGGTGGTGGATACCAACCACAACAATTCCGGCAAGCGATACCTGGAGCAGATCCGCATCTGCATGGACGTGATGCACAGCCGCAGCCTGTCCCCCGATCTCAAGGGGCTGGTCAAGGGCCTGATGGTGGAAAGCTACCTGGAGGACGGCTGCCAGAAGATCGGCGAGGGGGTGTATGGCAAATCCATCACCGATCCCTGCCTGGGCTGGGAAAAAACGGAGCAATTGATCCTGCGTCTGGCGGATATGACATAAACCGATCCCAAGGCACACAAATGCCCATGCCGCGTTTGAGAAGCATGGGCATTTGTGTAATGAACGATTCTATCAGTCCAGCTTTTCCAGCATGTGGTATCCCCTGGCCTGCAGGAATTCCTCCACCTCCATCAGGTCGGTGGCGCGCAGGATGGCCACGGGGTGCTTGCTCAGGGTGCTGTAGGTGACATACAGGTAATCCAGGTTGATATTGCCCTTATTGACGGTGGCCAGCAATTGGTTCAGGCTGCCGCACTCGTCGCCGATTTCAGCGGCGGCCACGTAATCAGAGTGGCACAAGTACCCCGCTTTCATCAATTCCCGGGCCGCCAGATCGGTATCGGACACCAGTATGCGAATGATGCCGAATTCCGCGCTGTCGTTGGTGATCAGGGTGTTCATGTTGACGCCGGCGCCGTACAGGACCTGGGTGACGGCATGCATGGCGCCTTTTTTGTTTTCCGCGAAAATGGACAGTTGACGGATCATCTTTTTTCCTCTCCGCGCCGCTTATCGCAGCGCATCCTTCATAGATTTCACATACGCCCCCACGTGCGCCGGGGCGTCTTTCCCATATTGGGCCATCAGCTTCACGATGGCGGAGCCCACGATGGCCCCATCGGCCAGCGCCGCCATACGGGCCGCCCGCGCCGGGGTGGATATGCCAAAGCCGATGGCGCAGGGCACCTTCGTATTCTCCCGAACGGCCCGCACGATGGCCCCCAGATCAGTGGTGATCTCGGCGCGGGCGCCGGTCACCCCCAGGCTGGAAACCAGGTAAATGAACCCCTCCGCCTCCCGGGCGATCATCGAAATACGCTGGGCGGATGTAGGCGCGATCAGGGAAATAAGGTCGACGCCATACGCGCTGCACAGGGGCTGGAATTCCTGCTTTTCCTCAAAGGGCAGGTCGGGCAGGATCAGGCCGTCAATGCCGATCTGCCGGCAGGCTGCTATAAAGGCCTCCGCCCCGTAGGAAAACACCACGTTGGCGTAGGTCATGAACACCATGGGCACCCGCACGTCCCTTCGCAGATCCCTTACCAGATCGAAAATCAAATCGGTGGTCACCCCGCCGGTGAGGGCCCGCAGATTAGCCTCCTGGATCACGGGGCCTTCGGCGGTGGGGTCGGAAAAGGGAATGCCCAATTCGATCAGGTCGGCCCCGGCGCTCACGGCGGCCCGAATGGCCGCGGCGGTGGTGGCCAGATCGGGATCGCCGCAGGTAAAGAAGGCGATGAACGCCTTGCCATGGTCGAACGCGGACGCGATGTTACTCATGCAGATCCTCCCCTCTGTATCGGGCGATGGCGGCGCAATCCTTGTCCCCCCGGCCCGAAATGGTGATCACGATGATCTGATCCCTGCCCATAGTGGGGGCGATTTTTTGGGCGTAGGCCACGGCGTGGGCCGATTCGATGGCGGGAATGATGCCCTCGGTCCTGGCCAGGTACTCAAAGGCGCACACCGCCTCCTCGTCCGTCACCGGCACGTAATCGGCCCGGCCGATATCGTGCAGCCAGGCGTGCTCCGGCCCCACGCCGGGGTAATCCAGCCCGGCGGAAATGGAATACACCGGGGCGATCTGCCCGTACTGATCCTGGCAGAAATAGCTTTTCATGCCGTGAAAGATGCCCAACCGGCCGGTATTGATCGTGGCGGCGGTTTCGAAGGTATCGACGCCCCGGCCCGCCGCCTCGCAGCCAATGAGGGCCACGTAGGGATCGTCGATGAAATGATAGAAGCTGCCGATGGCGTTGGAGCCGCCGCCCACGCAGGCGATCACCGCGTCGGGCAGCCGGCCCTCCTTTTCCAGGATCTGGCTTTTGATTTCCCGGGAAATCACCGCCTGAAAATCCCGCACGATGGTGGGAAAGGGGTGGGGCCCCATCACCGAACCCAGGCAGTAGTGGGTATCGTCGATGCGGCTGGTCCATTCCCGCATGGCCTCGCTGACCGCGTCCTTCAGCGTGGCGGTGCCGGTTTTCACGGGGATCACCTCGGCCCCCAGCAGCCGCATGCGGTATACGTTCAGGGCCTGGCGGCGGGTATCCTCCTCCCCCATGAACACCACGCACGCCATGCCCATCAGGGCGGCGGCGGTGGCGGTGGCCACCCCGTGCTGGCCCGCCCCGGTTTCGGCGATCAGGCGGGTCTTGCCCATTTTCTGGGCCAGCAGCGCCTGGCCCAATACGTTATTGATCTTGTGGGCCCCGGTATGGTTCAGATCCTCTCTTTTCAAATATATCTTTGCCCCGCCCAGATCCCGGGTCATTTTTTCGGCGTAGTACAGCCGGGAGGGCCGGCCCGCGTATTCGTTGAACAACGCGGTCAATTCCGATTGAAAATCGGGGTCGTTTTTGTAATGGTCATAGGCCTGTTCCAGTTCGATCACGGCGTTCATCAGCGTTTCGGGGATATACTGCCCGCCGTGGACACCAAATCGTCCCTTGGGGTTGGTCATGGTGCTCCCTTCTCTCTTACCGCGGCCACGAAGGCGCGCATTTTTTCAACGTCCTTGATCCCATCCGTTTCGATGCCGGATGATACGTCCACCCCGAAGGGCTTCAGCGCTTCTACCGCCGGGCCCACGTTGCCGCACGTCAGGCCCCCCGCCAGGAAGTAGGGCCGGCGAACGCCCCGCAGCAGCGACCAGTCAAAGGGCTTCCCCTCCCCCGCGCCGGCATCCAACAGGATCAGATCCGCCGGGCTGTTTTCCGCCCGGGCGATATCCCCCGCGCCGGCGACGCGGAACGCCTGGATCACGGGCTGACCGGTGATTGCCCGTAGGCGGGCGACATACGATGCGTCCTCGTGGCCGTGCAGCTGGGCGCAGTCGATCACGCCCGACCGCAGCAGCGCCGCCACGCGCTCCACATCCTCATCCACAAACACCCCCACCGCCCGGATGGCCGGGTCCAGCAACGCTTTCAAAGGGGCCGCTTCCTCCGGCGTTACAAAACGGCGGCTTTTTTTCGCGAACACAAAGCCCACGTAATCGGGCGCCAGCTGATTGGCGGCCAGGATATCCACCTGCCGCCGCAGGCCGCACAATTTGATTTTCGTCATACGCTCCCCCGCAGCCGCTTCATCATGGCGGCCTTATCCTCCGCCCGCATCAGCGCCTCCCCGATCAGGGCGGCGTCGGCGCCGATGCGGATCAGCGCTTCCACGTCCTCCGGGCCCTTCACGCCGCTTTCCGCCACATACACGCAATCGGCGGGGATCTGATCCCGCAGCCGGGCGGCATTGGAAAAATCCACGGAAAAATCCCGCAAATTCCGGTTATTCACCCCGATGATCCGGGCCCCGGCCGCCACGGCGGAGGCGATTTCCTTTTCATCGTGGGCCTCCACCAGGGCGGCCAGACCCCGCTCGTCGCACCGCGCCAGGGCGGCGGCCAGGGCGGCGGTATCCATCAGCGCGCAGATCAGCAGCACCGCATTGGCCCCCAGCACCCGGGCCTGGTCGATCTGATACAGGCTGACGGTGAAATCCTTCCGCAGCATGGGAGTTTTGACGGCGGCCCGGATGTCCCGGAAAATCGCATCCGACCCCAGGAACCATTTGGGCTCCGTCAGGCAGGAAATGGCGTCGGCCCCCGCCGCTTCATACGCCTGCGCGATGGAAAGATAGGGAAAATCCGGCGCGATCAGCCCCTTGGAGGGGGACGCCCGCTTGACCTCGCAGATCAGCGACAGGCCGTTTTTTTTCAGCGCGGCATAGAATCCTTCTCCATCGCCCCGGCCCATCTGCTCCGCCAGCGAGCGCATCTCCTCCGGCGGGATGTGGGCGCTGTCCGCCGCCACCCGCTGCCGGGCGTGATCGGCCAATTGATCCAGGATGGTCATGCTTCCGCCTCCGGCTGGTTGCTCACCGCGATCAGCTTGTTCAGCGTATTCGCCGCCGCGCCGGAATCGATGATGGTGCCCGCCAGGGCGATGCCATCGGCCAAAGTGGGGGCCTTGCCGCCAATATACAGCGCCGCGCCGGCGTTCATCAGCACCGCGTCCCGCTTGGGGCCTTTGTCGCCATTCAGGATAGCCCGGGTGATGGCGGCGTTTTCCTCCGGCGCGCCGCCGACCAGGTCGCTTTTGCTGCACCGCCGCAGGCCGAACTGCTCCGGCGTGATCACATAGTTTTTCAGCCACCCATCCTGGAATTCGCACACCGTGGTGGGGGCGCTGAGGGAAATTTCATCCAGCTTGTCCTGGCCGTACACCACCAGCCCCTTGCGCACCCCCAGGCTCATCAGCACCTGGGCCAGGGGCTGCACCAGGTATTCATCGTACACCCCCAGCAATTGCATGCCGGGCTTGCCAGGGTTGGTCAGCGGGCCCAAAATGTTGAACACCGTGCGGAACCCCAATTCCCGGCGGATGGCCCCCACGTATTTCATGGACGCGTGGTACTTTTGAGCGAAGAAGAAGCACATGCCCACCTGATCCAGCAATTCCCGGCACTTTGCCGGGCTCTGCTGAATATTGACCCCCAGCGCCTCCAGGCAATCCGCCGTGCCGCACTTGGAAGAGGCCGCCCGGTTACCGTGCTTCGCCACCCGCATGCCCCCCGCCGCCGCCACCAGGGCGGAGGTGGTAGAAATGTTGAAGCTGTGGGCGTTATCGCCGCCGGTGCCCACGATTTCAAACAAATCGGGCCCCGCGTCCACCGGCGTCGCCTTGGCCCGCATGGCGGCGGCGCAGCCGGCGATCTCGTCAATGGTTTCCGCCTTGGCGCTCTTGGTGCTCAGGGCGGCCAGGAAGGCGGCGTTTTGCGTGGCGGTGGTTTCCCCGCTCATGATCTCATTCATCACGGTATAGGCTTCCTCATACGTCAGGTCTTCCTTATTAACGATTTTTACGATGGCTTCCTTGATCATAGCGATTTCTCCTTTCAGAATCGTTTCCACTAATTACAGGGCCAGAAAATTTTTCAGCATGGTTTTTCCGTGGGGCGTCATGATGCTTTCCGGGTGGAACTGCACCCCGAAAATGGGGTATTCCCGGTGCTGCACCGCCATCACCTCCCCATCCAGCGTGCGGGCGGTCACCGTCAGGCAGTCTGGGATGGTGGCTGCGTCCGCCGCAAGGGAATGATACCGGGCCACCGGCATTTCCACAGGGCAGCCGGCAAACAGGGGGCAGGCGGGATCGACCGCGGCAATCGATTGCTTGCCGTGCATCAGCTGCTTGGCGTAGGTCACCGTAGCGCCAAAGGCGGCGCAGATGGCCTGGTGCCCCAGGCACACCCCCAGCAGAGGGATATCCGGGCCCAATTCCCGGGCGGCGTCGATGATCACCCCGGCATCCTCCGGCCGGCCGGGCCCGGGCGATAGAATGATCCGCTCCGGGGCCAAGGCCCTGATTTCCTCCACCGTCATTTCGTCGTTGCGGATCACCCGGATATCCGGCGACAGCGCCCCAACCAGCTGATACAGGTTGTAGGAAAAGCTGTCGTAATTATCGATCAACAGGATCATTCGTCCGCCTCCTCCGCCAGGTGCAGGGCGTTCACCACGGCCTTCGCTTTGTTGATGCACTCCTCGTATTCCTTTTCGGGCACGGAATCATTCACGATCCCCGCGCCGGACCGGACGAACACCTTGCCGTTTTTCTTGTAGGCAATGCGGATGGCGATGCAGGTATCCATATTGCCGGCAAAATCGATGTAGCCGATAGCCCCGCCGTAGATGCCCCGCTTGTTGTTTTCCAGTTCGCCGATCAATTGGCAGGCCCGGATCTTCGGCGCGCCGGACAGGGTGCCCGCCGGCAGCACGGCCTCGATGGCGTCGATGGCGTCACAGTCCGGCCGGATCTCCCCCCGCACGGTGGAGCCGATGTGCATCACGTGGGAATACCGCTGAACGGCGTGGAAGGTTTCCACCTCCACCGTGCCGAAGCGGGATATTTTGCCCAAATCGTTCCGGCCCAGATCCACCAGCATGTTGTGCTCCGCCAGCTCCTTTTCATCATCCAGCAGATCCGCCTCCAATTGCCGATCCTCCTTTTCATCCCTGCCCCGGGGGCGGGTGCCCGCCAGGGGGAAGATGTGCAGCACGCCGTTTTCCAGCTTCACCAGCGTTTCCGGGCTGGCCCCGGCCACCTCCACATCAGTGCCGGAAAAATAAAACATATAGGGGGAAGGATTGATGGTGCGCAGGATGCGATACACATTGAGCAGGCTGCCCTCAAAGGGGGCGCTGAGCCGGTTGGACAGCACGATCTGGAAAATATCCCCCTCCCGGATGTGGTGCTTGGCCTGCTCCACCATCCGGCAGAAACGATCCTTGTCAAAGAGGGGCGTCACCTCCCCCAGCAGCCGGCCGGCCGGCTCCCGTTTCCCCTCCCCTTCGGTCAGCAGCCGCTTCAGGGCCTGCAGATCCAGCACCGCCTTGTTGTAGCCCGTTTCCACGTCGTCCAGGGGCATATTGACGATCAGGATGATCTTCTGCCGGAAGTGATCAAAGGCGATCACTTTATCAAACAGCATCAGGTCCACATCCTGAAAATTCTCGGTATCCTGCACGGGGCAGCGCACCGAGGGCTCGGCATATCCCAGGTAATCGTAGGAAAAATAGCCCACCAGCCCGCCGGTGAAGGGGGGCAGCCCGGGAATGCGGGGGCTTTTGTAATCCTGCAAAATCTGCCGCAGATAAGCGGAGGGCCGGTCCGTTTCAAAGGTCAGGTTGCCCACCCGCATGCGGCCCCCCACGCAGGTGACGCTCAGCTTGGGGTCGAAGCCCAGGAAGGTGTAGCGGCCCCATATTTCCTTTTCCTCCGCCGATTCCAGCATGAAGCAATGGGTGGAAACGTTCTTCAGCTTCTTCACCGCCTGAATGGGGGTCAGCAGGTCCGACAGGATCTCGCAGCTGACCGGCGCCACCCGGTATTCCCCCGTATCAGCCATCCGCCTGATTTCCTGCAGCGTGGGACGATAATCCATAGCAGCCTCCTTGCCCGTCAGGGATACAAAAAACCCTGACAGAATCTTGCTCTGTCAGGGACGAATGGTTCATTCGCGGTGCCACCCTGCTTCACGGCCAGGCCGTGCCCTTTGCGGGGTACGATCATACCCCCGGCAACTGACGTATGCCCCCACGTCGCAGAATACTCGGCCTTGCAGCCTTTGACTGCGCCCTCCGCGGTCCATTTGATGCCGTGTTTCCCGCCCGGCTTTCAGCACCCCGGGCTCTCTGTGGGGGCATCGACACCTTTATCTCCGCTTCAACGGTTTCTATGTGATTATCTGTACTATACCATTCCATAATCTTCCTGTCAAGCAAGAAACAGGAAAAAAACAATCATGACAGCAGCAGCCGGTCGCTGTCCAATTCCCCGCCGCTGGATTTTTCAAACAGGGCGATCAGATCGGCCTTGTGCAGCCCCTTCTTCTGTTCACCGGAAATCTCCAGGGCAATCTGGCCCTCGTTCATCATGATCAGCCGATTGCCCAGGCGGATGGCGTCGTGCATATTGTGGGTCACCATCAAGGTGGTCAGGTGGTTTTCCTCCACCAGCTTTTGGGTCAGCGCCAGCACCTTCGCCCCCGTTTTGGGGTCCAGGGCGGCGGTGTGCTCATCCAGCAGCAGCAGGCGGGGGGCCTGCAGGGTGGCCATCAGCAGCGTCAGCGCCTGGCGCTGGCCGCCGGACAATAGACCCACCTTGTCGCTCAGCCGGTTTTCCAGGCCCAAATCCAATTCCTTCAGCAAATCCTTGTAGCGGGCGCGCTCCGCCCCGGAAACGCCCCAGCGCAGGGTGCGCCGTTTGCCCCGGCGGTAGGCCAGGGCCAGGTTCTCCTCGATGTTCATATCCGCCGCCGTGCCCATCATGGGATCCTGGAACACCCGGCCCAGATACCGGGCCCGTCTGTGCTCCGACAGGCGCGTCACATCGTTTCCATCCAGCAGGATGCTTCCCCCATCCACGGGGAATACCCCCGCCACGCTGTTGAGCAGGGTGGATTTGCCCGCGCCGTTGCCGCCGATGACGGTAACGAAATCCCCCGGCGCCAGGCGCAGGCTCACCTTCGAGAGGGCCGTTTTCTCATTGACCGTGCCGGCGTTGAAAACCTTGGTCAGATTCTGGATCTGCAGCATGTCAGGCCCCCTCCTTTCCCGTGGATTTTTTGATCGTTTGCAGCAATTGACGCCCTTGGGGCAGCCACAGCGCCAGGGCCACCGTGATGGCGGTGAACAGCTTCAAATCGTTGGGGTCCATGCCCATTTCCAGCACCAGGGCGATGATCAGGCGGTAGGTCACCGCGCCCAGGATCAGCGCCACCAAGCGCCTGTAAAAATGCCGCCCGCCGAACAGCACTTCGCCGATGATCAGCGATGCCAGGCCGATCACGATGCTGCCCGTGCCCATCTGCACGTCGGCGAAATTCTGGCTCTGGGCAATGAACGCGCCGGACAGGCCCACCAAGCCGTTGCTGATCACCAGGCCCAGGATCTTCATGGTATCGGTATTCACGCCCTGGGCCCGCACCATGCGCTGGTTGTTGCCGGTGGCGCGGATGGCGCTGCCCAATTCGGTGCCGAAGAACCAGTACAAGATGGTGATCAGCAGCATGGCGCAGATCAGGCCCATGATGATCACCGCTACGTTGCTGCTCAGCCCCAGCCGGATCAGCGGGCGGAACACCGTATTCATCCGCAGGATGGACACGTTGGGCGCGCCCATGATTTTCAGGTTGACGGAATACAGGGCGATCATGGTCAGGATGCCCGACAGAAGGGCGGGGATTTTCAGCTTGGTGTGCAGCAATCCCGTGCACAGCCCCGCCGCGCAGCCGCCCAGCAGCGCGCAGAGGGAGGCCAGGTAGGGGTCCATCCCCTTCCGGATCAGGGTGCAGGCGATGGCCGCGCCCATGGCCAGGGTGCCTTCCACCGTCAAATCGGCAATATCCAGCAGCCGATAGGTGATATATACCCCTACCGTCATGATGGACCACAGCAGGCCCAGGGAAATCGCGCCCAGCAGAATTTGCGTCATGATGAAACCATCCTCATTCGTTTCGATACAATGCGTCGGCCGCCGCAAAGGCCCCCGGGAAAGGCGGCGCCTCCCCCGGGAGCGATGGCGGTTCCGGTCCGCCCGTTACTTGACCGCGGTCATTTCCACGGCATACGCCTGGTACTTTTCGGGGATCTCAAAGCCGATTTCGTCGGCCACGGTTTTGTTGAAATAATATTCAAAGCCGGTGGCGAACTGGATGGGCATTTCGGCGATGTTGGCGCCCTGCAGCACGTCGAGGGCCATGATGCCGGTCTGGTAGCCCAGATCGTAGTAACTGATGCCCAGGGTGGCCAGGCCGCCGCTGGCAGCCATGCCTTCTTCGCCGCAGATGACGGGGGTCTTGCTTTCAGTGGTCACGCCGAACACGATGTCCATGGAGGAGGCGAACACGTTATCGGTGGGGATGTAGATGGCGTCGCACTGGCCCACGATGCGCTGGGTGGCCTGCTGCACGTCGTTGGTGTTGGTCACGGTCACTTCCACATACGCCATGCCCAGGCTTTCCACGGCTTCCTTGGCGATCTTGGCCTGCAGAACGGAGTTGGATTCCGAGGAGGTATACAATACGCCCACGGTCTTGGCGTCGGGCACCAGTTCCTTCAGCAGGGCGATCTGATCGGCGATGGGGTTCATATCCGAGGTGCCGGAAATGTTGTAGCCGGGACGCTCGTTGCTTTCGGCCAGGCGCACGTTTTCATCCACATAGTCGGTGATGGCGGTGCCCAGGATCGGGATGGTTTCGGTCTTGCTGGCCATCTGCACGGCGGCGGGGGTGGCGATCGCCAGCACCAGGGCAACTTTTTCGCCCACGAAGCGATCGGCGATGGTGGCCAGGTTGGATTGTTCGCCCTGGCCGTTCTGGTAATCGATGGTCACGTTCACGCCGTCCTCATAGCCGTTGGCCTTCAGCGCGTCGATAAAGCCCTCCCGGGCGGCGCTCAGGGCCACGTGTTCCATCATCTGGATAATCCCGATGATGGGCTTATCCTCCGCCACGGCGGATACGCAGGTCAGGCAAAGCGCCAGCGCCAGGATCATAGCAGCAATTCTCTTCATCAATGGTTCCCTCCTGATAAAAAATGATATTCATAACCGGGCTTCCCGGCATGAAGCGAAAAGAAAAACCGCCCCCTGCTTTCAACAGAGGGCGGATGAACGCGCATCCACGGTACCACCTCAATTTGCTTCGGAACCCGAAGCCTCGCCGGGCAACCATCATTGCCCTTCCCGATAACGGCGGGATACCGGCGAACCCTACGCAGGCGCCATGCGCCCTTCAGGCCGCAGCTGCCGGGAGGAATTCCTGCGCCGCACCCTGCCCCGTTTCCAGCGTCGGGGGCTCTCTGCGAGGGGCGTTGTCACAGCACGTTTCCCAGTGACTGCCTTTCGATTGGCTGCATTATAGCGCCAGAAGCGCAAAAAATCAAGGGAAAATGAATAAAAAAACAATTCATATATAATTTCTTCCTGCTCGGCCTTTTCGATTCTGACAATTTTTCCCTGTACAAACCGTCCCTTCGATGCTATAATTTGAACCAATCAAACTATTATCAAGGAGAAAAGCAGCATGAAAACCCTTTATCTGGAATGCGGCATGGGCGCCGCCGGCGATATGCTGATGGCCGCCCTGCTGGAATTGATCCCGGACCAGCAAACTTTTTTGGATCAGATGAACGGCCTGAACCTGCCCGGCGTGGCCCTGTCGGCCGAGCCCGCAGTCAAGTGCGGCATCACCGGCACCCATATGCGGGTGACCGTGCACGGCGAGGAAGAGGAATCCATCGACGCGCCCGATCACGACCCCGCCCATCACCATGATCATGAGCACGACCATCATCATGACCATGAACATGAACATGCGCATGATCACAGCCATCATCATGACCACGAACACGAACATACGCACGATCACGAGCATGACCATGATCATGAGCATGCGCACGACCATGATCACAGCCATCCCCACGAACACCATCATCACGCCTCCCCCGCGGATATCGACGGCATCATCGACGGCCTGGCCGTGCCGGAGGCGGTCAAGCGGGACGCCAAGGCGGTGTACGCCCTCATCGCCCAGGCGGAAAGCCGGGCGCACGGCCGCCCCATCAGCGAAATCCACTACCATGAGGTAGGCACCATGGACGCCGTGGCCGATGTGGTGGGCGTATGCTGGCTGATGCACCGGATCGGGGCGGATGAGATCGTCGTATCCCCCGTACACGTGGGCAGCGGTTTCGTGCGCTGCATGCATGGCATCCTGCCGGTGCCCGCCCCCGCCACCGCGGCGATCCTGGAGGGCGTGCCCACCTATGGCGGCGCGGTGCAGGGCGAATTATGCACGCCCACCGGCGCGGCGCTGCTGAAGCACTTTGCCACCCGCTTTGGGGATCGGCCCCTGATGGCCACCGAAAAGATCGGCTATGGCATGGGGAAAAAGGATTTTGAGCGGGCCAACTGCGTGCGGGCGTTCCTGGGCCGGCGCGCCGGGGAAATGGAAGAAATCGTCCAATTGGAATGCAACCTGGATGATATGACCGGGGAAGCCGTGGGCTTTGCCATGGAGCAATTGTTCCTCGCCGGCGCGCGGGACGTGTACACTGTATCCATCGGGATGAAAAAATCCCGCCCGGGGGTGATGCTGTGCTGCGTTTGCCTGCCCCAGGACGCCGATGCCCTGGCCGCCCTGATCCTGCGCCACACCACCACCCTGGGGGTGCGCAGGGTCGCCTGCGCGCGCTATACCCTGCCCCGGACCGTCGAAACCGTCGATACCCCCTGCGGCCCGGTGCGGGTGAAGGTGGCGAAGGGCCCCGGCTTTACCAAATCCAAAGCCGAATATGACGACCTGGCCCGCATCGCCCGGGATCAGGGCATTCCCCTGGATGAAGCGAAGCGGCAAGCGCAGGTATGACGAAAAAGCGGAGCCTTGCAAAGTTATTTCTTCAAAACCCTATGTCGGTATCCCCATGGACGGCGCATTTTTCAGCGCCGTCTTTTTTACCGTCATTTTTTCTGTTTTCAGCCCTTGTCGGATCGACAAATATCTGGTATAGTAGATGTGATCGGCCTTTTTTACGCAAGCGAGGAGGCAAGTATGCCAGAAGATTTCAGCTTTATCACCGCCATCCTGCGCCTGACGCTGGCCATGCTGGCAGGCGGCGCGGTGGGCTACGGCCGCTCCAAGAAGGAGCGGGACGCGGGCCTGCGCACCTATATGCTGATCAGCATTGGCGCGGCCATGAGCGTGCTGCTGGCCCTATATGAATATCAGGCGCTGCACACCCTGTGGGGGGACACCGTGGCGGCCGTGGGCGATAAATTCGACGTTTCCCGCATGGTAGGCCAGGCCATCACCGGCATCGGCTTTTTGGGCGCGGGCATCATCATCAAGGGGGCCCACCAGCAGGTGAAGGGGCTCACCACCGCCACCGGCCTGTTCGCCACGGTGTGCATGGGCATCGCCGCCGGCGCGGGTTTTTACGAAGTGGTGATCATCGCGCTGATCCTGATCGTGCTGGTATTGAACGTCATGTCTCCCCTGGAGGGGGCCTTCAAGCGCAGGCTGCGCAACATCACCCTGCACGTGGAATTCAACACGGTGGAGGATATCGCCACCATCACCAAAATGCTGCAGGATCAGCAGGTGCAGATTTTCGATATCGATATCGAGCGCACGGAGCAGAAAAACGATAAGTATCCCTCCGCCACCTTCATCCTGAAGCTGAGCCGGGAAAATCATTCCCATTCCGGCATGCTGTCCTCCCTGGCGGAGCTGAACTGCGTGCACTCCGTGCAGGAACTGATCGCGTAAAGGAGGAAAAGAGATGCTGACGTTGTTGAACGGCCTGCGGGGGATGGATTTCTTTTCCGTTCTGCTGCGAATGCTGATCGCCTGTCTGTGCGGCGCGGTGATCGGCCTGGAGCGTTCCGCTAAAAACAGGCCCGCCGGCTTCCGCACCCACATCCTGGTGTGCATGGGCTCCGCCGCCGCGGCGCTGACGGGGCTGTATCTGTTCCTGGAATTGAAATTGCCCTCCGATGTTTCCCGCATCAGCGGCCAGGTCATTTCCGGCCTGGGCTTCATCGGCGCGGGCACCATCATCGTGACCAAGAAGCTGACCATCAAGGGCCTCACCACCGCCGCCGGGCTGTGGACCACCGGTATCATCGGCCTGGCCGTTGGCAGCGGGTACTATGAAATCGCCATAGCGGGCACCGTGCTGGTACTGCTGGCCGAAACCTGGTTCGCCACCCTGGGGGCCCGCATCCAGCGCAACCCCGCCTATACGGTGGAGGTGCTGTACAACGAAAAAACGTCCCTGGACCGGGTGCTGCGCTTCTGCAAAGACAGTCATATGGCCATCACCAACCTGAAGATCCATACCCTGGACGAGGGCAGCGAGGCCCAGTATATCGCCGAAATTTCCCTGCGGGGCGGCGAAAGCTGCGAAAGCATCCTATCCCACGTTCGGGTGATGCCGGGCATCATCGCCGCCATGGGGCTGTAAGCGATAAAGAAAAACCGCTCCTTAACGAGCGGTTTTTTCATGTGTAAAAATATCCCAATTTCTCCATTTCTTTTCCGGCTTGACTTTTTTATACTAAAAATAGATAGGTTCTCCCGCCGTTTTTCTTTGATAAGGGAGGTATAACCGTGAAAAAAGCTTATTCCGTTTTGATCACGCTGATTGCCTTCGCGCTGCTGGGCTATATCATCGCTTCACCCAAGGATTCCGCCGTGCGCAGCCCCGTCGTCCGGGCCACGGCGGCGCCTGCCCGCGCCCTGATCCAGACCGGCGGGACGGAGCAGGGCACGCTGAGCCGGCTGCTGGCCAGCGATGCCGAGGAGGAAAGCACCGCTGCCCCGAAGCCCACGAAAGCGCCCACCAAGGCCCGCACCCAGGCGCCGACGAAAAAGCCTACGAAAAAACCTACGAAAAAAACCACCGCGGCGCCTACAAGCACCCCCGCGAAATCGCGCATCCGCACGCCGGGAAAGGTGGTCGTCAAAGCGGCGGTGGCCACCGCCACCAAGAAGGTCACGCCCAAGCCCACCAAGGCGCCCACCAAGCGCGCCGCCACCAAAGCCCCCACCCGGAAGCCCGCGGCCAATACCTATATTCTGAACACCAACACCAAGAAATTCCATTACCCATCCTGCCACAGCGTGAACCAGATGAAGGAGAAAAACAAGCGCGTGTTCACCGGCACCCGGCAGCAGGTGATCAACATGGGCTACGTGCCCTGCCAAAACTGCAATCCTTAAGCGCTTTCCCATGATCGTATGGCGATCCCACGAAAATAGCATCATCCCCAGGCGCTTCACGCAAAACGCTTCAGACTATCAGCAAACCTCAGGGATGCATCGAAGGGACCGCAGTCCCTTCGATTTTTTTCCGCAGGCGGCGACATGTGCGTCGCCGAGGAGCAACCGAAGGTTGCTTCCTCTATCAATTCCTGGCCGTAAAATGTGCGTTCTCGGGCAATTCTGCCCGGGAATGCCATTTTACAAGGAATTGATGTTCCCATGGAAAGGCTGTTTACTGACTTTCCATGGCAGAGTATCGACTTTGTCGATACTCTGAGGCGCTTCACACAAAGCGCCTGTTTTTTATGGAAATATGCCCTAACAGGATATCAGCAGCTGCCCAGACATCCGATGGGCTGGACGCCCTCCACAGCCGTCACGCCCAGGCCCGGCGCGTCGCTGAGGATGATATCCTTTCCCTGGAACGCCGCCCCGCCGCGCACCGGGTCCGCCGCGCACAGCATGGGGCCGTCCAGGTCGATCCGGGTGATCACCTGCCTGGCGCAGGCCAAGTGCGCCGCGGCGTTGACCGCCACCTTGCCCTCCAGCATGCAGCCGATCATACATTCCACGCCGTATAACTCCGCCACATCCGCGATTTTCAGGGCGTTGTAGATCCCGCCGCACTTCATCAGCTTGATATTCAGCAGGTCCGCCGCGCCCATCTGCAAAATCTTCAGCGCGTCCGCCGGGGAAAACACCGCTTCGTCGGCCAGTACCGGCACGCTGCTGCGCTGGGTCACGTATTTCAGCCCCTCCAAATCCCCGGCGGCCACCGGCTGCTCCACAAATTCGATGTCCAGCCCCCGGTCCTGCATATCGTTCAGGATGCGCACCGCCTCCTTGGGCTTCCAGGCCTGGTTGGCGTCGATGCGCAGCGTCACGTTTCCCGGCACTGCCTGCCGCACGGCGGTCAGCCGCTCCACATCCAGCCGGGGATCGACCCCCACCTTTACCTTCAGGCAGTCGAATCCCCGCTCCACGGCGATTTTCGCGTCCCGGGCCATGACCGCCGGTGCGTTGACGCTGATGGTCAGGTCGGTGATCAAATGCTTCCGGGCCCCGCCCAATAGCTTGTACACCGGGATGCGGTACAGTTTGCCGTACAGATCCCACAGCGCCATATCGACGGCGGCCTTGGCGCTGGTATTGTGCATCACGCACCGTTGCGTCAACAGCAGGATGGATTCAAAATCATCCACGTCCCTGCCCAGCAGGCTGGGGGCCAGATGATGCTCCATCGCCCCCACGATGGCCCCGGCGGTATCGCCGGTGATCACCCCGGTGGGCGGCGCTTCGCCAAAGCCCGCGTCGCCGGTATCGGTACAGATTTTAACGATAATATCCTCCACGCTGGCCACCGTGCGCAGCGCCGTTTTAAATGGCGTGCGCAGAGGGATCGACACCCTGCCCCATTCGATGCCGGTGATTTTCATCCGTTCCGCCTCCCTGCTCATAAGCTAATAGAATTATAACACAAAATCGATCCCAAAGAAAAGGGGGCCGATGCCGATCGTGCCATCGTCCCCCGATGCTGCGTTTTTTCGTCAGTCGATCTCCGCGATGGTGCGCTTGATCATTTCCGCCGCGAAGTCGATCTGCTTCTCCAAGCTATCCAAATACACGCACTCCTCCACCGTGTGCATCTTGACGCCGCACAGGCCCAGCCCATCCAGCACACCGATGCCCGCCTGGCCGGCGATGGAGATATCCCCCGCCCCGCCGGTCTTTTCGTGGTAGCGCCTTTGGCCCTGCGCCTGGCTGACCGCCATGGCCAGATCCAGCAGCTTTTGGCTTTTTTCGTTCAGGTCAATGGCGGGGTGGCTGGCCCCGAAGGTAACGGTGGTCTCCACCCCGGGCACGGGCTGCCGGGCGCAGATGGCCTGGATCTTTTCCATCAGCTCCGGCTTATATTTTTCGTCGAAATACCGGAATTCGCAGTCGGCCACGGCTTCGGGGGCCACCACGTTTTCCGCCGTGCCGCCGGAGATCAGGCCGGCGTTGAAGCTGATATCCCGGCTGTCATCCCGCAGGGAATACAGAGCGGTGATATGGGCGCACAAGGCCTGAATGGCGCTGGCGCATTCCTTGTACTGCGCGCCGGAATGGCCGGGAATGCCCGTGCACCGGATGCGCACCGAGGTGACGCCCTTCCTGGCGCAGGTGAGCCGGTAATCGGCGCTGCAAGGCTCAAAGCTCAGGGCGGCGAAGGATTCCCGGGCGGTATTCAGGATGGTTTCGTGACTCTCGGGCGAACCGATCTCCTCGTCGGGGTTCAGCACGGCGCAAATGCGCACCTTCGTCAGATCGATTTCCGGCAGGGCCTTTTGCAGGGCATAGAGCATCACCACGTCGCCGCCCTTCATATCGATGCTGCCGCTGCCCAGGGCCCGATCCTCCCCGATGGGGGTAAAGGGCACGTACACCGCCCGGGGGAACACGGTGTCCATATGGCCCATCAGCATCAGCTGCTTGCTTCCCGTGCCGATGGTCGCCTTGAGCACCGGGCCATATTTCTTTCCCGGGATCAATTGGGTTTGAAAACCCAGGGCCTCAAAATCCTGGGCGAACATGGCCGCCACCTGGGCCACGTCTTCCCGGTCGTGGGTGCCGCTGGGCTGATCCACATATTTTTTCAGGGATTCCAAAGGGGTCGACAGCATACGCGCCTCCGTTACAGTACTTTATTCAGGAAATCCTGGGTCCGCTTTTGTTGGGGATGGTCGAAGATCTGGTCCGGCGGCCCGGCCTCGACGATCTGGCCGTCGTCGATGAACAGCACGTAATCCGCCACCTGCCGGGCGAAGCGCATTTCATGGGTGACCACCATCATGGTCATGCCGTCGGCGGCCAGGGCCTTCATCACGTCCAGCACCTCCCCCACCATTTCGGGGTCCAGGGCGGAGGTGGGCTCGTCAAACAGCATCATATCCGGGTCCATAGCCAGGGCGCGCACGATGGCCACCCGCTGCTTCTGGCCGCCGGACAGACGGCTGGGGTATTCATTCCATTTGTCGTACAAGCCCACCCGCTTCAGCAGATCGGCGGCCTTTTTTTCCGCCTCCTCCTGGCTGAGGTTTTTCACCTTCCGGGGGGAAATGGAGATATTGTCCTTCACCTTCAAATGGGGAAACAGATTGAACTGCTGAAACACCATGCCCATCCGCTCCCGCAGCTGGCACAGCTCCTTGCGGTTGGCCTTCGTCAGGTCGTTGCCCTCGAACAGCACCTGCCCGGCGGTGGGCTTTTCCAGCATATTGACCGACCGCAGCAGGGTGGATTTTCCGCTGCCGGAGGGGCCGATCAGCACCAGCACATCGCTTTTGTGCACGTTCAGGTTGATATCCTTGAGCACCTCCAGCTTCCCAAAGTTTTTATACAGCCCCCGGATCTCCATCAGCGTTTCGGTGGTCGATCCGGAATCAACAACGGTGCGTATATCAGGCGACGCTGTTTTCACTGCGCCTCATCCTCCTTTCCAGCAAGCCCAGCAGCTTGGTCATGGTATAGGTCAGCACGAAATAGATCAGGGCCGCCACGATCATGGTTTCCAGGTAGCGGTAATTGACGCTCGACAGCTTGTTGGCCTGATACGTCAGCTCATACACGCCCACCGCGTACAGCACCGAGGATTCCTTGATGATGGCGATGAATTCGTTGCCCATGGCAGGCAGGGTGACCTTGATGGCCTGGGGCAAAATGATGTAGCGCATTTTCTGGTAGCCGCTCATGCCCAGGGAATCGGCCGCTTCCTCCTGCCCCTTTTCCACCGACTGCAGCCCGGCCCGGATCAATTCGGCCATATACGCGCCGGAATTGATCACCAGGGCGATGATGCACAGGGTCATCCGCGGCAGGCGCAGGCCCAATTGGGGCAGGCCGTATACCACCATCAGCACCTGCACCAGCAGGGGCGTGCCGCGGATAAAGGCCACGTAGGCGTTCATCAACCACCGCAGGGGCAAAAACCGCGTGTGGCGGAACACCGCCACCAGCAGCCCCAGCAGCGACCCCAGCACCACCGTAAAAATGGCCAATTCGATGGTGGTGCCGACGCCCTGCATAAAAACGTTGAATTTCGTGGTCAGGATCTCCCAAATCTTAGCCAAACTGATCATGAAAAAGCTTCCTCCGTATGATGATGCGCATGAAACAAGGAACGCAGGGGCCGCTTACACAGCCCCTGCCGTTCTCCTGAATGCTCAATAAGGGGAAAAACCTTTTATTCCGACAGCAGCGATACGCTCTTGGTCACGGCGTCGTCCATCCACTGATCCCAGGTGCCGTCGGCCTTGACCTTGGCGATGTAGGCGTTGATCACTTCCAGCAGGGAGGCGTTGTCGCCCTTCTGCACGGCCACGCCGATACCGGCGGAGGAATCATACGCCACAGGCACGTCGCTGATCAGGAAGGTGTCGGGATACACCACCATGTACTGCTTGGCCACCAGGTCGGTGATCAGCCAGCCGTCGATGTTGCCCTGGGCCAATTCCATCGCCAGGATGGAGGGCTTATCCAGCAGGAGGGGCTCAGAGGAAGCGAACTGCTCTTCCAGGATGCCCTGCTGCAGGGAGCCCAGCTGCGCGCCCACCTTCTTGCCGTTCAGATCCTCCACCGTCTTGATGGTGTCGAAATCAGCGGCGCGCACCAGCATGATCTGCTCGCCGGAGAAGTACGGATCGGAGAAATCCACCACCTCCAGGCGCTCGGGCTTGATGGCCAGGCCGGAAATGACCACATCCATTTCACCCACCGACAGGGCGGTCACCAGGCCGCTGAAGGCCTGATCGTGGATTTCCAGCGCCACACCCAGCTCTTCGGCGATGCCCTTCGCCAGCGCCATATCGAAGCCGGCGATTTCCTCTTCCCCGCTGTCGGGATTGTTCCAATAAAATTCATAGGGCGGGAATTCGATGTTGGCGCCCACATCCAGAACGCCCTTTTCCTTGATCTCGCTCAGCTTATCAGCGGAAGCAAAGCTCATCATGCCCAGCAGCATCAGGGCCGCCATCAGGATCGCAACAAACTTTTTCATGATCAAAACCTCCGTTTTTCTTTCCTCGTTCGTCTGGGAACATCCCCTATTATACACGATACTTTAGCGTTGTCAAGGGATAAAGTTAGTTTTTTTATTCATTTTTCTATTGTTTTATGAATATTTTATCGCTTTTTCGTGCATAAATACAATTGAAATACAGTGATTCTTGTGTTTTGCCCGGGAACATGGTATAATCGATCGCAAACAAAAAACGGATTGGACGGCGAAGGGATGAATCTGTATTTCGCCCCCATGGAGGGGCTGACCGACGCGATTTACCGGCGCGTGCACCATGATACCTTCGGGGGCGTGACGCAGTATTATATGCCCTTCATCAGCCCCACCGCCTCCCAATCCTATACCGCCCGGGAGATGTTCGATCTGTCGCCCCGGGAAAACGCCGGCGTGCCGGTGGTGCCCCAGGTGCTGGCCCGGGACGCCGCCTACTTTTTGGGCGCCGCCCGCATGCTTTGCGACGCGGGATATACCGAAATCAACCTGAACGTGGGCTGCCCATCCGGCACCGTGACGGCCAAGGGAAAAGGGGCGGGGCTGCTGAAGGAACCCGATCAGCTGCGGCGATTTCTGGACGCGGCAGTGCCCCGCTGCCCCCTGCCGCTGACGGTGAAAACCCGGCTGGGCTACAACGATCCCGCGGAATGGCCGCAGCTTCTTTCCATATATATGGATTATCCCCTGAAAGCGCTGATCCTGCACCCCCGCACCAGCCGGGAATTTTACGCGGGCCAGCCCCACAACGAGGTATTTGACGCCCTGCTGTCCGCCGCTCCCTTCCCCGTGATTCACAACGGCAACGTGTTCACCCCCGCCGACGGGCGGCGCGTCATGGCGGAGCATCCCGCTCTGGCCGGGCTGATGCTGGGCCGCGGCCTGGCCACCAATCCCGCCCTGGCCCGGCAGTTGCAGGACGGCGAGGGCCTGACCAAGGAAAGCCTGCTGCTGTTTCACGACCGGCTGTACCGGGAATACATGCGCCACTGGACGGAGCACGCCGCCATCGGCCGCATGCACGGCATCATGGGGTATCTGCGCTTTTGCTTTTCAGGCGCCGCCCGGCCCCTGCGGGCGCTGCGCAAATCCACCACGCCCCGGGAATACGCCGATGCCGTGGCCTGGCTGTTTGACGAGGGTGAGCTGATCGATCCCCCGGTGTTTATCCCGCCCAATTAGGCACGTATGCGCGGGAGGGGCCGTTTTTGGCGGCCAAAGAATGGTCCGTGTATCCACTTTGTCGATACACAGAAAACCCCTCGGGCAAAGATGAATGCCCGAGGCGAGGGGTCAGGCCATCGACAAACCCCAGGGATGCATCGAAGGGACCGCAGTCCCTTCGATCTCATTCCGCAGGCGGCGACATGTGCGTCGCCGAGGGCCGGAATCTGCCGCCGCCTGTGGCGGATACAGGCAGATGAAGGTCCAATGAGGCACAGAGCCCAGGGGTCTGCACTTGTGCTGACCACTGGGCGACCATGCCGAATTGCGAGGTTCAACCGGAGGTTGCTTCCTCTATCAATTCCTGGCCGTAAAATGAGCATTCCCGGGCAATTTTGCCCGGGAATGCCATTTTACAAGGAATTGATGTTCCCATGGAAAGGCTGTTTACAGGCTTTCCATGGCAGAGCATCGACTTTGTCGATGCTCTGACCCCTCGGGCAAAGATAAATGCCCGAGGGGATTTTGTTTGTTATATTTATTGCTTGGACCGGGCGGCGGCCTTGGCACGCTGCTCGTGGCTCAGCTCCCGCTTGCGCATACGCAGGCTCTTGGGGGTGATTTCCAGCAATTCGTCGTCGTCGATGAATTCCAGGCACTCCTCCAGCGTCAGCGGATGCACCGACACCAGGCGCAGGCTGTCCTCCGACGCGGAGGCGTTGCGCATATTGGTCACGTGCTTTTGCTTGCACACGTTCACCACGATATCGCCAGGGCGGCTGGATTCGCCGCAGATCATGCCGTTGTACACCGGCGTCTGGCTGCCGATGAACAGGGTGCCCCGATCCTGGGCGTAGAACAGGCCGTACTGGGTGGCCTCGCCGGTTTCATAGCAGATCAGCGCGCCCACGTTGCGGTGCGGGATATCGCCCTTGTAATCCTCATAATGATCGAACACGGCGCTCATGATGCCTTCGCCCCGGGTATCGGTCATGAATTCACTGCGGTAGCCGAACAGGCCGCGGGAGGGCACCAGGAATTCCAGCCGCACCCGGTCGCTGCCGCCCATGGATTCCAGGGTGCCCCGGCGGCGGCCAATCTTTTCGATCACCGCGCCGGCGTAGGCCTGGGGCACGTCGGCCACCATGCGCTCGATGGGCTCCTGCCGGCTGCCGTTTTCATAGCGGTAAATGACCTCCGGCTTGCTGACCTGGAATTCATATCCTTCCCGGCGCATGGTTTCGATCAGGATCGACAGGTGCAATTCGCCCCGGCCCCACACCTCGAATTGATCGGGGGTCTCGCCGTCCTTGACCCGCAGGCTGACGTCGGTTTCCAATTCCCGGTACAGCCGGGCCCGCAAATGGCGGCTGGTCACGTAAGCGCCTTCCTTGCCGGCGAAGGGGGAATCGTTGACCGAAAAGGTCATGGTCACGGTGGGCTCGGTAATGGCCACGAAGGGCAGGGGATCGGGGTGCGCAGGATCGCACACCGTGTCGCCGATGGAAATATCGGCCAGGCCGGTCAGGGCCACGATGTCGCCCATGCCCACTTCCGCGGCCCCCACCCGCTTCAGGCCGTCGTACAGGCTCAGGCCCGTCAGCCGCCAGGGGGGCGACACCTGATCGTTGGTGGCGTTGCAGCGCACCACCATCATGTTGTCCTTCAAGGTGCCCCGGGTGATACGGCCGATGCCGATGCGGCCCACGTACTCGGAATAATCGATGGTGGAAATCAACACCTGGGCCGGGCCGTCGGGGTCGCCCTCCGGCGCGGGGATGTATTCCATGATCGCGTCAAACAGCGGCTGCAGATCCTCCCCCGGCACGTCCAGGTCCAGCGTGGCGGTGCCCCGGCGGGCGGAGGCGTAAATGATGGGCCTGTCCAGCGTGGCGGGATCGGCGTCCAATTCGATCAGCAGATCCACCAATTCATCCACCACCTCGGCGCAGCGGGCGTCGGGCCGATCCACTTTGTTGATCACCAGCAGCACCGGCAGCTTCAGCCCCAAGGCTTTTTGCAGCACGAACCGGGTCTGGGGCATGGGACCTTCGAAGCTGTCTACCAACAGCAGCACGCCGTCCACCATTTTGAGCACCCGCTCCACCTCGCCGCCGAAATCGGCGTGGCCGGGGGTGTCGACGATGTTGATTTTGGCGTTTTGATAATGCACGGCGGTATTTTTGGCCAGGATGGTGATGCCCCGCTCCCTTTCCAGGTCGTTGGAATCCATCACCCGCTCTGCCACCTGCTGATTTTGCCGGAACACGCCGCCCTGCCGGAGCATCTGATCCACCAGGGTGGTCTTGCCGTGGTCCACGTGGGCAATGATGGCGATATTGCGGATATCGTTGCGAATCATGCGTATTTCTCCCTTTCAGTTGGCGAAAAACCAACGCTTCATTGTATAACCAAAATGGGGCGTTTGTCAACTGCGGGCCCGGGCCGAAACAGAAAAAAATTCTGCCGGCCCTTGAATGATACCGTCGGGCGGCCGGATTGCCCGCCTGATTCAATGAAGCACCCGATGGGTGCGGGCCATGCGCCTTTGCCGGGGCAGGCGGGGAAACAGGGGCCGCTTCTCCTCCGGGTTCGTCACGGGTTCCTTGGGCTGCTTTTCCATATTGCGTCACCTCTTTTTTCTTCAGGATGAGCAGACAAAGAAAAAATCATGCAATTTTCTCCTCCTTGCTTGCGAAAAAATGAAAAAAATGATATGATATTTGCATGAAATGAGCAAGCACATGCAATCGGCCCGAAAGCAGGCGCAGGAGGGATTCGCGGATGATCCAGATGCACATCTTCCTGGTGGGTATGGCAGGCGCAGGCAAAACCAGCCTGGGCCGCCGCTTGGCGCAAAATTTGAATTGGCCCTTCGTGGATACGGATCAGCGGGTCAGTGAAATGATGGGCATGACGGTGAACGAAATCTTTTCCACCTTCGGCGAGGCCTTTTTCCGCAACGCGGAAACCGGCGCGCTGGTGGAATTGGTGGGCCAGGCCCCCTGCGTGGTGTCCACCGGGGGGGAATTGTGCACCTTCAATGAAAATGTGACCATCATGAAAAACCACGGGATCATCATCCACATCGACCGCCCGCTGGATCAGATCCTTTCCGATATCAAAACCGACCGCCGGCCCCTGCTTGCCGGGGGCAGCCATGAGGACGTGATCGACCAGTACAACCGCTGCATTGGCCACTACCGGGCGGCGGCAGACTACCGGCTGGATAACAGCAAGGGCTTCGTGGTGGGCATCAAAAACCTGACGGAATTGGTGGAAGGCATCGAATAAAAGGAAAACAGCGAAAATACAGAATTTTCCTTGACCAGCCTGTGCCGATATGGTATGCTGTTTTGGCATTTGAAGGAGGCTTTTTCGATGATCACCATGCGCCCGCGGCTGACCGACGCGTATTATTACGGCTTTACCGGCTTTGCTGGCAAGGCATGCCGCCGCATGTAAAGTTTTCTTCCAAGGTTCGAAGGCTTTGCGGGGCATGCGCCCGCAAGGCCTTTTTTCATCAAAGCGTAAAGGAGCGTTCCCCATGATCATTCTGTTAAAAAACCGGGCGGACGAGCAGCAGGTGACCAACCTGCAGAACTGGCTGAAGTCTATGGGCTTCAGCATCCACATGTCGGTGGGCGAAAGCCAGACCATCATGGGCCTGATCGGCGATACATCCCGGGTGGATATCGACGTGATCAAATCCCTGGAAATCGTGGAAAACGTGCAGCGCATCCAGGAGCCCTACAAAAACGCCAACCGCAAATTTCATGCCGACGACAGCGTGATCGACGTGGGCGGGGGCAAAAAACTGGGCGGCGGGCACTTTGAAATCATCGCCGGCCCCTGCTCGGTGGAAACGGAGGAGCAGATCATTGATGTAGCCAAGCGGGTAAAGGCCGCCGGGGCCGGGCTGCTGCGAGGCGGCGCGTTCAAGCCCCGCACCTCGCCCTATGCCTTCCAGGGCCTGCACGAGGAGGGCATCCGCCTGCTGCTGCTGGCCAAGAAGGAAACGGGCCTGCCCATCGTGACCGAGATCATGGATATCAATCACCTGCCCCTGTTTGAGGAGGTGGACGTGATCCAGGTGGGCGCCCGGAACATGCAGAATTTTGAACTGCTCAAGGAATTGGGCCAAACCCGCAAGCCCATCCTGCTCAAGCGCGGCCTGGCCAACACCATCCAGGAATGGCTGATGAGCGCCGAATATATCATGGCCGGCGGCAACGACAACGTGATCCTGTGCGAGCGGGGCATCCGCACCTTTGAAACCGCCACCCGCAATACCCTCGATCTGTCCGCCGTGCCGGTGCTGCGGCGGCTGACCCACCTGCCCGTGGTGGTGGACCCCAGCCACGCCACCGGCTACGCCCATTTGGTGAAGCCCATGGCGGTGGCCGCCACCGCCGCCGGGGCCGACGGGCTGATGATCGAGGTGCACAACGACCCGCCCCATGCCCTCAGCGACGGCGCCCAGTCCCTGACCCCCGACGCGTTCGACGACGTGGCGAAAACCGTGTTCGCGGTGCGCCCCTTCGCCTGCAGGTAAGGACGCCGCCAAAGATAGGAGAGAAAAGGCATGACCGATTGCGTGTTCTGCAAAATCGCGGCGGGCGAAATTCCCGGCATGAAGGTGTATGAGGACGCGCGGACGCTGGCCTTTATGGATACCGCCGGGGACGTGGACGGCCACATCCTGATCATCCCCAAGGCCCACCGCGAAAGCATCATGGATTGCGAACCCGGCACGCTGCACGCCGTGATGGACACCGTTCAGCGCGTTTGCGCGCATCTGACCCGGGCGTGCGGGTATACGGGCGTTAATCTGCTCAACGCCAACGGCGAAAGCGCGGGGCAGTCCGTGCCGCATTTCCACATCCACCTGATTCCCCGAAAACCGGATGATTCCATCGACGCGTGGCCGCGCTTTCCCGGCGCGGCGCAGGAGATCCAAAGCGTATTTGAGCGCGTGCGCATGACAGAAAGGTGATTGCTTCATGATTTTCGGCATCGTGGGCCTGGGGCTCATCGGCGGTTCCCTGGCCAAATCCATCAAATTTCATTCCGATCATACCGTGCTGGGCTGCGATATCGACGAAACCACCCTGCTGCAGGCCAAAATGTTTCGGGCCATCGACGGGGAGCTGACCGACGACGCCCTGGCCCGGTGCGACGTAGTGCTGGTGGCGCTGTACCCCCAGGCGGCGGTGGATTACATCCTGGCCCGCATCGATTCGTTCCGTCCCGGGGCGCTGGTGATCGATTGCTGCGGGGTGAAGCGCTTCGTGTGCGACCGGCTGTTCCCAGCGTTTCAGGGGAAGGAAAGCATCTTTATGGGCGGCCACCCCATGGCGGGGCGGGAGCGCAGCGGCTTTTCCTACGCCCAGGACGACCTGTTTGAAAACGCCTCCATGATCCTGACCCCCGCCCCCGGCACCGACGTGGAAACCATCCGCCGGGTCAAAGAGATTTTCCTGTCCATCGGCTTTGGACGGGTGCGTTTTTCCACGCCCCTGGAGCACGATGAAATGATCGCCTTCACCTCCCAGCTGGCCCACGTGGTGTCCGGCGCGTATGTGAAAACCCCGCTGGCCGGCAAGCACAAGGGCTTTTCCGCCGGCTCCTTCCGGGATATGACCCGGGTGGCCCGGCTGAACGAGGGCATGTGGACCGAACTGTTTCTGGAAAACGACGATCTGCTGCTGAAGCAGACGGAGGAATTGATCCGGCGGCTGACGGAGTACCGGGACGCGCTGAAGGACCGGGACGCCGACAGATTGCGCGCCATCCTGAAGGAAGGCCGGGAAATCAAGGAAGCATTGGAGGATTGAGCATGCGCACCGTACACATCGAAGCATCCACATCCTACGACGTATGGATCGGCCCGGGGCTGCTCAAAGACGCCGGGATGTACGTTGCCCGGGCGGTCGCCCCCTGCCGCGCCGCCATCATCACCGACGACACCGTGGCCGCCCTGTACGGTGATCAGGTGAAAGACAGCCTGGCCCGGGCGGGGTTCGATGCCGATCTGTGGGCCTTCCCCCACGGGGAGCAGCACAAAACCATGGCCACCCTGGCCGACGCCCTGGAATGGCTGGGGCGGATCGGCCTTTCCCGCAGCGACCTGATCGTGGCCCTGGGCGGCGGCGTGCCGGGGGATCTGGCGGGGTTCGCCGCGGCGGTGTATTGCCGGGGCACCCGCTTCGTGCAGATCCCCACCACCCTGCTGGCGGCGGTGGATTCTTCCGTGGGCGGCAAAACCGCCGTTGATCTGACCGCCGGTAAAAACATGGCCGGGGCCTTCCATCAGCCGGAAATCGTGCTGTGCGATACCGATGTGCTGCGCGCCTTGCCGGCGGAATTGCTGCGGGATGGCAGCGCCGAAATGCTGAAATACGGCATGCTGACGGACGCGGCCCTGTTTGAATCTATGGCCGCCGGCACGTGGAAGGAGCACCTGGAGGAAACGGTGGCGGCCTGCGTGGCCATCAAGCGGGATTACGTGAAGGAGGATGAAACCGATCGCGGCGCCCGTCAATTCCTGAACCTGGGTCACACCTTCGGCCACGCGGTGGAAACGTGCTCCGGCTTCACGCTGACCCACGGCCAGGGGGTAGGCATGGGGCTGATGATGGCCGCCCGGGCGGCGGGCATCGATACTGATCCGGTGCGCCGGGCGCTGATCGCCTGCGGCCTGACCCCCGACGCGCCTTACCCCGCGGCCCAATTGGCCCAGGCGGCCCATGCCGATAAAAAACGCCAGGGCGACCGCATCACCCTGGTGCTGCCGGAGCGGATCGGCCGATGCGCGCTGAAAACCATCGCCGTCGCCGAATTGCCGGCCTACTTTGCCAAAGGCACAGGAGAAGCAACATGAACATAACGGTTTTTCCCGCTCCCCTGCGCGGACAGGTGACGGTTCCGCCCTCCAAATCCCACGTGCACAGGCTGCTGATCGCCGCCGCCCTGTGCCCGGACGCCCAGCAAACGGCCATCCGCTGCCCCGTGGAAAATGAGGATATCGCCGCCACCATCTACTGCCTGCGGCAATTCGGCGTAAACATCGCGCGGGAAGGGGATCAGCTGCGCCTGTCCGGCCCGGTGCGGTTCGGCGGCGATCCAAGGCTGGATTGCGGCGAAAGCGGCTCCACGCTGCGCTTCCTTTTGCCCCTTTGCGCGATCGGGGATGCTCGCGTCACGTTAACGGGCCGGGGCCGGCTGCCGGAGCGCCCCAACGCTCCCCTGCTGAACGCCCTTCGCGCCCACGGCGCAAAAATCCATGGGGATTTCCTGCCCCTCACCGTGCTGGGCGGGCTGCAGCCCGGGGCCTATTCCCTGCCTGGCAACGTGAGCAGCCAGTATTTTTCCGGTCTGCTCATCGCCCTGCCCCTGCTGCGGGGGGACAGCGAGCTGACCTTCTCCTCTCCCCTGGAATCCCTGCCCTACGTGGATCTGACCCTCGCCGTGCTGCGGCAATTCGGCATCCGCGTCGAGCCCATCGAAAACGGCTGGCATGTGCCGGGCCGGCAAAGCTACGCTTCCCCCGGTTCCATCACCGCCGAGGGCGATTGGAGCGCCGCCGCCTTCTGGCTGGGGGCCAACCATCTGCGCAGCGCCGTGGCCGTTCAGGGTCTGGATCCCGCCTCCTGCCAGGGCGACAGGGCCGTCGAGGCGCTGCTCAACCGCGTCGGCGGCGAAATCGACGTGACCCAGACCCCCGACCTGCTGCCCATCCTGGCCGCCGTGGCAGCCGCGACGCCGGGGCGGGAAACGCGCCTGACCGGGGCCGCCCGGCTTCGGCTGAAGGAATCCGACCGGCTGGCCGCCATGGCGGAAACCATCCGCGCCCTGGGGGGATGCGCGGAAGAATTGCCCGACGGCCTGATCATTCAGGGCACGGCGCTGCGGGGCGGCACAGTGGATGGGCAAAACGATCACCGGGTGGTGATGAGCGCCGCCATCGCCGCCACCGCATGCCAAGGCCCGGTCACCATTCAGGGGGCCGAGGCAGTGGATAAATCCTACCCCGATTTCTGGAAAGCGTTCGTCGCGTTGGGAGGGCAGATTCATGTCGGATAACAGCATCGGTGAAAAATTGCGCGTCACCCTGTTCGGCCAATCCCACGGCCCGGCCATCGGCTGCGTGATCGAGGGCTTCCCGGCGGGCTTCGCCGTCGATTGGGACCGGGTGCGGGCCTTCATGGCCCGGCGGGCCCCCGGGCAAAACGCCTGGAGCACCCCCCGCCGGGAGGCCGATTCGCCGGAGATCCTGAGCGGGCTGAACGCCCAGGGGCTGACCAGCGGCGCGCCTATCGCCGCCATGATCCGCAATACCAATGCCCACTCCCGGGATTACGAGTCCCTGCGCCCCACGCCCCGGCCGGGGCACGCCGATCTGGGCGCGTTCTACAAATATGGGACCCATTGGGACATCCGGGGCGGCGGCCCGTTTTCCGGGCGGCTTACCGCGCCGTTGTGCTTTGCCGGGGCTCTGGCCCTGCAATGGCTGGAAAAGCCCGACGGGCACGGCGCGTCCCCCGTCCGTATCGCCGCTCATATCACCCGCATCGGCAGCGTTCGGGACGCTGTGCCGAACGTTACGCATCCCGCCCTTCCCCTGTACGCCCCCGGCGATTTCCCGGTGATCGATCCAAGCCGGGGCGAGGAAATGAAGCGGGAAATCGAAGCGGCGCGCCGGGATGGCGACAGTGTGGACGGCGAGGTGCGCTGCATCGCCGCCGGGCTGCGCCCCGGCCTGGGCGGGCCCTATTTCGGCGGCCTGGAAGGGAAGCTGAGCCAGGCGCTGTTTGCCATCCCGGCGGTCAAGGGCGTGACCTTTGGCGATACCCAACCCCGGGGCAGCGAAAACAACGACGCCTTTTGCATCGACGACGCCCTGCCCGGCGGCATCGGCGCCGCCACCAACCACTGCGGGGGCATTTTGGGGGGCATCTCCATTGGAACGCCCCTGTATTTCACCCTTTCCTTCAAGCCCACCCCCTCCATCGCCCTGCCCCAGCAAACGGTGAACCTGGACAGCCGGACGGAAACGGCCCTGACGATCGAAGGCCGCCACGATCCCTGCGTGGTGCCGCGGGCCGTGCCGGTGGTGGAAGCGGTGACGGCCCTGACGCTGATGGACGCAATGCTCATGAACGGGCGCTGAGAAAAGGAGCGTGCCTATGGAATGGAACCTGCAGGAGATCCGGGGCCGGCTGGATCAAATCGACGACCAGCTGATCAACCTGTTTACCGAGCGGATGCGCCTGGTATCCGACGTGGCGGCCTACAAAAAAGAAAACGATTTGCCCGTGCTGGACAGCGGACGGGAGCGGCAGATCATGAACCGGGTGACGGCCCTGGCGGGGGACGATCTGGAGCATGCCGCCAAGCTGCTGTATCAAACGCTGTTCAACGTCAGCCGCGCCTACCAGACAAGGCAGTTGCGCCCCGCCACGCCCCTGACCGATCTGCTGGCCGACGCCGCGCGGCGGGTGCAGCCCCGCATGCCCAACCGGGCCGTGGTGGCTTGCCAGGGCACGGAGGGGGCTTATTCCCAAAAGGCCTGCGTTCGGATGTTTGAATTTCCCGATATCCGGTACATGACCACCTTCAACGACGTTTTTGCCGCCGTGGAGGAGGGCCGATGCGCCTACGGGGTGCTTCCCATCGAAAACAGCACCGCCGGGTCGGTCACCCAGGTGTACGACCTGATGGAAAAACACCGCTTCCACATCGTGCGGGCCGCCCGGCAGCGGATCGACCACCGGCTGCTGGCTCTGCCCGGCGTCCGGCTGACGGACATCCGGGAGGTGGTATCCCACGAGCAGGCCCTGCGCCAGTGCGGCGTTTTCCTATCCTCCCACCCGCAGATCCGCGTGACCCCCATGGCCAACACCGCCGTGGCCGCCGAATACGTGGCCCGGGAAAAGCGGAGTGATCTGGCCGCCATCGCCTCCCAGGACTGCGAGCAATTGTACGGCCTGGAAACCATCACCGACGCGGTCAGCGATACGGGCCATAATTTCACCCGTTTCATCTGCATCGCCAAGGAAATGGCGCTGTACCAGGGGGCCAACAAAATTTCCCTCATGCTCAGCGCCGCCCACCGGCCCGGCAGCCTGTACCGGTTGATGAGCCACATCGCCGTGGAGGAAATGAACCTGACCAAGCTGGAAAGCCGCCCTATCCCCGGCAAGGATTTTGAATTCCGCTTTTTCTTCGACATCGAAGGCTCCATCCTGGATGAAGGCACTCGGGCGCTGATCCAGCAGCTCCGGGACGACGCCGACCAGTTTGTTTTCCTGGGGAATTACGAGGAGATCCGATAAATGGAATACGGCTTGCTGGGGGCGAAGCTGGGCCACAGCTATTCGCCCCGGATCCACAGGGTGTTCGGGGATTACGATTATCAATTGTACCCGGTGACGGAGGAGGAATTGCGCGGCCTTTTGCGGCGCCGCGATTTCCGGGGGCTGAATGTGACCATCCCCTACAAGCAAACGGTGCTGCCCTATTGCGATGAAATATCCGACACCGTGCGCCTCATCGGCAGCGCCAACACGCTGATCAACCGGGAGGGAAAAATCTATGCCGACAACACCGACCTGCCGGGCTTTTTGACCATGCTGCGGTGGGCGGGCATTTCCCTGCGGGGCAAAAAAACCGTCATCCTGGGCAGCGGCGGCACGTCCCTCACCGCCCAGGCCGCCTGCAGGCAGGAAAACGCCCGGGAAACGGTGGTGGTATCCCGTTCGGGGCCCGTCACCTACGAAACGCTAACCCGGGATCACGCAGACGCCGAGGTGATCATCAACGCCACCCCGGTGGGCATGTACCCCAACAATCTGCAGTCCCCGGTGGATCTGAGCGCTTTCCCCCATTTGACGGGGGTGGCCGACGTGATTTACAACCCGGCCCGCACCGCCCTGATCCTGGACGCGGAGGAGCGGGGCCTGCCCCACACCGACGGGCTGCACATGCTGGTGGCCCAGGCTTGGCACGCCGCCCGGCTGTTCCTGAACGCGGAGATCCCAGAAAAAAAGCTGGCCCAGGCTTACCGGGCCGTGCGGTGGGATACGCTGAACCTGATCCTGATCGGCATGCCGGGCTGCGGCAAAAGTACCCTGGGCAAGCAGACCGCCCAGGCGCTGGGCCGGCAATTTGTGGATCTGGACGCCGAAATCGAAAAAACCGCCGGGCCCATCCCCGATATCTTCGCCCGGCAGGGGGAAGCGGCCTTCCGGGACCTGGAAAGCCAGGTGATCCGGCAGTTTGGCAAGGAATCGGGCCTGGTGATCGCCACCGGCGGGGGCGCCATCCTGCGCCGGGAAAACGTGCGCGCCTTACGGCAAAACGGGGTGGTCGCCTGGATCCAGCGGCCCATTGAATACCTGAGCCGGAAGGGTCGGCCCCTATCCACCGACGACGGCGCCCTGCGCCGCATGGCGGAAACGCGCACGCCCCTGTATCAGGCCGCCGCCGATTTCACCGTATGCAATACCGGCACGCGCGGCGCGGCCGTTCACATCTTACGGGAGGGATTTTATGAAGCTGCTGGTTCTTAACGGCCCCAACCTGAACATGCTGGGCATCCGGGAAAAGCACATCTACGGCGTTCAAAGCTACGCCGATCTGGAAGCCTTCATCCGGGCGAAGGCGCGGCAATTGGGCGTGGAGGTGGAGATTTTCCAAAGCAACCTCGAAGGCGCGCTGGTGGACCGCATCCAGGCCGCCTATGGGGCGGTCGACGGCATCGTGATCAACCCCGCCGCCTACACCCACACCTCCGTGGCCATTTTGGACGCGCTGAAGGCCGTCAGCATTCCCGCCGTGGAGGTGCACCTGAGCGACGTGACCCAGCGGGAGCCCTTCCGGCAGATCAGCTACGCCGGCATGGCCTGCCAGGCTCATTTCATCGGCCTGGGCTTCGAGGGGTACGCCCGGGCCATGGAATATTTGAAAAATCATGCCAACGGATGAGGGCGACGGCCATGGGCCGCGCCACGATCCCGACAAAAGGAGGCCCTCCATGCCGCCCCGCACCGCCGTTTATTTCGAAACCAAGGATGCCGCGCTGCAGCGGCTTTTTGACGTGGCCCATGAAAAATGCCGACGGAACCTGACCTGCTTCGGCCCGGACCCGGTGCTGGTGGAGGGCGGCGGCTACGAAAAAATCTGGCTGGAAACCCAGCCCATGGGCGGGGAAATGGCCGCCAAGTGGAATCTGCAGGCCGCGGAAAACAACATTCGCCTGTTCATGCGTTATCAGCGGGCCGACGGGCGGCTGCCCGGCTCCATCCAGCGCCATGCGGATGGCCGCGTGGAGCCTCAATTCAACAAGATCCAGGGCTTTTGCTTCCCCTATCCGGCGCTGAATCTGTATTACTGGCTGAAGGAGGATCGGGCCTATTTGCGGGATGTGGCCCAATGCCTCGAAGCCTTCGACCGGTATTTGTGGACGTATCGGGACAGCGATCACGATGGCCTGCTGGAAAGCTGGTGCGTATATGATACCGGGGAGGACAACGCCCTGCGCTATGGCGACGCGCCGGTGTACTGGGAAGGGGAAGCGCCGCCCACGGGCCATCCCATCGTGCCCATGGCCAGCATGGATTTCATGAGCTATTCCTTCGCCTGCCGGGACACCTTGGCCCATATCAGCCGCCTGCTGGGCAACGAGCAGGAGGCGGCCTGGCGGGAGCAGGCCGACGCTGTGGCCCGCGCCCTGCGGGAAAAGCTGTGGGACGACGCTGCCGGCGCCTGCTTTGACAGGGACGCCCACGGCCAACGAATGCCCACCCTGACCCACAACAACCTGCGGTGCATGTATTGGGGCTCCTTTTCCCCGGCCATGGCCGATCGCTTCGTCAGGGAGCACCTCATGAACCCCGCGGAATTCTGGACGCCCTTTCCCCTGCCCTCCGTGGCGGTAAACGACCCCTTATTCCGCAACGCCCCGGAAAACAACTGGTCGGGCCAGCCGGAGGGGCTCACCTACCAGCGGGCCATCCTGGCCCTGGAGCGCTACGGCTTCGAGCAAATCGTCACCGCCCTGGGGCGCAGGCTCCTCCGGGCGGTGATCGACGGCGGTTACCTATTCCCCCAGCAGTTTGATCCCTTCACCGGCCACCCCAGCCGGGTGGGCATGATCAGCCATCGGCCCATCGCTCCCGGCAGCACGGAGCCGCCCCAGGACGCCTACGGCCCCACCCTGCTGGCGGTGCTGGAATACCTGGCTCACCTCTACGGCGTGCACATGGATCAGGGGCGCATCTGGTTCAGCCTATGCCGGGCCGACGCGCCGTACCTTTACGAGCAGGCCTGGGGCGATCACCTGTACCGCATCGAAAGCACCGGCCGGGAAGCCGCCATCTTTGTCGACAGCCGCCTCCTATGCCGCGTGCCCTGCGGTCAGCGCCTGATCACTGATGCCGAGGGAAATATCCTGACGCGCCGCACCCTGGAATAAACGAATCCTACCGTACTCAATGAAAAATCGCAACAAATGGCAAGCCCAAAGCGCTGTCATCCCGACCGAAAGGAAGCCAAAGGCGGAATGGCGTGAAAAGATCGGGCGCGGCTGATCAGGCCAACCTTCAGATCCCTCGATTCCATTTTGATTCGGAACATCCAGTCCCTGCAAAAATGGGTTTTCGACAACTTGAAACGCCGCATCTCAATACGAGATGCGGCGCTTGATTGTATTCAGGCAAGAATTATTCGGCGATTTCGAAGGTGGGGATCACGCCGCCGGCGAAGCCTTCATTCTCCAGGATGAACTGCTGCACCTTTTCGGTGGCCAGCACCTTTTCCAGGGCCTTCAGCCAGGGAGCATCCACGTTTTCGGGCTTCACCACCAGGTAGTTCACATACACCTGGCCGGTCACGGTGCCGGCTTCGGTGAACAGGGCGTCGTCGCGCACGGTCAGGCCGGCGTCCAGCACGTAGTTGCCGTTGATGACGGCGAAGGCCACGTCGTCCAGCACGGCGGGGATCTTTTCAGCATCCAGTTCAAACAGTTCGATGCCGTTGCTTTCCACCACGTCTTCCTTCTGCAGGCCGCTGTCGGGGGTGGTGCCTTCGGGCAGGGTAATCAGGCCGGCATCCTGCAGCAGGATCAAGGCGCGGGTTTCGTTGGAGGGGTCGTTGGTGACGGCGATCTTATCCCCGGGGGCGATTTCGCTCAGGTCCTTCTTGGTGCCGGGATAGATGCCGTAGGGCTCGCAGTGCACGCCGAAGGCGGCTACCAGTTGTTCTTCCTCGGGCACGCTGGCGTTATAGGCGTTCAGGAAGGGCAGGTGCTGGAAGTAGTTGCCGTCCACTTCGCCGGAGGCGGTGGCGGGGTTGGCCACGTAGTAATCGGTCACTTCCAGGATCTCCAGGTCGTAGCCCAGGGCGGCCAGATCGTCCTTCACGTATTCCAGGATGATGGCGTGGGGCGTGGTGGAAGCGGCGATGGTGATCTTTTCATTTTCAGCCAGAGAAGCGGGAACCACACTGAGGATAACCAGGGCAAGCACCAAAGCGATAACCTTTTTCATGTTCGTATCTCCTTTCCAATTTCAACGGATCCTATGGTCCAACCGGCGGGTCAGCCGGGTACCTGTGATTGCAATGATCTGAACCATCAGCACCAGCACGGCGCTGGCGGCGTACATAAAGTCGTAATACTTTTTCCCTCGTTGATAGCCCTTTGTGATCGCGTAAGCGCCGATGCCGCCGCCGCCCACGGCGGACACCATGGCGGTGTAGGCCAGGATGGTGGTCACGGCCATGGCGGCCCCTGTGACCAGCGACGGAACCGATTCGGGGATCAGCACCTTCCAGATGATCTGCCACGTGGAGGAGCCCATGGCCTTGGCGGCCTCGATCACGCCCCCATCCACCTCCAGGAAGGATTGCTCCACCACCCGGGCGATGTAAGGCGTGGCGCTGATGACCAGCGGAAACACGGAGGCGGTGGTGCCGATGGAGGTGCCCATCACCACCCGGGTCACGGGAATCAGCATGGCGATCAGAAGAATGAAGGGGATGGAGCGCAGGAAGTTGATGACCGACCCCAGCACCGCGTTAAACGTGGGCGCGGGCCTGATGCCGTCCTTCCGGGTCACCACCAGCAGCACGCCCAGGGGCATGCCCAGCAGGTAGGAGATCAGGGAAGCGCTCACCGTCATCATGCAGGTTTCCAAAAATCCCTGCCAGATCAATGGCCAATTCATATTGGATCGACCTCCTTCACCGTCAGGCCCTGCTGGGTCAGGTAATCGATCACCTGCTGCTTGGCCGCTTCCTCCCTCGGCTTTTCGATCAGCATCTGGCCGTAGGATTTGCCATTGATGCGCTTGATATCGGCGGACAGGATGTTCACCGCCACCCCGCACTCCTTCACCAATTCGGCAATCACCGGCTGGCTTTCCCTGCCTTCGTCAAACACGATGCGCAGGGCGGGGATTTCCGGGGCCGTGTCATCCTGCTGGGTGGGCACGATGCCAAACAGCCGCTTGCCCGCCGCCGAACGGGTGTGAACGAACACGTCGTCCACCGTGCCTTCCTCGGCGATCTTGCCGCCATCCAGGATGGCCACCCGGCTGCAAATCTGCCGGATCACCGCCATTTCGTGGGTGATCAGCACCACCGTGATGCCCAGGCGGCGGTTGATATCCTGCAGCAGGGCCAGGATGGATTGGGTGGTCATGGGGTCCAGGGCGCTGGTGGCCTCGTCGCACAGCAGCACCTCCGGGTCGCTGGCCAGGGCCCGGGCGATCGCCACCCTTTGCCGCTGGCCGCCGGACAATTGGATGGGGTAGGCATCGGCCTTATCCTCCAATTCCACGATCTTGAGCAGCTCCTTCACCCGCTGATTGGCCTTCGCTTTGGGCACCCCGGCGATTTCCAGGGGGTAGCGCACGTTCCGCGCCACGGTTTTCTGCATCAGCAGGTTGAACTGCTGGAAGATCATGCTCACCTTCCGGCGGGTGATCATCAATTGCTTATCGTTCATGGCCAGGATGTTCTGGCCGTTCAGCAGGATCTGCCCGTCGGTGGGAGTATCCAGCCGGTTCATGCAGCGGATCAGGGTGGATTTTCCGGCGCCGCTCATGCCGATGATGCCGTAAATCTGGCCCCGTTCGATGCTCAGGTTGATCCCATCCAGGGCCACCACCTCCCCGCCCGGCACCTGATAGACCTTGCGAAGATTCTTGACTTCAATGAGGGGACGTGATTCTGACAAATGCATGCATTCCTTTCGGATTTTCCGCCGTAGGCCCCAGGGCACGTCTGCCCCGCATCGTTTCCGATGAAAAAACCGCCGCGCAGGGATGCGGGCGGCTTAACGAACCACAGCGAATGTCAAGCGGCGCATCACAAACAGCGCAGGGAAAGGCCCGCGGAAACGGCATACATTCGCATCATGCGCTTTTCCATGTCAGGGCCTCCCTTCCCGGCGTACCGCCTCTTGATGGATGCATTATAAGGCATCCCAAGCTTATTGTCAATTAGGTAAAAAATATACTGAATGATAGTTTCAAACTATAACCGAGGGTGATCAAACGGTCCGGGGCGTGGGAAGGACGGTGCCCCGCTCACCCATCATCCCGGCGCGTTTCCGCCGCGTGCAGGCAGTCGATCAGCTGGGCGGTGGTCAATTCCCGCTCGCCGTACCGCTCCGCCCCCGCAATGGCGGCCAGGCCGTGCCACAGGCAGGCCCGGGCGGCGCTTTTGGCCAAATCCCATTCGCTGCCCAGGGGCAGGGCGTCGTGAACGCACACCGCCAGGATGCCCGTCAGGGCATCGCCGCTGCCGCCCTTGGCCAGGGCGGGGCTGCCGGTGACATTCAGCCAGTAATAGGGCGTTTGCCCGCTCATCACGCAAATCACCGTCACGTCGCCCTTCAGCACGGCGGTGCAGCCGTATTTTTCCGCCAGGGCCCGGGCGGTGAGCAGCTTATCCCGCGTCGCCTCCTCGATCCGCCACCCCAGCAGCCGGGCCGCTTCCCCGGGATGGGGGGTAATGACGGCGTTTTTCCCCAGGCTCATGGGGTGCAAGGAAAGCAGGTTCAGGGCATCGGCATCCCAGACGGAGGGCTTTGCCGGATCCCACAATCGCAGGATGTTCTGCCAGATCTCCTCGCTTTGGCTCAGGCCGCAGCCCAGGGCCAGCACGTCGTAGGCGGAGGGCTGCTCCACCGCCCGCGTGATATCGGCGCACATAGCGTTGGGCGTCAGCGTTTGCAAAATGGGCATCACATCCTGGGGGCAGGCCACGGTGGTCAGCCCCGCCCCGGCGGTGACGGCGGCCTTGGCGCACATGGCGGCGGCCCCGGCCATGCCCATGCTGCCGGCATAGATCAGGATGCGCCCGCAATCGCCCTTATGGGCGTTGATGGGCCGGCTGGTTTTGAACAGCCTGGGCGCGGACACCCGGCACCACACCTGCAGCGGCTGCGCCCGCCACGGCGCGGGATCGTAGGCCAGATCGTCCAGCCCGATATCCGCCACCACGATCCGGCCCACCGCGTCCCGCCGTCCAGTCAGGTACAGGCCGAGCTTGGGGGCATGGAAGGTGACGGTCACATCCGCCCGGAAGCAGGCCCCCGGCACGGCGCCCGTCGCCCCGTCGATCCCGCTGGGGATATCCACCGCCAGCCGCACCGCGGCCGGATCACGGTCCCGGTCCGGCGCCAGCAGCATCCTTTGGGTCAGCCCTTCCGGCGCGCCCCGCAGCCCGGTGCCCAGCAACGCATCCACGTAAGCGTCGAAAAATTCCCGGGGCCGGTTTTCATCATCAAAGGGCAATTCATCCTCCGGCAGCTCGTCCAGCCGCAGGATCTCCACCCCCGCCAATTGCCGCAGCCATTGCAGGTTGGTGTTCGCGTCGGGGGTTTTGGGACTGCCGGACAGCCACACCACGGGGATGCCGCCCCGCCCCCGGAACAGCCTGGCGGCGGCCAGGCCGTCGCCGCCGTTGTTGCCTGTGCCGCACAAAAAAAGCGCCGTTTTGTTCTGGCAGCTGCCGCCCAGGGCCTGCTGCAGCGCATCCACCACGGCGATGGCGGCGTGCTCCATCAGCAGCAGGGAAGGCACGCCCCGGTCAAAGGCCATTTGCTCCGTCCGGCGCATATCGTCGGGGGTCAGCGCCTGATAAAAATACGCATTTTCTTTCGTCATTCAATCCTCCCCTTCCGCTATGGCGACGGCCGCCGCCACGCCGCCATCGTGGCTGATGGAAAGATGCACCCGGCGAACGCCCCGCTGGGCCGCCAGGGCGGCGTAGGTCCCCCGCAGCTCGTAATACGGCGCGCCATACTCATCGTGCAGCACGCAGATATCAGCCAATTGGCCGCTGACGATGCCACGGCCCAGCGCCTTCGTCAGCGCCTCCTTGGCGGCGTAAATGCCCGCCGCCGTCTGGGCGGATGATACGCCCTTGGCGGAAACATAGCTTTGCTCCTCGGCGCTAAAAAAGCGCGAAAGGAACCTGCCGTCCTGCAGCAGGCGCTCCATCCGCGCGATATCGCACACATCCAGCCCCACGCCCGCGATCATAGCTTTGCGAAATACAGGGCGTTGGCGATGGCCCGGGCCGTTACCTCCGCCGCCGCGGCGCACAGCTTCACAAAGTTCACTTCGGTTTCGCTGCGGCCCGTGGCCACGGCAAACAGGGTGTCCCCATCCATCTGGGTATGCACCGGGCGCACGGTGCGGGCCAGGCCGTCGTGGCTCACATCCGCCAGGCGATTGGCCTGTTCCTTGGTCAATTTGCAATCCACCGCCACCACGCCGATGGTGGTGTTGCTGCCGGGGGCGGGAATGCGGATCTGCTGCGGGGCGGGGGCGTGGCCGTACAAAAGCCCCTCCGCCAGCACAGGCGTGCCATCGGGCATATGGGCGCAACCCAGCACCTCCCCCGTTTCGGGGTGATATACGTCGCCCACGGCGTTCACCGCCACCAAAGCCCCCACCGTCACGCCCTCGGGCAGGGTGATGGAGGCGGAGCCCACACCGCTTTCCTGGGGCACGGCGCCGGGCACCAATTTGCCCACGGTGGCCCCGGCCCCCGCGCCAAAGCGGCCCTGCTGCAGCGCCTTATTGGCCGCCATGCAGGCCGACCGGCCCATGGCCGCATCGGGGCGGATGTGAGGATCCCCCACGTTCAAATCATACAGCACCGCCGCGGGCACGATGGGCACCCGGGCCACGCCCATATCCATGCCGCAGTCCATCTGCTCCAGATAGCGCATCACGCCGCCCGCCGCGTCCAGGCCAAAGGCGCTGCCGCCGGAAAGCACCACGGCGTTCACCCGCTCCACCAGGTTGCCGGGGCGCAGCAAATCGGTTTCCCGGGTACCCGGGGCCGCCCCGCGGACGGATACGCCGCCCACGGCCCCCTCCTTCCGGCACAGCACCACCGTCACGCCCGTTTTGCCAGATTCGCTCTGGGTCTGCCCCACGCGGATGCCGTGTACCTGGGTAATATCGCCGGAATAAGGCAGCATCAAAAATCACCTCGTCGTCTTTCTGTCATCAGATGAAACAGCAGCCCTCTCCAAAATCCTCCGCTGTTTCGTTGATCCATTGTTTCAATTCATCCAGTTTCTGCTGGATTTCGCTCCGCCGTTTGCCGGCGGCGGCTTCATCCTCCTCCACGTCGCCGTTCCAATTCACCCAGGCATCCAGGTTTTCCGAAATATCCCTGTGCAGGGCCCGGCAAAAATCCAGCATGCTCACGTGGATTTGGCGCACGTCATGGCAGGCGGGGGCGCGGTCATCCTCCTCAAAGATCACATAGCAGCACCAGAAGCTGACGGTGCACACCATCCGTCCCGGCTCGCAATAGCCGTGCACGGAAAACACATCCATCGTCTTCAGCCCGTGAATGGCTTGGGAAAGCCAATCCAGGGCCACGTCGGTCAGGTAGCTCAAATCATAGGCCGTTTCCTCGCTGCCCAGTTGGAACAGCGCCCAGCCATTCTCCGGTTTTCCCAGCATCCTTGTTTTCCTTTATTATTTGTTTTTTTCATCCAGCCAGGTGATCAAATCAGCCGTCACCTCGTCCCGGTTGAGCTCGTTGAACAGCTCATGCCGGGCATCCCGATACAGCTTCACGGTCACGTCCCGCATACCCGCCTTTTGGAACTGCGCCGCTACCTTTTGAACCCCTTCGCCCATCTGCCCCACCGGGTCATTTTCGCCGGACATGAAGTACACAGGCAAATCCTTGGGCATGGCGGCCAGGCGGCTTTCGTCCGTCAGGGCCATCAAGCCGCCGAAGAAATCGGCAAAGGCGGAGCCGGTAAAGCAAAAGCCGCACAGGGGATCGGCCACGTACTTATCCACCTCTTTTTCGTCCCGGCTCAGCCATTCAAAGCCGGTGCGGCCCGGGGCGAAGGGCTTGTTGTTGCCCGAGAAGGCGATCTTGTCCACCAGCTTCGCCGGCTTCTTTTTCGGCGACAGCTTGGCCATCAGCCTGCCCGCGGCGCACAGCGGCTTGGGATAAAAACCAGTGCCGGACAGAATCAAGCCATCCAATTCATCGGCGTAGCGCAGGACATATTCCCGGGCCACAAAGCTGCCCATGGAATGGCCCAGCAGGAAGAAAGGTACGCCCGGGTATTGCTTTTTGATGTCGACGCTCACAGCATGGGCATCCTCGATCAAAAGGCCCCAGCCATTTTCTTCGGCAAAATAGCCCAGCGTGTCCGCTTCCGGGCCGTGGCCCCGATGATTGCGGCCCACCACCAAATAGCCTGCCTCATTCAACGCCCTGGCAGGCCGATCATATCGGTCGATATACTCCGCCATCCCGTGCACGATCTGCACGATGGCCCTGGGCTGCCCTTCCGTGTGCCACACGCGATATTTCATGCCGCTTTCCCTCACAGCTGATACAGGCCTACCTTTTTGTACACCTTCCGCAGCGTGCGGCCGGCCAGATACTGGGCCCGCTCGGCGTTGCGCTTCAGCATGCTATTCAGCCCTTCCTTGTCGGCGATGATGGCGTTGTATTTTTCCTGAATGGGCGTCAATTCGGCGATCACCGCCTCGGTCACCGCTTCCTTCAGCGCGCCATAGCCCAGCCCCTGCAGGGATTGCACCGTCTGATCCATATCCTCCTTGCGCAGCACGCTCAGGATGGTGAGCAGGTTGCTGACGCCGGGCTTGCTTTCCGGGTCGAAGCGGATGTCCCCGTCGCTGTCGGTAACGGCGCGCTTCAGCTTCCGGCGGATATCGTCGGGCTTATCCAGAACGGCGATGAAGGTATCCTCCGGGTCGGATTTGCTCATTTTCTTCGTGGGCTCCGCTAGGCTCATGATCCTGGCCGTGGCTTTGGGAATGTAGGGCTCCGGGATAGTGAACACGTCGCCGTATATCCCATTGAACCGCTGGGCGATATCCCGGCAGATTTCCACGTGCTGCTTCTGATCGCCGCCCACCGGCACCAGATTGGTTTGATACAGCAGGATGTCGCTGGCCATCAGTACCGGGTATGCAAACAGCCCGGCGTTGATATTATCGGCATGCTTCTGGCTTTTATCCTTGAATTGAGTCATGCGGTTCAATTCGCCCATGTAGGTGTAGCAATTCAGGATCCAGGCCAATTCGGCGTGAGCCGGCACATGGCTTTGGCAATAGATGATATTTTTTTCAGGGTCCAGGCCGCAGGCCACGTAAATGGCCGCCAGGGACGCCGTGCGCTTGCGCAATTCCGCCGGGTTCTGCCGCACGGTGAGGGTGTGCAGGTCGGCCATGCAATACAGGCAGTCCGCGTCGTCAAACAAAGAAAAATTGCGCAGCGCGCCGATGTAATTGCCCAGCGTAATATTGCCAGAGGGCTGAATGCCCGAAAAAACGACCTTGCGCTTTTCCTGAACAGCGTTTTCCATCAAAATCCATCCCCTTCAAAAGAATCTTGTAAAATTATAACATAATTCCCCGGCAGTGTAAAGAATCAATAGCCCCGATTTCCACTGCGGGACTTTTCTCCCCCTTTCCGATTGCCGGTTTTCCCCGTCTGTGCTATAATCACGGCACAAATCTGCCGCGATTGGAGCGTTCCCATGAAAATCGACCGTTTGATCGGCATTTTGTCGATCCTGCTGCAAAAGGATCAGGTCACCGCCCCGGAATTGGCCCGCACCTTCGAGGTGTCCCGCCGCACCATCAGCCGGGATATCGACACCCTGTGCCAGGCCGGCATCCCCCTTCGCACCAGCCAGGGGAAAAACGGAGGCATTTCCATCATGGCGGGCTACCGGATCGATCGGGCCCTGCTGACCAGCGGCGATATGCAGGCCATCCTGGCCGGCCTTCGCAGCCTGGACAGCGTCAGCGGCACCCGCCGCTACGCCCAGCTGATGGAAAAAATGCAGGCGGGGGCTTCTCACATGCTGCCGGGGGACAATCATATCCTGATCGACCTGGCGTCCTGGTACAAGGCCAGCTTGGCGGAGAAAATCGAAATCATTCACGGGGCCATCGACGCCCGTCGGCGCGTGCGCTTTCACTATGCCTCCCCCACCGGGGAAAGCGACCGGGAAATCGAGCCCTATTTCCTGATTTTTCAGTGGAGCAGCTGGTATGTGTGGGGCTGGTGCGCGCAGCGGGCAGCCATGCGGCTGTTCAAGCTGAACCGCATGACCGCCCTGGCCGTGGCCGGCCCCTATACGCCGCGGCCCGTCGATATGCCCGATTTATCCAACGAACGGGTGTTTCCGGAACATTATCGCGTTACCGCCCGGGTATCCGGCGCGTACAAATGGCGGCTGATCGAGGAATACGGCGATGCCTCCTTTACCGTGCAAAGCGACGGCTCCTGCCTTTTCACCCACGGCTTTACCGATCGGGACAGCATCATGTCGTGGCTGCTGTCGTTCCAGGGCGAGGCGGAATTGCTGGAGCCCCGGGCGCTGCGGCAGGAATTAATAAAAATCGGCGAAAAAATCGCCGCCGCGCATCAATCATGACATGCACCTGTCCTGTTTCATCTGCTACGATAAGGGCATCCTGAGAAGGGGGTGGATGACCCTATGGCGTTTGATTTCAAAAAAGAATGGAAGGAATTTTACCTGCCGCCCCGGAAACCCGAGATCGTTACCGTGCCGCCCATGCGCTACGTGGCCGTGCGGGGCCGGGGCGACCCCAACCGGGCGGGCGGCGCCTTCCAACGGGCCGTCAGCGTGCTGTACGCCGTGGCCTTCACCGTCAAAATGAGCAAGCGCGGCGACCATGCCATGGATGGTTACTTCGACTTCGTGGTGCCGCCCCTGGAAGGGTTGTGGTGGCAGGAAAACGAAGAAGCCGTCGATTTGACCGACAAAGCGGCCTTTCAGTGGATCGCCATGATCCGCCTGCCGGATTTCGTCACCGAGGCGGAATTCCGCTGGGCCGTGGAGCGGGCGGCGGAAAAGAAAAAGATCGACGGCGGCCTGGCGGAGCTTTTCTTCGCGGCGGAAGGCCAGTGCGTGCAAATGCTGCACGTGGGCCCCTTCGACACGGAAGGCGCGTCCATTGAATCCATGCGTCAATACGCCCAGGCCATGGGGTACCGCGTTGATTTAAGCTCTGCGCGCCGACACCACGAAATTTACCTGTCCGACGCCCGAAAAGTGCCGCCCGAAAAATGGCGCACCGTGATCCGGCTGCCCGTCGCGCCCCTGTGATACGAAGGAAAGAGGAGGTTTGCCCATGCGCTACCCCTGGATCGACGAATTCCTGCTGGCCAAGCGCGGCGTCACCAAGGATCTGCAGCCCGATTGGAACTGGATCCGCTACCACGTGGGCGGGAAAATGTTCGCTGCCGTGCTGCTGGATCAAAACGACCAGCCCTATTACATCAACCTGAAGCTGGAGCCCGACCGGGGCGAATTCTACCGCCGGCAGTACGCCGATATCATTCCCGGCTATTACAGCAACAAGCAGTGCTGGAATTCCATCCGGCCCGACGGCCAAGTGCCCGACGCAGTGCTGCGGGCGTTGCTGGACCGATCCTACGCCCTGGTGCTGGCCGGTTTTTCCAAGAAAAAACAGCGGGAGATCGCGGGCCTCTCCTGCTGCGGGGCCGATTGCGCCGCGTGCCCGCTGCACGGTTCGATCTGCGCGGGGTGCAACGCCGCCTGCGGCCGGGTGTTCCACGCGCCGGAGGGAAAAGCCTGTCCCCTCTACGCCTGCGCCGTGCAAAAGCACCGGTTCACTTCCTGCGCGTCGTGCGATCGATTGCCCTGCGCTCTCTGGCGATCCACCCGGGATCCCGCCCTGTCGGACGAAGCGTTTGAGCGCTCCATCGTCCGCCGCGTCCAGGCGCTGAAGGAAGCCTTCCTGTAATTCCTGACGTGCCTCCCGCTTTCTTTCTGCCTGGACAGCAGTGTTTGCCGCCCGGTATTCTGCGGCGATCCTTCCACGCGTTCCATATGAAAAAACGATCCTTCACTTTCCCCGGAAGCGTCGGTCTGGCCGACGCGATGAAACGGCCCGGAAGCATTTTCGACTTCCGGGCCGCTTCATGATGCATGCTGTTTACTGTTCCATCTGCCGGCCCACGATGCCGGCCGCCGTTTCCGCCACCTTCACTTCGGTATCCCCCATCCTTGCCCCCTGCTCCCGGGACAACAGCAGCACCGCGCCGATGGCCTCCCCATCCGCGATGATGGGCGACACCACCTGGGCCGTGTAGCCGGATACGTCCTCCTCGTTGGTCACGGGCACGATCTTGCCCCCGCCCGTGCGGCTGCCGGTCACGGTCTGCCGGGCCTGAATGGCGCTTTCCAGGTCAGGGCTGATGGGCTTATCCCACAATTCCTTTTTGCTCACCCCGCTGGCCGCCACCACCTGATCCCGATCCACGATGCAGGCGATATGCCCCAGGGAACGGAACAGCGATTCCGTGTAATCCTTGGCAAAGGACGACATCTCCCCGATGGGCGAATACTTCTTTAAAATCACTTCTCCATCCCGATCGGTGTAAATTTCCAGCGGGTCACCCTCGCTGATGGTATTGACACGGAAAGCTTTGTCCCGCTGGTGAATCGCCCGCTGAACAATAATGACCTGGCCTTCCGTGCCCCGGTTAAAATTTACGACGTCCTCCTCCTGGCCGCTTGGCAATTCGCCGGTTTTGAGCAGCATATCAATATCGGCCTTGAGCTTTACGTCGATATGATCTTCATAAACAATGATCTGATCGATGATCAGGTTCAGGTCTCTGGAATCCAGGTGATCCTTGTTCAGGATGTCGTCAAAGACCTCCATGGCCGTTTTTGCTTTGCGGTTTACCCGGATGATCAAGTTGCGCTTGTCCTCCGTCAGGGTGATTTGGGCCTGCAAGCCTGCAATCCGGTTCACCAGATCGGTTTCCATTTCGTCGTAGGTTTCCTCCAGCAGCGCTTCCTGCTCCGGGTGCTTCATCAGATCCCGCACCCGCTGGCGCTTGGTGGCTTTCAGCTCCTCCTGCAAATTTTCCAGCGCTTCCTGCAAATGGGTGACGCTGACCGCCGTTTCCTGTAAATCGTCATCCTGCTTCTGAATATCGGCGTTGAGCCTGTCCAGCATGGCCTGGGAATTATCCCGCACCATGCGAAGATAGGTTTTCAGCACCTGATCCAGGGTGGCCGTTTTGACAAAATGGCTGGTGCAGCCCTTCAATCCCCGCCGGTGATACAGGCCGCAGCGATAGGCATCCTGGCTGCCCGGCTTGCTCATGGTGAACATGGGCGAACCGCAGTCCCCACATTTCAAGAATCCTGTATAGTTGTTTTCATATTTCTTGATGCCGCGGTAATCGCTGGTCGTTCGCTTTTCCAGCAGCGCCCGGGCGGTGGCAAAGGTGCGGTAATCGATAATGGGCTGGTGGTGATTCTCGATCACGATATGCTCGTCAACATCCCGCCGCACATCCTTGCCGTTGATCTTTTTGCGGAAATACTTGCCCTGCCGCAGGGTGCCGATATAGAAATCGTTTTGCAGGATGCCCTGCACCGTTACGATGGCCCAGACCGGCTTCACCTCCCGATGGTAATCCTTCCCCTGGGCTTCCGCCCGCGTGCGTTCCTCCATCCGGGGCGTGGGAATGTGCGCGTCAGTCAGGTAATTGGCAATGCGCTTATAGCCCCAGCCTTCGATGTACAACTGAAAGATTTTGCGCACGATCTCCGCTTCCGTGGGGACAATCTCAAATTCCTGCCGAGCGTTGACGATATAGCCGTAAGGCGCGGCGCAGATCCATTTGCCGTCCTCCTGGCGGCGCTTGACCACCGCCCGCACCTTCTTGGAAGTATCGGTGACCGGCATTTCATTGATCAGAAACTGAAATTGGATTTTCAGCCAGTCATTGTCGTTGGGATAGTCCACGCCATCGCCAATCGAAATGATGCGGATGCCAGCGTCCCGCAAATCCTCCAGCTCCACCAGCCCTCGGCTGTTTCGGCGGGAGAAGCGGGAAAAATCCTTGACCACCAGGATATCCAGCCGGTGCGCCATCAGCTGCTGCCGCATCTCCTGGTACCCCGGCCGCTGTTCAAAGGTATAGCCCGATTTATCCCGATCCTCAAAAAACGTGAGTTCGCTGTCCGGAAACCTGGTCTTGACAAAATCCGTGATGAT
>JAFUXH010000156.1 GCA_017470945.1 Clostridia bacterium | reverse complement strand
GTCACGTCGAACAAAAGGGGCCGGCCCCGCCCGTTGGGAAAGGCGTCGATATGGCCCACCAGCCGGCGGCGCGCGCCGTCGTTCTCAAAGGCGATCTCGTAGCCCTTGCCGGCGGCCCGCACGTCGCCCTGCCGGCTGGAGGCAGGCAGCGCGCGGCGGCCCAGCGGCGGCCGCAGGAAGGATTGGGTGGCCTGGCTGTTTGCGTCAAAATCCAGCAGGGACACGCTGTCCATATACAGGTAGCCGTTGTCGGCGATGGTCAGGGCCAGGGCGTAGCGGTCAGAGGTGACGCAATAGTAATCCCATTCCTTGATGCGCCAGGCGGGGGCGTGCACGCGGCGGCGGTCGTAGGTTTTGATCAGTTCGGTGGCGTAGCCTGCTTCAGTTAGCCGCCCCCGATCATCGTGCAGGGGACCGGCCGTCGTCATGCGGCGCTGCATGGGCAGCCCTCCTTCGCGGCGTTACCAGGAGAAGAAGAAGAAATACGCGTCGTTGTTATACCAATAGTTGCACGCAAACGGAACTTTGAGCTGGTTTTTCTTTAAGGCGTTCAGGGCGGCTTTGTAGGTGGTTTCGTTGGTCATGCGGATGCCGAGCGTGTTGTTGCCGTGCCGCTTGGCGCTGCTGAGCAGGGAGGGAATCTTCTTTTTCCAGTCGCTGCCGATATACTGGCCCTGCTTTTTGTAGTACTCGTATTTGTTGGATGTGCACTTGGGCAGGGTGAAGCTGTACTTCGTGCTGGCTTCCCTGTTCAGGGTATGGCTGTTGTTCATGATCCGGTCGGGCAGGTTGAAGTAGGGCAGGTAATCGGTGATAAGTTTGGAATTATCGGCGTCGTTCCAGGTGGCGTCGTAGTGATACCATTCGCCTCCCAATCGCACCAGGTTCCAGGCGTGGCTGCCGTTGGCGTCCCCGTACACATACAGGCAGGGGATGCCGAAGTACCGCAGGGCCAATTGCGCACCCCGGGCGTAGCCCTCGCACACCGCCACGTTGTTGACGAACACCGAATAGGCGGCCCGGCGGCCCTTGTAGGGCACCCGGGTGCCGTTGTAGGTTTTATCGTCCAGCAGGTATTTGCAGTGCTGCACCACATACCGGTCAAAGGCGTACTGATGGTTGAAGGCGCCGCCGGCGTAATCGCCGCGCTTCTGGATCTTTTTGAGGGCTTTGATGGTCTGGGGCAGGTATTCCTTGATGAGCTGATACTGCTTCATGATCTCCTCACTCGAGGTGAAGCTGGAATACTGATAATCGGCGAACATCAATTCGGGGCAGTCGTACATAACGGCGTATTCCACCCGCATCCGCTGGGAATAGGTCAGGCCGAAATTGTAGATGCTCCACAGCTCCGGCTTGCCCAGGGCCAGGGCGTCGTACTTGGCGGAGAAGGCCCGCTTCTCATCCTTGCTCAGCTGCTGATAATAATAATGCAGGCTGGCCTTGTAGGTATTCCATACGGAGGATTTGGGCTTGGTGGAGTAGGTGGATGGGGCGGTGGCGGCCAGGGCGGACGGCGCCAATTCCAGCAGCATGCACAGCGTTAGAAGCAGCACCGCAAGGCGTTTACGCGTTGACATAAGGGCTTCCTCCATTTCCAATTTCTGTTTTTTTCATTATAACGAAATCAGGCGCAAAAAGTCAACCATATCGTGCGAATTCATATGAATTTCCCGGTGGATGAAATGCCGGAATCGCTTTACAGAGGGCGTTTGCCCGTGATATAATGCAGGGGATCGCGAAAAGGCGCGGCCCTTTTTCAGAATAAGGAGGATGAATCCACTATGGCGCGGAATCAATTCGCCGGTTTCGGCGGCGGCCCCAACATTCAGCAATTGATGCGGCAGGCCCAGAAAATGCAGGAGCAGATGACCAAGGCCCAGGAGGAATTGGACGAAAAGGTGTACGAAGCCAGCGCCGGCGGCGGCATGGTGACGTGCAAAGTATCCGGCAAACGGGAAGTGCTGGAATTGACCATCAAGCCCGAGGCGGTGGACCCCGACGACGTCGAAATGCTGCAGGATATGATCCTGGCTGCCGTCAACGAGGCGCTGCGCGAAGGGGAAAAGAACCGGGAGGACACTATGGGCAAGCTGGCCCCCGCCGGAATGGGCGGCATGTTCTGATATGACGGAAAATATTGATCCCATCGCCAGGATGGCGCTGCAGCTGTCCCGGCTGCCGGGCATTGGGCAAAAAAGCGCCCAACGCCTGGCTTATCATATCGCCGCCATGCCCCTGGATCAGGTGAAGGACCTGGCGGCCGCCCTGTGGCAGGGGCGCAAGGCGCTGCGCTTCTGCGCCCGGTGCGGCAATTATTCCCAGGAGGAATACTGCCCCATCTGCAGGAATGAGGAGCGCAGCAACGGCCAGATCTGCGTGGTGCGCGACGCCCGGGACGTGGCCGCTATGGAGCGGATGCGGGATTTCAAGGGCCTTTATCACGTGCTGGGCGGCACTTTGTCGCCCATGGACGGGGTGGGGCCGGAGGATATCCACATCAAGGAGCTGCTGCAGCGGCTCAGCACCGAGGAGGTGCAGGAGGTGATCCTGGCCACCAACCCCGATATCGAGGGGGAGGCCACCGCCGCCTACATCGCCCGGCTCATCAAGCCCCTGGGCGTTACCGTCAGCCGCATTTCCTACGGCGTGCCGGTGGGCAGCGATTTGGAATACGCCGACGAAGTGACCCTGGCCAAGGCCATGGAGGGCAGGCGGCCCCTGTGAAACGCCTGCCGTGATCGACAAACGCATGTGAGGACGCGCAATGCTGCATTTTTACTTTGGGGTCATGGGCTCCAGCAAAACGGCCATGCTGCTGATGCAGCGCTACAACTATATGCAGTTGGGCCTGAAGGTGGCGCTGGTGAAGCCCGCCGTCGATACCCGCGTTTCGGTGAACACCGTGTATTCCCGGGTGGGGCTGCAGGCGGAGGCCGAAATCGTGCTGGAAAAGGGCAACAGCATCCGGGAGCAATTGAACTGGCTGGCCGTTCAGCACGCCCATTCCGATTTTCAGTATGTGTTCGTGGATGAGGCCCAGTTCCTCACCGAGGCCCAGGTGCAGGAAATGGCCGATATGGCCGACGACCTGGAAATTTTTTGCTATGGGCTGAAAACCGACTTCATGGGCCAGTTTTTCCCCGGCTCCGCGGCGCTGCTGCGTCTGGCGGAGGATATCCAGGAGGTGCCCGGCTCCCTGTGCTGGTGCGGCTGCAAGGCGACCATGAATACCCGCATCGACGGCCGGGGCAACGTGATCAAGCACGGGGAGCAGGTACTCATCGACAATCAGGCGGAAATCCGATACATCGGGCTGTGCTACCGGCACTGGCGGGAAGGAAAATCCCATGGCTGAATGGCAGGAATGGCTGGGCAGGAACGCCGGGCTGTTCGCCCTGCTGGCGTTTTGCCTGTCGCTGGCGGCGGTGATCATCCTGACGGCGATCTACCAGCGGCAAAAGCGGGCCGACCGCAGGGCAACCCGGCGGCACGACGCCCTGAACCGGCAAATGGAGGAAACGGCCCGGGACATGCTGGGCCGCGGCGATTATACCAATTTGAGCGAGATCCAGGCGGCCCGCCTGATGCAGGCCATGGAGGAGCGCGGCCGGGATGAGGCCCTGCGGCTGAACCAATTGTCCGACCGGCTGGACGCCTTCGGCGAAAGCCAGGATCAGCGGCTGCACCGGGTCAGCGCCGCGCTGGATGAAAAGCTGACCGCCAACGAGACCCGCATGGAAAATATGCGGGCCACCCTGAGCCAGAGCGTTTCCAAAATGCAGGAGGAGAACGCCAAAAAGCTGGAGGAAATGCGGCAAACGGTGGATGAAAAGCTGCACGCCACGCTGGATAAGCGCCTGGGGGAAAGCTTTTCCCTGGTCAACGAGCGGCTGGAGCAGGTGTATAAGGGCCTGGGCGAAATGCAGAGCCTGGCCAGCGGCGTGGGCGACCTGAAAAAGGTGCTCACCAACGTGAAAACCCGGGGGGTTTGGGGCGAAATGCAGCTGGGCGTGCTGCTGAGCCAGGTGCTGTCCCCCAGTCAATATGAAGAAAACGTGGCCGTGGTGCCCGGCTCCGCCCAGCGGGTGGAATTCGCCGTCAAGCTGCCCGGCCAGGGCGAGCATACGGTGTATCTGCCCATCGATTCCAAATTCCCCATTGAGGATTACGAGCGTTTGCTGGCCGCCTACGATATCGGCGACCCGGCGGTGATCTCCGCCGCGTCCTCCGCCCTGCAAACCGCCCTGAAAATCGAGGCCAAGCGCATTGCCGGCAAGTATATCGAGCCGCCCCATACCACCGATTTCGCCATCATGTTCCTGCCCATCGAGGGGCTGTACGCCGAGGCGCTGCGGGCGCCGGGCCTGACGGAGGAACTGCAGGAAAAGCAGCGTATCGTGGTGGCGGGGCCCACCACGCTCAACGCCCTGCTGACCAGCCTGCAGGTGGGCTTCCGCACCCTGGCCATCGAGCAAAGAACGGGCGAGGTGTGGCAATTGCTCAGCGCCGTTAAAACGGAATTTGGCAAGTTCTCCGTGCTGCTGGATTCCACCCAGAAAAAGCTGCACGCCGCGGCGGAATCCATCGAATCCGCCAGCCGGAAAACCCGCACCATCGAGCGGAAACTGCGCCAGGTGGAGGCCATCGACCCCGGCGAGGCCGTGCGCATGCTGGGCGCCTCCGAGGAGGAGGAATTGCCCGTGCAGGAGGGCTTTTTGACGGATGATTTGTAACCGGAAACCGTCATTTGGGCGGTCATAACGCGCTTTTCAATCAATTTCCTGATACAAAACCGGCGAAATATGCCATGATATATTCACGGAACTTGTAAAGGAGGCAAGACACATGGATCAGTTTGGAAACGATTTGAAAAAGGTGCTGCAGGCAGGCCTGGGCGCCGTCGCCACCGGCCTGGAAAAGGCGCAGGACGCTATCGAGGATCTGTCCAAGAAGGGCGAGCCTATCTACGAGCAGGCCAAGGCCGCCGTGGTGGACGCGGTGGATAAGGCCAAGCAGGCCATCAACGACAGCGCCAAGCCCCAGGTGGATGAATTTGTCAACAATCTGCAGCAGTTCTCCGGCGAGGAGCTGGCGAAGATTCGCACTGCCCTGGACGATCTGGCCCAAAAGGCCGCCGACGCCATGAATCCCCCCGCCGCGGACGAGCCCAAGGACGAGCCCGCCCCCGCGGAGGAGGAAAAGACCCAGGAACTGGGAAAGGATGAAGGCAAGGCTTGATCCCTATCGCGCTTCCCATCGCGGGGCGGTGACATCGCATGTTCGCCGTTCCGCGGCCCCGGACGCCCGGCCATTGCGCGGGTTTCCGGGGCCCTTTTTGTTATCGCGTGCGGCTCGCCCTTCGTTGACAAGCGTTTTCGACCATGCTAAAATAAAAAACGAAAATGTAACGAAAACGTGCTAAACGATCGAAAAACAAAAGGATCACCGTGAGAACATTCCCGGTATGACCCCGACGGCGATTTCCTTTGCCGCGACGCATGGGGCCGGGGAAGCGCGCGGGAAGAACGACAGGAGGATACGCGTGATGAACGCAGCTTGGAACAGCGAATTTCTTTCCCGTTTCCGCCGCCACGAGGATGAATTGAAGTGGCTGTACTGCGAATTGTACCACAACGATCAAAAGGCGTACGGCGCTTTTGTGGATATGCTGTACCGTGCTTGGGAGGATCGCCCCGAAAAGCTGAAAATGATCGACCGCGACCGGGAGGATCGCCCCGATTGGTACAAGGGCCACGGCCTGGTGGGGATGCTGATGTACGTCAGCGCCTTTGGGGGCACCCTGCGGGGGGTGCGGGAAAAGCTGGATTACATCGCCGACTGCGGGGTGAATTACCTGCACCTGATGCCGCTGCTGGAAAGCCCCAAGGGCCGCAGCGACGGGGGCTACGCCGTCAGCGATTTCCGAAAGGTGCAGCCGGAATTGGGCACCATCGACGATCTGGCGGCCCTGGCGGATGATTGCCATGAGCGGGGCATCGCCGTCTGCCTGGATTTTGTGATGAACCACACCAGCGAGGATCACGCGTGGGCCCGGCGTGCCCGGGCGGGGGAAAGGGAGTACCAGCAGCGCTATTTTTTCTATGACGACTGGACCATCCCCAACGCCTTCGAGCAAACCGTGCCCCAGGTGTTCCCCACCACCGCTCCGGGCAATTTCACCTGGTGCGACGAGGCGAAAAAAGTGGTGATGACCACCTTCTATCCTTACCAATGGGATCTGAATTACGCCAACCCCGTCGTATTCAACGATATGACGGAGAACATGCTGTACCTGTGCAATCACGGGGTGGATATCGTTCGCCTGGACGCGGTGCCCTACATCTGGAAGGCGCTGGGCACCAGCTGCCGGAACCTCAAGCAGGTGCACACCCTGGTGCGCATGATGCGCATGGTGTGCGAAATCGTGTGCCCCGGCACGCTGCTGCTGGGCGAGGTGGTGATGGAGCCCAGCAAGGTGGCCCCCTATTTCGGCACCCTGGAAAAGCCGGAATGTCACCTGCTTTACAACGTGACCACCATGGCCACCATCTGGCACACCGTGGCCACCCGGGACGCGCGGCTGCTGGCCTACCAGCTGGAGCAGGTGTTTGCCCTGCCCAAGGCCCACACCTTCCTGAATTATCTGCGTTGCCACGACGACATTGGCTGGGGGCTGGATTACGGCTTCCTCTCCCAGTTCGGCCAGCAGGAGGTGCCCCACAAAAAGTACCTGAACGATTATCTGACCGGCAAATGGCCCGGCAGCCCTTCCCGGGGCGAATTGTATAACGATGATCCCCGCCTGGGCGACGCCCGGCTGTGCGGCACCACGGCGTCCCTGTGCGGCGTCGAAAGCGCCCGGGAATCCGGTGATCAGCAGGCGCTGGATCGGGCTTTGCGGCTGGATGAAACGCTGCACGCCTTTATCTTCACCCTGAGCGGCGTGCCGGTGCTGTACAGCGGCGACGAGATCGCCCAGGAAAACGACAACGCCTATCGCGATGATCCCCTGAAGCGGGAGGACAGCCGCTATCTGCACCGGGGCAGCCTGGATTGGGATAAGGCGGCGCTGCGGGTGAACCAGGATTTGCCGGAGGGGCGGATCTTTTCCGCCATCCAGCGGATGGAGGCCCTGCGCGGCCGGCACCCGGCTTTCGACACCGGGGCGGATACCTGGCTGCTGGATACCGGCAGCGACCAACTGCTGGGCATCGGGCGGTATCATCAGGGTGAGCAGCTGCTGGCGCTGTTCAATTTCTCCGACGCCGATCAGACGGCTTGGCTGCGGGACGAAAAGCAGTACGAGGATCTGATCACCGGCGAAGTGAGCGACGCCGGCGCGGTGCGGGTGCCCGCTAACGGCTTCCGCTGGCTGATGCACTGGTTTTGAGGAAGGATCGTTTCTCATCGTTGCGTTTTCACATTGAATAGGGAAAAATGCAACAAAATGCAGGCCAACAACCGCTTTCATCCCGATCGAAATGGAGAAGGAGGCGGAATGGGGCGGCGGGATTCGGCGTGGATGATCAAGCCTGCCGCGAGACCCCTCGCGTTCGCTTCACCTTTGGCTTTGCTCCATGCGGGAAAATAGGAAGTGCAATGCTCAGGCGCGTCGCGTAGACGCGCCTTCGTTTTTTTCAAGCTCTTTGCTTTTGTCGGTTTCTGATCGGATTGGCGGGAAAAACGGAATTTTTGCTGTGCTGATAGCAGGAAAATAGGGAAGGGAGGGAGAATAAAAGAATTTGGGTTAAGATGAGGTTTCCTTTTTTGGAAACATTCATGGATATTATTCCAGACCTTCACCACCGGAAAAACAAGGAGAATGGGGGAAAAAAGGAATGGATAGAACGGAAATGCTGCAGGCCCTGGCCAAGGAGAAAGCGGCCATCCTGCACGGGGACGCCGAGCGCATCGCCAAGCAGCACGCCGACGGCAAGTGCACCGCCCGGGAGCGGGTGAGCAAATTGTACGACGATGGCAGCTTCGTGGAAATCGACGCGCTGAAGGCAGACGGCAACGTGGTGGCCGGCTGCGGCACGGTCAACGGCCAGGCCGTGTATTGCTTTGCTCAGGATTTTACCGCCAACGGCGGGGCCATGAGCAAGGCCCAGGCTGAAAAGATCCTGAAGGTGCTGCGCAAGGCGCAGGTGACCGGCGCGCCGGTGGTGGCGATGCTGGACAGCGCCGGCGTGAAGCTCAGCGAGGGCCCCGCCGCCCTGCCCGCTTACGCGGAAATTTTAAGCGCCATGGCCCGCCTGTCCGGCGTGTGCCCGCTGATCGCCTGCGTGATGGGCCCCTGCAACGGCATCGCCGCCCTGATCACCCAGATCGCCGATATCGCCATCCAGGTCAAGAAGGGTGAAATCGCCCTGCACACCGCCCTGGTGATGAACGGCGAAAAGGGCCGGCAGATCACGGCGGAGCAGCTGTTTGGCCCCGAAGCCATGGCCCGGCAGGGCGCCGTGGCCCTGACGGCGGAAAACGAAGAGGATGCCGCCGCCCTGGTGGCCGCCCTGATCGACCTGCTGCCCGGCAGCAACATGGAGGACGCGCCGCTGGAATTGGACGCCGACGACCTGAACCGGCTGCTGGTGAGCGAGGACCCCGACGACGTGGCCGCCCTGATCGCCGATCTGGCCGACGAGGGCAGGGTGATCGAACTGAATGCCGCTTACGGCACCGCCGTGCGCACCGCGCTGATCCGCCTGGGCGGGCGCACCGTGGGCGTGGTGGCCAGTGATCACGGGGTCGATAACGGCCGCCTGTGCGGCGAGGACAGCCGGAAGGCCGCCCGGTTCGTGCGGCTGTGCGATTGCTATCAGATCCCCGTGGTGTCCCTGGTGAACAGCGACGGCATCGCCGTGCCCGACGCCTGCCAGCAGGCCCGTTATTTGAAGGGCGCCGCCGATCTGTTGTATGCCTACGCCGAGGCCACTGCCCCCAAGGTCGCCGTGATCATCGGCAACGCCGTGGGCGCGGCCTACGTGGCCATGGGCGGCAAGGCCATCGCCGACGTCAGCTACGCCTGGCCCGGCGCGGTGATCGCCCCCCTGACCAAGGAAGCCGCCGTGCAGACCCTCGACGGCGAAAAGCTGAACGCCGGGGAAAGCCGGGAAGCGCTGGAAGCGGCCTACGCCGCCGACTGCGGCGCGCTGAACGCCGCCAAGGCCGGCATCGTGGACGACGTGATCAACCCCGCCGAGACCCGGAAGTACATCATCGCCGCCCTGGAATTGCTGGCGACCAAGCATGATGTGAACCTGCCCAAAAAGCACGGCAATCTGCCGCTGTAAGGGAGGATGGGATATGGAACGATTAACGCTGGGCCTGTCCACCACGGTCATCGGCATGCTGGTGGTGTTTTTCGGGCTGGTGATCCTGATCGCCTGCATTTATGCCATGACCAGCATCACCGGGCGCAAGAGAAAAAAGCCCGCCCCTGAGATCAAGGAAATCCCCGCCCCCCTCCCCGTCACACGGGAAGCGGCGGTGGAAGAAGCGCAGGCGGAGGACGACGGCGCCGTGGTGGCCGCCATCACCGCCGCCATCGCCCTGATCCTGGCGGATGAGGGCAGCGGCAGCGGCTTCGTGGTGCGCCGCATCCGCCGAAGCCCCCAGGGCACGGCCCGTGCCCGCGCCGCCCGGGAAGAACAGATTTTCAGCCGGCTGTGAGCCGGATCAAACGACGCATTGAGTGGAGGAAATGATCATGCGGAAATTCAATATTACCGTTAACGGTGTCGCGTACGAAGTAGAAGTGGAAGAAGTGGCCGCGGAAGGCGCCGCCCCCGTGAAGGCCGCCCCGGTCAAGGCCGCCCCCGCCCCGGCGAAAGCCGCCGCCCCCGTGAAGGCCGCGCCGGCCCCCGTGGCCGCCGGCGCGAAGGTGAACGCCCCCATGCCCGGCACCATCCTGGATGTGAAGGTGCAGCAGGGCCAGGCCGTGAAAAAGGGCCAGGTGTTGATGATCCTGGAAGCCATGAAGATGGAAAACGAAATCATGTGCCCCCAGGATGGCACCGTGGCCCAGGTGAACGTAACGAAGGGCGCTTCCGTCAATTCCGGCGACGTGCTGTGCGTGCTGAGCTGAATGGATTCTGGATAGAATAAATATTTCTGAAAGGAGTCGATTCCGTGCAGACGCAATCTGTGGACGTAGTGCAAACGATCTCATCCCTGGCCCGGGAATCGGGGATCGCTCAGTTTTTGAGCAACCCGCTGGCGCTGGTGATGGTGGGCATCGCCTGCCTGCTGATTTATCTGGCTATCGTTAAAAAATTTGAGCCTCTGCTGCTTTTGCCCATCGCCTTTGGCATGCTGCTGACCAACCTGCTGGGCAGCGAGGTGTACCACGAGGCGCTGTTCGCCGGCGGCCACGCCAACTGGAGCCTGTTCGGCGGGGCGATCCTGATAGATTCCAACAACCTGCTGAACCTGCCCGAATTGCTGGAGCAGGGCCTGATCACGGTCAATAACGCCGGGGCGGTGCTGATCAACGGCAACGTGATCGGCCAGATCACCTCGTCCTATTCCGTGGGGGCGCAATTGAACGCCCTGGGCCAATTGATCGCCGAGGACGGCGTTACCGTTCTGGCCCAAACCGTGCCCATCATCATCAAGGATTCCGCCGCCTTCATCAGCGATGGCACCGTGTATTCCGCCCTGGGCGTGGCCCTGGCCTCCGCCAGGCAAACCATCAGCCCCGGCCTGCTGGACTATCTGTACCTGGGCGTGAAGCTGGGCATCTACCCCTGCCTGATCTTCATCGGCGTGGGCGCGGGCACCGATTTCGGCCCCCTCATCGCCAACCCCAAAACGCTGCTGCTGGGCGCCGCCGCGCAGCTGGGTATTTTCCTGACCTTCGTTGGCGCGTCCCTGCTGGGCTTCACGCCCAGTGAAGCCGGCGCCATCGGCATCATCGGCGGCGCCGACGGCCCGACGGCCATCTGGCTCACCGGCAAGCTGGCGCCCCATCTGCTGGGCCCCATCGCCGTGGCGGCTTACAGCTACATGGCTCTGGTACCCGTCATCCAGCCCCCCATCATGAAGGCCCTGACCACCAAGAAGGAACGCGCCATCGTAATGGAGCAGCTGCGGCCCGTATCCCACACTGAAAAGGTGCTGTTCCCCATCGTGGTCACCATCCTGGTGTCCCTGCTGCTGCCCAGCGCCACCCCGCTGGTGGGCTGCCTGATGCTGGGCAACCTGATGCGCGAGTGCGGCGTGGTGGAGCGCCTGAATAAGACCGTGCAGAACGAGCTGATGAACATCGTCACCATCTTCCTGGGGATCACCGTAGGCGCTACCGCCACGGCCCAGACCTTCCTGCGCCTGCAGACCATCGAAATCGTGGTGCTGGGCGTGGTGGCCTTCGGCTGCGGCACCGCCGGCGGGCTGCTGCTGGCCAAGCTGATGAATAAGCTGTCCGGCGGCAAGATCAACCCGCTGATCGGCTCCGCCGGCGTATCCGCCGTGCCCATGGCCGCCCGCGTGTCCCAGGTGGTAGGCCAGAAGGAAAACCCCGCCAACTTCCTGCTGATGCACGCCATGGGCCCCAACGTGGCCGGCGTGATCGGCAGCGCGATCGCGGCGGGCGTATTGCTCAGCATGTTTGGCTGACGATAGTGAAGCCTTCCCCCTGAAGGAAAAGCCGGATTGCGACGTTGTTTCCGTCCATCATATTTCCCAACGAATGTGAAGGAGAACATGATTATGCCGAAAGTTCAAATCACCGATACCATCCTGCGGGACGCGCATCAATCCCAGGCCGCCACCCGGATGCGGCTGGATGAAATGCTGCCCGCCTGCGAAAAGCTGGATCAAGTGGGGTATTTTTCTCTGGAGTGCTGGGGCGGCGCCACCTTTGACAGCTGCCTGCGCTTCCTGAATGAGGATCCCTGGGAGCGGCTGCGCATCCTGCGCAAGGCCCTGCCCCACACGAAGCTGCAGATGCTGCTGCGCGGCCAGAATATCCTGGGCTACAAGCACTATGCCGACGACGTGGTGGATTATTTCGTGAAAAAATCCATCGACAACGGCATCGACATCATCCGCACCTTCGACACGCTGAACGACCTGCGCAACATGGAAACCGCTGTAAAGGCCACCAAGAAATACAACGGCTTGGCGGAGGTGGCCATGAGCTATACCACCTCCCCCGTGCACACGGAGGAATACTTCGTCAAGCTGGCCAAGGATATCGAATCCATGGGGGCGGACCTGATCTGCATCAAGGATATGGCGGGCCTGCTGCTGCCCTTCGATGCCTATTCCCTGGTCAAGAAGCTGAAGGCCAACACCAAGCTGCCCATCGTGCTGCACACCCACAACACCGCCGGTACCGGCGCCATGACCCTGATCAAGGCCATCGAGGCGGGGGTCGACGTGGTGGATACCGCCCTGTCCCCCCTGGGCGGCGGCACCAGCCAGCCCGCCACCGAATCCATGGTGGCCGTGCTGAAGGGCACCGAATACGATACCGGGCTGGATGAGGAATTGCTGGCCCAGATCGCCGAGCATTTCCGCACTGTGGCCGAGCGGCTGACCAAGGATGGCTGGCGCGATCCGGACAAGGTGCTGTCCGTCAACGCCAAGGCGCTGCAGTATCAGGTGCCCGGCGGCATGCTGAGCAACCTGATCGGCCAGCTGAAGCAGGCCAACGCCATGGATAAGTACTACACCGTGCTGGAGGAAGTGCCCCGGGTGCGCAAGGATTTCGGCTATCCCCCCCTGGTCACCCCCACCAGCCAGATCGTGGGCACCCAGGCCGTGATGAACGTGCTGGGCGGCGAACGCTACAAAATGGTCACCAAGGAAAGCAAGGGCCTGCTGCGCGGCGAATACGGCCGGCTGCCCGCCCCCGTCAATGAAGAGGTGCGCAAAAAGTGCATCGGCGATGAAAAGGTGATCACCCATCGCCCGGCCGATGATATCGCCCCCGAATTGGAGGGCTACCGCAAGGAAATCCAGCAGTACAGCCAGCAGGAGGAGGACGTGCTCTCCTACGCCCTGTTCCCCCAGGTGGCGACCAAGTTCT
>JAFUXH010000155.1 GCA_017470945.1 Clostridia bacterium | reverse complement strand
GCATCATCCAATTGACGCAGGAGCGGGCGGAGGAGCTGCGCCAGGCCCTGGCGGGCACCCTTCGCTTCGATGCGTTTTCCCTGCCGGAGGAGGTGCGGCGGGACATGCTGCTCTCCGTCGGCGCCCTCATTTCCCAGTCCCTGGAGGAGCTGGTGCCCAGCCTGATCGTCAGCCAGAGCATATTGAGCGGCGTGGGCTGCCTGCTGCTGCCCCTGCGCTTTGGCTATCTGGCCCAGGAAAAGCGGCAGTTTTTGTCCGCCGCGCCTGCGGAGGAAGCCCCTGAGGGCGAGGATGGAAAGCGCGTGGTGGATTTCCCCGATCTGGGCATGCCGCCGCTGCGCGCCTGGCACATCCCCCGGGGCGTGGGCTGGCAGGTGGGGGCGGCGCTGATCGCCGGGCTGGTGCTGCGCAGCGTGGAAACGCCCGCGCTGGCCGTGGCCGGCATGATCCTGTACGCCGGGTCCACCGCCATATTCACCCTGCAGGGCCTGGCCCTGCTCAATTTCATGCAGCACCTGCGGGGGCGCAAGCGCGTCTGGCGCGTGATCATCCCCCTGCTGCTGATGATGACCCGCATCCTGTCGCTGCTGGGCATCCTGGATCAGGTGATCAATCTCCGCGGCCTGCGCAAGCCGCGTGAACCAAAGGAGGATATACAATGAAAGTGATTTTGCTGGCCGATGTGAAGGGCACCGGCAAGAAGCAGGAGATCGTCAACGTCAGCGACGGCTACGCCCGCAATTTTCTCTTCCCCAAGAAGCTGGCCATGGAGGCCACGCCCGGCGCCGCCAAGGAAGTGGAGCGCAAGCAGGCCGCCGCCCGGGCGCGGGAGACGGAGCGCCGCCTGGAGGCCGAAAAGAAGGCTTCCTCCCTGCGGGGCAAGGTGATCCACGTGGTGGCGAAGTGCGGCGCTCAGGGGCGGCTGTACGGCTCCGTCACCGGCGCGGAAATCGCCGAGGCGCTGAAAAACCAGCACGGCGTGGATATCGACAAGCGCAAGATCGACCTGAGCGAGCCCATCCGCACGGTGGGCGAAACCGAAGTGTTCGTGAAGCTCTATCCCGAGATCAGCGCGAAAATGACGGTGCGGGTCACCGGCGGTGAGGGCTGATGGACGCCCCTGCCTCCGCCGGATTCGCGCCCGTTCCTCCCCACAGCACCGAAGCGGAACGCTCGGTGCTGGGCGCCATGCTGCAAAGCGGCAACGCGGTGTCCGCCGCGGTGGAAATGCTGACGCCCGATGATTTTTACGTGCCGGCCCACCGGGAGATCTTCGACGCCGCAAAGGCCCTGGCCCTGGGCCACATGGCCGTCGATCTGGTGACCATGGACGCGGAACTGAACCGCCGGAACACCCTGCCCGGGGTGGGCGGCATCGAATACCTGATCGAGCTGACCCAGTTCGTGCCCACCACCGTGAACGTGAAGGACTACATCCGCATCGTGTCGGAAAAATCCACCCTGCGGCGGCTCATCACCGCGTCGGGGGAGATTTCCCAGATGAGCTACGCCCAGGAGCAGGAGCTGCCCCAGGTGCTGGCGGCGGCGGAAAAGAAGATCTTCGATATCGTCATGCGCCGGGACGGCGGCGACAGCCTGCAGCACATCCGGGAGGTGCTCACCCACACCTACGAGCAGATGGAGGAGTTCGCCCGGCTCAAGGGCGGCGTGTCCGGCGTGACCACCGGGTACGTGGGGCTGGATAACCTGCTCACCGGTCTGCACGGGGGCGAATTGGTGCTGGTGGGCGCCCGTCCCTCCATGGGCAAAACCTCCTTCGCCATCAACGTGGCCACCCGCGCCGCCCGGAAAGGGGCCAAGGTGGCCATCTTCTCCCTGGAAATGCCCCGGGAGCAGATCGCCATGCGCATCCTGTGCGGCGACGCCCGGGTGAACATGCAGTCCGTGCGCAAGGGCTTGCTCAAGGATGAGGAATGGATGAAGCTGGCCCGCACCCTGGCCCCGCTGGCCCAGTCCGAAATCTACATCGACGACACCTCCGGCCTGACCCCGGGGCAATTGCGCTCCCGCTGCCGCCGGCTGATGATGGATCACGGGCTGGATATGATCGTGGTGGACTATTTGCAGCTCATGGGCTCCGACGACCGGGCGGAAAGCCGGCAAGTGGAGGTCAGCGGCATTTCCCGGGCGCTGAAAGCCATCGCCCAGGAATTGAAGGTGCCGCTCGTGGCCTGCGCCCAGCTGTCCCGCGCCAATGAAAAGCGCGGCACCGGGGGCTATCGCCCCATGCTGAGCGACCTGAGGGATTCCGGCTCCATCGAGCAGGACGCCGACGTGGTCATGTTCCTCCATCGGGAAGCCTACTACCAGCGCAACAACCCCGACGCCCCGGTGGATAACATCGCCGAGGTGATTGTGGCCAAACAGCGGAACGGCCCCCTGGGCACCGTGAAGCTGGCCTGGCTGGGAGAATACACCTTGTTCGATAATCTGGCAGCGGATTATTGACGCCAAAAGAAAGCGCCGCCCGAAAAACCGGGCGGCGCTTGTATTTTTGGAATGAGAGAAGAAGAAAGGCTTGGGGGTTCTGTGGTTTTGAGCTTGGTGCCAGGGCTCGTTTGGGCCGAAGACGCGTCTTGGCGGTGAAAGCTGTATTTTTTTGAATAAATAGCTTCATTGCCGGCGAAAGCATCTGCATTGACAGCGGTATGACCCGGCTCATGAACTGTCATGGGGAGCATGGAGGGGCGGCCTCTTGGCCCATATTGAACATATCGGCCTCCAGAGCGGTCAGCTGGGGCTGGGTGAGCATGGAGAAGGGATAATTGTCGAAGGTCATCATGGCGATGATCACGATGCGGGAGAGCGTCACCTCGGTCAGGAAGGGTCAATGTTAATCAACGGAAACGCCTACGATACAAATCAGAATGGGTTCATCCTTTGCTGAAAAAGAAGGAATATAAATCTTCTTATTCTCTCTCTTGATTTCCGTGTATTTTGGAATATAATAATATTTGTGTTAGATACCTCTAATTTTCAGCCTTGCGCTCACACCTAATCCCGGTCAAGGAAGAATCCGATGAAAGGGTATTATCCTGCAAAACCTTATTTTTTTGATCATGAGTTAGAAAACACTAACGATCTGCTATTGGTGAAGGGGTGATCTTATGAGCATTCAAGAAGTATTGGCAAAACGCCGCGGAAAGACCGATGAGCACATCCGCGCCCTGGAACAGAAAGGGAAGGCGGGGAAACGCTATACGGCCATGATGCCCAATATCCCGTTCCTGATCCTGGGGCTGCTGTGCGACGCGGGGTGGATCATGCAGCTGATCGCGAGCTGGCGTTTTCTTTCCAGCCAATTCAGTTTTCCTCTGCTGCTGACCGTGATTGCCGTGATCGTCGGCGTGGGCATGACGGTGTATTTGAACCTGATCCATGAAAAGGAAATCGCTCTGGGGTATCAAAAAGATTTGAGCTTCGGACTGACCGTTTTTGCCGGGTTAGCGGGCGGTGTCATGGGATTGCTGCTTGGAGATAGCTGGATCGCGGCGGGCGGATTTTTGAATTTCGTGACGGGATTGCCCATCTATCTTTCCTTCAAGCCGGGGATCCATTACGGCGTACAATAACGAGGGGGAAATGAACATGGAAGCATTGGATTGGAAACGCATCCGGCATTTGATGAGGCTGGGCATTGTCGCCGCGCTGATGGTACTGGCGGGCGATATGCTGCTGGGCTGGGGCGTGCACGACGCGAGCAAATCAGGCATGGAAGGGTTTCTTTCCATGTACCTGCACCTGCCGGACGGCAGGATCTTCTGGTCCGCCTTTCTGGGGCTCATCGGCATCCCGCTGGAGGCG
>JAFUXH010000154.1 GCA_017470945.1 Clostridia bacterium | reverse complement strand
CGTAACGCCGGAGGGCAAGCCCGTATATACCTACGTCTGCAAATTGAAGGAACGCAGCCAGAAGGCGCTGTGCAACAACAAAAACGTAAACGGCAACATCCTGGACGCCATGATCGTGGATAGGGTCAAGCATCTGGACGAGGACGCGGGGGAATTCATGGAGCAGCTTTCCCGCAGCCGCAGCTTTTTCACCGGCGACCGCACGGAATACGAGCAGCAGAAAGCGACTTTGCAGCAGGAGAAGGCCGAGACGGACAAAAAAATCGCCGGCCTGGTGGATACGCTGGCGAACATGGAAGCCGGAGACGTCAAAGAACTGGTGGCAAAGCGGCTGGAGGCGCTAAGCCAGGAAAGCAAGGCCATCGAGCATCGCATCCAGGAGCTGGAAAGCCTGCTCAACCAGCACGAGCTGACCGACAGCGAATTTGACCTGCTGAGCGATCTGCTGGCGGGGTTCAAGGAGGGCCTCCAGGACATGTCCATTGAACAGCAGCGGGCGGCGCTGAAAACGGTGATCCGCCGGGTGATCTGGGATGGCGTCAATGCCCATGTGGTGCTCTTCGGGGCAGGGGATGGTGAAATCCAATATCCCGATACGTTGCGTAAGTGGACGGAAAATCCCGCCGAAGAGGACGAAAACGACGATTTGACCCCCTATTTGGACGTGGATTACAGCGAAAACGAGGAGGATATGCACCTGGAGACGCCTATGACGCCCTGGGGAGAGGATAGCAAATGAAATCCTGATGCTGCTGCGATCATCCAAAAAGCGCCGGGGGGACGTATCCCTGTCCGACCCGGTGGGCACGGACAAGGAGGGCAACGATATTTCCTTCCAGGATATCCTGGGCACCGCGCCGGGCCAGGTGGAGGATGAGGTGGTGAAGCGCATCTCCCTGGAAAAGGCCCGGCGGCTGATCCGTCAATTGCCCCGGAAGGAGCGCACCGTGATCGAAATGCGCTACGGCCTGCTGGACGGCACGATGCACCCCCAACACGAGGTGGCCGCCGTGCTGGGCATATCCCGCTCCTACGTATCCCGGATGGAAAAGCGGGCCATCGGCCTGCTGCGGGCGGGAATGGAAACGAGCGACGAATCGTGACCGGAGAAGCGTTTCCTTCCATCGCCCTGATTTTTTTCAAAAAGATGAAACAAAACGCCCTCCTCGGCAGTTATAATAGTGGAACACAGGAAAGGAGGCGTGAACCGTGAAACGAATCCTGTTGATCATGACCGCGCTGCTTTTGTTGCTGCCCGCCGCCCGGGCGGACATCGTGGGCGTCACCCAGGAGGAGGGGTACATCCACCGCTACGAAGCGCCCAACGGCCAAAGCCTGTACTTCGCATCCCCCCTGGAGGAGCCCTGGATCGAATTTCAGGACGTCAATTTCGACGGCGTCGAGGATATCGTGATCCTGACCATCCTGGGCGCGTCCAACGCCTTTTATGAGTTCTTCGTCTGGAACGGCGGGGAATATGTGCGGGCCAACCGGCCGGATGGCAGCGCGATCATCAATTATGCCCTGGATGAGCGGGGCTACGTGTACTCCCGGGGCAGCAACGGCATGGCCGGGGCGCTGTTCGAGGCCCGCATCTTCCGCTGGCAGGGCAGCGATCTGATCCCCGTGCGCACCATGGTTTCCCAGGAAGAAACCACCACCCGGTGGGAGGAGGATGAACAGGTGTTCATCACCACCACCCGGCTGGACCGGATCACCGTGAGGCTGTGGGGCGATCAGGAGGAGCCGCTGTGGGAAGCAACGTTTGCGCCGGAACAGAAATCCTACACAATGTTTGAAGAAATGGAAACGCGGCTGTGGGAGGGCCTGGGCGGCTGAACACCCGGCATGCCCTCCCCATCCGGGAAAGGAACGCAAGATGAAACGATGGCTTTGGCTTCTGCCCTTTTTGCTGCTGGCCCTGCCCGCCTGCGCCCAGGAATACGCCGGCTACACCCTGCCCGCCGATAGGGATCCCTACAGCTTCCTCGCCTTAAACCGGCGGGATACCATCGTGCGCAGCTGGGTCGAAAACGACCTGAATATGACCCTGCCCAACCACATCACCTGGTACCGGGATGGGCAGGTTCTGCGGGATCTGCCCTATTATCCCCGCGGTGTCACCGCCAGCCTGGAAAGCGCCTGTTTTGTGGCAACGCGGGAGGACGCCTTCAAAACCCTGGTGCTGCATCAAACCGGCGCGGTCACCGCGCCCACCGGCACAGAAACGGCCAGGGAGATCCCGGTATACCGCTGCTCCCTGTACGACTGGACGGAAAAAGGCCTGGAGCATCCCGTCGATATCCCCCTGGGTACGGCGACGCTGTGCATCGCCGGCCCCTACATCCTGACGGTGGATAACGGCCCCGGCGGCAGCGGCGCGGTGCGCGTTTACGACGCGGAGGGCAAGCTGCAGCAAACCATCGACCTGCCGGGGGCGGCAAACCTCGTGTTGGTGAACGCGAAATACCTGGGCCAGGACACCTTCCTGATTTCCGGCCACGATGGGGATTACGGCGCCTACGCGCGCATGGCCCTGCGGGATGGAAAGCTGCTGTGGCGCATCCACACGCCCCAGTATTACGACGTGCACGGCGACGGCCGGGGCGGCTTTTTCGCTGTGGAGGATCAAAACTGCGGCGATTACAGCAGCGTCACCCTGGCGCATTACGACGAGAACGGGCAGGTCGACCGCCGGCGCACCCTGATCAACAACACGCTGGTCAAGCACATCATGCGCATTTACCCCCACCCCGACGGCAGCGGCTGGACGGCCTACGGCATGGCGGTGGCCAATTCCCGGCGGGTATACACCGTGTTCGCCCTGACGCTGGATGAGGAAATGAACGCCGTCGCCTGGGATATCCGGGGGCTGAGCAAGCAGTACCGGGATTATTCCCCCGGCATTTCCCTGGCCGCGGACGGCACCGTGCAGGTGCTCACCTCGTCCATCGGCAATCTGGAGAACAAAGCCCCTGCCGCCGTGATCCCCTTTGACGCCCTGCCCGCCCAGACCGACGGCATTTCCTTCCGCTGGGAGTAAAAAACAAGCCAAAACGATGCTCTGGGAAAATGATCCACGTTCAATTGGAACGCTTCCGTCATCCAGCATAGCGCAAAGCGGAATCGAGGGATCTGAAAGCCGGCTGAACGAGCCGCGCCGGATCCCTCCGCGCCATTTCGGTCGGGATGACAGCGGTTGTTGTTGGGATTTTTGTTGCGATTCTGAATATAGATAAAATAAATGACAAATCAAAACCCGCTTTTCTCACGCGAAAAGCGGGTCAGGATGTCGAAGGAATGTTGACACCCTTAATCTTTTTCGATAGGCTGGATCCCCTGGGGGAGCGTGTGGTAGCTGCTGGTGGTCAGGCCGGGGGTGGTTTGCACGACGTCGGGGCCGTAGCCGCAGGTAACGCCCCACACGGAGGTGCCATCCGACCCGAAGGCGTAATACCCCTTCTTGTTATCCCACCAGGTGTCGGTAGACATGGTGATCCCCGTCAGCGGCTTCCATTCGCGGGTATCTTCCTCCATCACCCAGTAGTTGGTGAACCGGCAGCTCCTGAATTCGTTGCAGCTGTCGCTCCAGAAATTCTCCATGAACTGGCTCATTTCGCCCTTGAAATAGGAATTTTGAAGGCAGGTATCGTAGGTGCAAAAGAGCGTCCAGACCCCGGATTCCATATCCAGCAGCCACTGATCCACCCAGGTATTGCCGTTTTGCCCGTCATAGCTCATGATCAGCATGCGGTACCAATGGTTGGCCTGCCAATCGTAGGGGGCCAGGTAATGAGTGCCCTCCCCCTCGCCGTCGAAGCGGCCCGCGTCCTCCTCCGGGTACACCAGCTTGGCGTTCAAAATGGCGTCGTTGCCCGATTCATCCTCATAGTGGATCTCCCAGAAGGCGATGATCGCCTTGGGGCCGTCGTCGGTCATCTGCAATCCGGCGTAGCACATGCCGGGGTCCGTCACGTTGAAAACGTTGGCAAAGGACGTAACGTCCATTTCCCAGTTGCACAGGGCCCAGTAGGTATCGGTGGGGGCGTTTTCGGTCATGAAATCGATGGAGAAAATGCAGAATTTCTGCGTCGTGCCGGCCAGGTTCGGGTTGGCGTAGATATTGTGGGCCATTCGTTCCTCCGGGTTGGCTTCGCTGCCGGTGAGCCCGGAAAATTCAAATCCCTCCGCCACCTTCGCCAGATCGATGAGGGAGCTGCCGGTGATATCCTCCTCGAAGGGGAAGCCATGGTCGACGCACCAGTGATGCGCATAGGAGCCCAGCAGCCCCCGGCCCATGAAGGACGCGCCGTCAAACGCGTCGTCGGCGATATAGGCGATATCCGGCGGGAACAGAATGGAATCCACATGTACCCCGGCGAACGCCTGGCTTTCAATGCGGGTCAGGGAGGCGGGCAGGGTGAGCTGCTCCGCCGCGGCGTGGGCCAGGGCAAAGCAGGTAAACAGGAGCGCCCAAAGGGCGATCGACAATCGATGGTGCTTCATCATTCCATTCCTTTCCTTCGCGCGGCGGCCGAATACGCGGCGGGCCATGCCATTTCATGTGCATTCGATCACAGAGGAGCGATCAATTTATTATAACAAAACCAAAGCCAAAAAGCAATCCGGCTGCCGCTGATGAACCCTGTTACTGGGCCTTCGCCTGCTCAATGCAGCTGACGTAGACGCCGTTGGCCTTGAGAGGCACGCCGTAGACGGAGAAAAGCTCCTCCACCGTGACGCACAGAAAGCCCCAGCGCTCCAGGCTGTTCAGCACGGAATCCAGGCAGCCGCCGGTCACGGCGTTGGCATCGTGCATCAGGATCACCGCCCCATCCTTGGCCCCGCCCCGGGCCCGGTTGGCGATTTCCCCCGCCGTCGCGTCGCCGTTGGGGGCGTCGTGGGTGGCGGTGCTCCACTGGATGAGGGGCAGGCCGCAACCCGCCCGGGCAAACATCGCGGCGCGGCCGCCGGGGGCCCGCATGATCGTCGCCTTCTGCCCGATGATGCTGTTGAGCCGCCGGTCGAAATCCTTCCGCCATTTTTTCACGTTTTCCGCCGTCAGGTCCTCGTACACGTGGTAGTAATTGTGGCTGGCCACGGTGTAGCCGGCATCGTGCTCCCGGCAGATCACATCGTCGTTATCCTTCATGCTGGCGCCGATGAGGAAGAAGGTGGCGTCGGCCCCTTGCAGGCGTAAATGATTCATCACGTTCATGGATCTGCCCCGGGCCGGCCCGTCGTCAAAGGTCAGGGCCAGCAGCTTATAGTTGCTGTTGTCGGTCATTTTCCTGCCCCGGTCGGTCATGTGCTCCCGGATCGCGGGGTAATACACGTTCACGTGCATCAGCGTATTTTTGCCGGGGTACAGGCTGTCCGCCCGGTAGTGCAGCATCAGCTTGCCGGGGTGCAGGGTAAAGGCCGCCTGCTCCAGCGCCTTCCGCTGGCACAGCTGGTCCAGCTTGCCTTCTGACGGCTGCGTGCCGTCGAAATAGGCCGTCAGCTGCCTGCGCACCTCCTTGGCCAGCACGTCCCACCCCGGGCTTTTGGCGGAAAACAGATCGGTCAGCGCCGCCTGCCGCCCCGATTTCATGTCGTACACCCGGGCGTTGAAATCCACATAGGTCTGTTTTTTGCCCCGCACCAGCCGGGCCACGGTCAAAAAGCTCATCCACCGGCTGCCGGAGCGGTATACCGAGGAGCCAACCTCCACATAGGCGCTGCTTTGGGGCAGCTTTTCCTTCCCCTTCGCCGCCATCTGGTCGATCAAGGCGCGCATCTGCTGATCCACGTCGCTGTTGGCCGTGCGGGGATACACGCATTTGACCGCCACCCCGGGGCGCAGCAAATCGGTTTCCATGTGCTGGGTGAATTTCAGGATCGCCGGGATATTCCCCTTGGCCTGGGCCGCCGGCAGCGGCAGAAGCAGCATCAGCAGCGCCGCGGCCATCCACTTTTTCAAACGCTTCATTCGTTTTCCCCTCATAAAAACAGCCGCAGTTTCTGCGCTGCGGCTGTTGGCTTTTTGTGCGTCATTGCATCTTGGCGGTTTCCCGGAAATGGGCCACCACCTTCATGTAGCTGTCGTTGTACCAGCCGGGGGCGGCCATATGCAGCGTGATGATCCGGTTGCCATCCAGCAGGGCGATCATCACGCGGCCCCGCACCACGGTGCCGTCGTAATACTCGCCGCGGTAATTGGCGTAGTAGCCGTCCTTCTTCAGCAGCGTGCGCTCGCTCAGGCTGGTGGTGGTCCACACGCTGTAATTGTACTGACCGATTTCCTTCAGCTTGTCCCGCACCGACGTTTTCACGTCGTTCAGCTTATACGTGCTGGCCACGGGCGTGATGCTGATGGTCATGCTGGCGTTGAAATTATCGTAGGTGGTGGGATCGGTGATCACCACGGTGTCGCCGGCGGAGGCATCCACCGTCCACCCGGCGGGGGCCTCAAAGCTCAGCCCCAGGGTGGGGATATCCACCTGGCCGTAGGTGAAGGTCAGCTCCGGCCGGGGGGTGGCCGTGGGCATATCGATGGGGTTCAGCGGGATGGGGGTGGCCCCGGCATACACGCTGTTGCCCATATCGTCATACACCAGGCCTTCCACGTAGACGGCGCCGTCATCCTCCTCCGACGCAGGGTCGTATTCGTCCCAATCGATGGCGTCGTCCTCATCGTCCTCGGCCCAATCGAATTCCTCTTCGTCGTCCTCATCGGCCGCCAGGCTCATCGGGTCGCGCTGGAAGGCCGTTTCGGCGTCGGGGAATTGGGTCCCCTCGCTGGCCGCGCACCCGGCCAGCAGCACGAGCGCCAGCAGCAGCGCCATAAGCAGAATTGCTTTTTTCATCAGAAAGAAACCTCCTTGGCGCCTGTAACCGGTATCCGGAAAACGAACACGCGGAAAAAACGCCGGTTGTTTATACTATTGTAACAGTTTCTTCATCTTTCGTCAAGCATTTTCCGCTATTTCATCAACATATTTGTAAGAATTTACAAGCCTTTTTTACAGCAATCCGGCGTACAGATCCTTTTCCTCCCGCGAAGGCTCCTGCGCGGCCTCCTCCTGGGCGTGCACCCGGGGGTGGTACAGCCGCCGATCCAGCGACCAGATTTTTTCAGAAAACGCGCCGGCCGGCGTGCGGCGCATCACGCCTTCCATTTCATTCATCTTGGCGTCCATATCGTCCAGCAGGTGCAGCATTTCCGCCTCCGGGAACATGGGGGGCCGGGGGCTGCCGTGGTCGGGCTGGCCGTGGTGGGCGATGATCATGTGGGACAGGAGCAGCACGTATTCCCCGCTGACCCCCGCCCGGCGGGCGGCCTCCTGCACCTGGGCGACGCCGTGCACCAGATGGCCCAGCAATTGCCCCTCCGCCGAATAGTCGGACACATTGCCCGCCTCGTCGCTGATAAATTCCACCGTTTTGCTCAAATCGTGGGCGATGCAGCCGGCCCTGAGCAGATCGCCATCCAGGAAGGGATACAGCGGCAGCATCGCCTCCGCCGCCCGCAGCACCCCCAGGGTGTGATGCAGCAATCCGCTGCGCTCGGCGTGGTGCACCCGCTGGGCCGCCGGGAAGTACATCAGCTTGTCGCCGCACATGGCGATCATTTCCCGCAAAATGGCCTGCAATTCCGGGGTGGTCATGCGGTCGATGGTGCGGTTGATCTCATCCAGCATGCTTTCGGGCTTTTCCGGCGCGCAGGGCATCAATTGGCTCACGTCCACATCGTCCTCCGGCCCGGGATTGCGCAGCCGCTCGATGCGCATTTGCAGCCGGCCGTTGTATTCCTGCACCGTGCCGCGGATCTTCACGACGCCGCCCTGCTTGGGCGGCGGCACCGTGCCATCCCACATTTTGCAATTGATATCCCCGGTGGTATCGCACAGCGTCATATCCAGGTATTTTCCCCCGTTGGAGGAGGTGCGCTGTTCCCCGGTGCGCACCAGCAAAAACCCTTCGAATTTGACCCCGGGGCGCAGGGAGGCTACCGTCGGCTGCCGCATGATCATTTCCTCGTTTCTTGAAATAGTTTCGTTGTTTTATTCTTCCTTCGCCTGGGCGATCAGCTCGTTCAGATGCAGAAGGTGCTGTTTTTCCTCCAATTGGATGGCGGTGAAGGCGGCGGCGGCGGGGCCCGTCAATTGGGCGGCAAATTCGCCGTAGCGGGCGATGGCTTCCCGCTCCTCCTCCGCCGCGAAGGCATACAAAGCGGGCACGGAATCAAAGGCGCCTTTGCGGTGGGCCTCCGTCAGCCCCCCGGAAAAAAGCACCCGCGCCGCCTGGGCGGACAATAGCTGCGCCCGCTCAAAATCCGGCGATTCCGCGCCCATTTGGGCAAATTGATTCAGGTGGTTGCGCTCGTCGGCCAAAATGGCGCGGACGGCCTGCTGGCAGGGGCCATCCGAAAAAACGGCCAGCGCCCGTTCGTACAGGCGGATGGCGCGTTTTTCCATTTCGCAGGCAATGTAGAGCGCTTCCCCCGCATTGCGGACGATCATTTTATTCCGCGGTGGCCAGGAATTCGTTCAGCTGATGCACCAGCTCGTCGACATTGGTGCCGTGCACGGCGCAGGCGTCGGCCAACGATTCCATCTGGGAGGCGGGGCAGCCCAGGCAGTGCATGCCGAATTCCATCAAAATCCGGGCGGTGCCCCGATGAATGTTCAGCACCTGACCGATGCTCATTTCCTTGGTGATCGTTTCCATGATTTTTTTCTCCTTTCGGGCGTTGGATACCGGTATCATGATACCCCAATCCGCCCGCCTTGTCAACCGATGAAAAAAGGATTGCCAAATCGCCGCCCCGCCGATATACTGGATAAGAGCAAGGCAAAGGAGGCGCGGCATGCGATACGAGGTGCGCGTTTTGCGCAGCGACAGGAAAACCCTGGCCATTCAGGTGACGGGCGGCAGCCAGGTGGTGGTGCGCGCGCCCAAACGGCTATCGGACCGGGCCATCGACGCCTTTTTGCAGGAGCACGCCGATTGGATCGCCCTGCATTTGCAAAAGGCCGCCCAGCGGGAAGCGGAAAAGCAGGCGGTGATCCCCTTCACCACCGATGAACTGCGCGCCTTCGCCCGGCAGGCCGCGGAGGAGCTGCCGCCCCTGTGCGCCCGCTACGCGGAGCAAATGGGCGTTCAGTATCGCCGCATCGCCATCCGCAGCCAAAGGACCCGCTGGGGCAGCTGCTCCCGGCAGGGCAATTTGAATTTCAACTGCCTGCTGGCGCTGTGCCCCGCGGATGTGAAGGAATACGTGGTGGTGCACGAGCTGTGCCACCTGAAGGAAATGAACCATTCCCCCCGTTTCTGGCGGGAAGTCAGGGCCGTGCTGCCCCAGTATGAGCAGCCTTACCGCTGGCTGAAAACGGAGGGGCAAAAGCTGATCGAGCGCTTGCCCGGCCCCAAGTGACCCCATGAAAAAAACGGCACGGGATTCCAGATAGCTGTTGGAATCCCGTGTCCTTTTCATTGGGGGAATCGGCTTACGCTTGCTCCCCTTCGTGCACGGCCAGGATCCTGGGCTGCCAGATATCCTGATGGCGCATGCGACTGTCGATCAGGCGCAGCACGAACCAGCTCAGCCCCATGCACACAATGCCGGTCACGGCGGCCAGGGCCTCCTGAGAGAAAAGGGCCATGCCCAGCACGATGCCACCCAGCAGCATGAGCAAAGGGATCACATACGCCAGCATGGACGCCTTCAATACCTGCTGTTCGGGCATATCCACGTCGATCCAGCTGCCCACCGGGGCCTGGCCGGGAATGGTGACCAGGGATTCATGCACCTCGCCGCAGGCCTGGCAGTGGGCGCAAGCCTCGGGCCGCTGGAAGCAGACCTCTAATTTCCCATGGGCGGCGGAAACGACCTTGCCTGTGCGCAGCATTTTTTTCAACCTCCTTGTGGCAACCCGTCCTTAAAACGAACGGGCCGCTGCGGCTTGTCCTTTCGCGGCGGCCGACGCGCTCCCGCGGGGCCGCAGCCTGATTATAGCACAGATCGTTTCTTTTTAATAGCCCGAAACGCGGATATTTTGGCCGTCGATGCCAGAAATTTCCTCCGCCAGGGCGAAAATCAGCGCCGCGTCCCGGTCAGTCAGGGGCTGGCCGGTAAAAATCGTCAAGGCGCCGCCCCGGCAGACGCACAGGGCCTGGGGGTAGCCCTGGCCGGCCAGGGCCGCTTCGACGGCCAATTCCACCTCGTCGGATCGCAGCATGGCCTGCAATTGATCCTGGGCCAAGGCGCGGGTCGCGTCGGGCAGCTGCGGGTTTTCTAAAGCGTCGGTCAAAAGGGCCTGCTCCTGCCGCCGGGTTTCCGCGCGGCGGGCGCGGTAGCTTTCCGCCGGGTGAAGGGTGGGCAGAACGGTGACGGACAGCAGCGGGGAAACGGCCTCCTCCTCCGGCGCGCCGCCGCGAAGCAGGCTGAATACCAGGGCGGCGGCCACGGTCAGCAGCATGAGCGTATTCAAGATCCGATCCTTCACTTGTCCTCCTCCATGGGGAATACCTCCACCTGCCCCGGGCCCAGGCCCAGCAGCGTTTGGGCGGCCTGGGCCAGGTTCAACCGCACCAGGATATCCCCGGCTCCCCGGGCCACGATCACCGCCCCCACCGGGGTTTTGGCCCCGCTGCCGAAGGCCGACGCCTCCTGGGCGTAGTAAATCGACACCCTGGTTTCCCCCGCCCCGGCGATGCGGCACAGGGTTTGGCTGATGCGGCTTTCCTCCTCGGTCATGGCGGGGGCGGCAGCGGAAGGGGAAAGGGCCAGATACAGCATGGCCGCCCCACAGCACGCCAGCACCAGCACCCACGTTTTCACCGCCTGGAATTTGGCCAGCCAATCCTTCATGGCAACCCCCGCAGCAGCGCCAGCGCGGCGCGCAGAATGCACAGCAGCGTCAGAAGCCCCGCCCCCAGATCGGCGTAACGGCTCGCGTCGCCCTCCGGCAGGGCCAGATCGACCGTCAGGCGCATCAGGCACAGGCCCGTCAGCAGCCGCAAAAATTCATTCATCGCAGCATCACCGTCAAATTGCCCACCACCAGCATCTGGGCCACCAGCAGAAGGAACATGGCCCCCACCGACAGCTGAATGATGAACAGCAGCATCAGCACATCCGAAAAGTCCTGCATGCAGCGGCTCACCCGGGGATCGGCCACCACGTCCAGCAATGCGGCGCCGACCCGGTACAGGATCACCGCCGCCAGGGTTTGGATCAGGGGCACCGCCGCCAGGGAAAGCAGCAGCATCAATCCCGTCAGCCCCAGGGCGTTTTTGATCAGCAGGCTGGCCCCCACCAGGGTATCCATGGTGTCGGCGAACATGCCGCCCACCACCGGCACCAGATTGTCGACGGCATATTTGGCGGTGCGCAGGGAAATGCCGTCGGCCGCCGCCGTGCCCAGGGACTGCAGGGTGGTCACCGACATGAACACCGTGAACGCCACCCCCAGCACCCACGCGGCGGCGGAGCGGAAAAAACCCGCCAGACGGCCGATGCGCATCCGGTCCGACAAATGGTTCAGGATGGCGGCCACCCCGGCGGCCAGGGACAGGGGCAGCGTCACCGTGCGCACCAGCGCCGTCATGGTGCCGCAGGCGGCCACCACCGCCGGCTGAAAAAAGGCCGACGCCGCCGTGCCGCCCACCGCCGCCAGCAGCGTCAGCAGCAGCGGGAACAGCGACTGCATCAAATCGGCCATCCGGGAAACGGCGGCCTGGGCCAGGGCCATGTGATCCCCCAGATCGGCGGCCATAACACCGGCCAGCATCAGGAAGCAGGCGGCGTGCACCGCCTCCCCCACGTTGGCCCGGGCGAAGGCGGACCGCATCCGGGCAAGCACCCCGCAGAAAATGGCGGGGGCCAGCAGCCGGCTCAGCCGCCACAGGCTGCCGCTGAGAGCGCTCAGCAATTGCCGGCCGAGGGTGCGCAGCAGCGTTTCCCCGTCGACGGCGGCTTCCCCCCGGGCCAGGCGCAGCACCCAATCCGTCAGGCTTTCCCCCGCCGGGGCCAGGTCGTCGTAGGCCCGCTGCCATTCACTCAGCGGCAGGGATGAAAGGGTGCTCTCCAGCGCGTCCTGCAAATTTTCCCCCCGGGCGGGGACGCACAGGGCCGTCAGGAAAAGCAGCACCATGAGCAGCGCCCGCTTCACGGCGTCAGGCTCAGCGCCAGGCGGCCGATTTCCCGGATCAGCGGCAGCGTTTCCAGCATCAGCAGCATTTTCCCGCACAGGGCGGCCTTGTCGCCCAGGCCCTCCTCCCCGGCGTCCCGGCACACCTGGCAGGCGAATTCCGTCACATAGGCCATGCCCAGCAGCTTCAGCAGCAGCCGGGCCGTATCCTGCCCCACCCCCGCCTGGCCGGCCATGGCCTCGATGGCCTCCACCGCGGATCGCACCCGGGTGACGGCGAAGAAAAACAGCATCACCCCGGCGGCCAGCGCCACCGCGGCCCCCGCCTGCCGATGGGCGGCCCGCAGGGTAAAGGCGGCCAGGGCCGCCAGGACGGCAAAGCCCGCCACGCGCATTTCCTCCGTCATGTCAGGTGGAAAATGGCCTGGGTTTGAGCCAGCACCTCCCCCGCCAGGGAAATCACCAGCAGCAGCACCAGCAAGATGCCCGCCACCGTGGCCAGGGTGGCGATATCCTCCCGCCCCGCCCGGGTCAGGATCTGGCAGATCACGGTGATCAGCAGGCCGATGCCGGCAATTTTCAGCAGCACGTCGATTTGCAAAGGCGCTCCCCTCCTAACACGCAAGAATGAATAACGCCGCCCCGGCCAGCCAGCCCAGCCTGCTGTACAGCCCTGCGGACCGGGCCTGCCGCTCCCGGCTGGTTTCAAGGATCAGCCGCCATTGGGCCTGGCCGTAGCGCAGGGCCCGCAGCTGCTCCTCCCGGTCGGCGGCCCACAGGCCCATCAGCGCGGCGGCCAGGATCTCCCTGTCCGGCGGGGTCAATAGATCTCCCCAGCAAAGGGCGGAAAGCCACGCTTCCCGCTCCATGGCCGGGCAAAGGCGCAGCTGCTCCGCCGCCGTGCGCAGCAGGGGCAATTGCTCCCCCGCCCCGGCAGTCAGGATCTCCCCCAGCGCGCCGCCGTGCAGCACGGCGATTTCCATCCGCTGCAGGGCTTCATCCCACGCGGCGATCAACCGGTGACGCAGGCTCATCCTACGGGAATACAGCGTGCCCAGCGCCCCGCAGGCAACCGCCGACAGGGCCGCCAACAGCATATGCATCAGGCGTTTTCCTCCTTGAGCTGGATCACCCGGGGCGTTTCGCCGGGCCCCGTCAGCACCACGCAGCGCTGAAACAGGTCCACCAGCGCGTCCATGCCCCGGCGGTTACGAACGTCGGGCAGGCCGGTCCCATGGGCGGTGGCCAGGATCGTCACACCGCAGCGCAGGGCCTCCGCCAGGGCCGCGGCGTCCCCGGGGCCGCCTATCTCGTCGGTGGCGATGACCTGCGGGGCCATGGCCCGGATAAGCAGGGGGATGGCGGCGCTTTTCCTCAGGCCGGTCACCACGTCGCACAGGGGCCCCACATTCAGCAGGGGCCGCCCCTCCCGGCACGCGGCGATCTCCCCCCGCTCGTCGGCCACCCCCTCCTGATAGCCCGAAAGGCCGTACAGGCGCACGATATCCCGCAGCAGGGTGGTTTTTCCGCTGCCGGGCGGGCCCACGATCAGGGTGTGGTACCCCCGCAGCTGAGGGAAAACATCGGCCCCGACCCCCGGCATATCGCGGCACACGCGCACGCACAGGCTGGTGATTTCCCGCAGCCCGTCCGCCCCCATCACGCCGCACACGCCCAGCCGGTGGCCCCCGGGCAGGGGCAAAAAGCCCTGGCTCAAGGCCCGCTGATGGGCCGCCAGCCCGTGGCCGCACAGCGCCTGGGCCGCCCGGAAAACCTCATCGGGGGTCAGGATGTGCCTTCCCCGCCACAGGCCCTCAGGCATGCGGGCCGTCACCGGCTGCCCCGGCCGCAGCCGCACCTCCCAGGCCCTGCCCAGATCCGCCTGCCGCAATTCCTCCGCCGCAGCGGGTACGATCAACTGCCAGTCCATGCCACAGGATATGATCCCCCGCATGAAAAAAGAACCCATGCAGCGGCACATAACACAAATCCCCCTGCCAGGCAAGCCCGGCACGGGGATTCGCGCAATATGGAATGACGGATATACGATCTTTCATCTAAATGGGATGCAGTATTATTATCTGATCCGGGAGCGGAGGGGCAGGGTGACGGCGTAAATGACGGCGGCGCACAGCACCACCGCCGCGCCCACGCCGGTATCCAGATAATAGGCGGCCACCAGCCCCGCGACCCCGGAAAACAGGCCGATCAGCACGCTGTATACGGCATGCTGCCGGGCAGTGCGGGCGATATTCCGGGCGGCGGCGGCAGGCAGGATCAGCAGCGCATTGATCAGCAGCACGCCCACCCATTTGATGCTCAGCATCACCGCCACCGCCAAAAGGGATGCGAAGGCATATTCGATCCACTTGGTATTGACCTGGCGGCTCTGGGCCAGGGCGGGGTTCACCGCCGTCAAAAGCAATTGGTTATACAGCAGCGCCCAGGCGCACACCCCCAGGGGCAGGGCAATCAGCAGCCACAGCAGATCGCCGGGCTGCACCGACAGCACGTCCCCCGCCAGCAGGGCGGAATACTTGGCGAAGCTGCCGTTGCGGCTCAATATCAGCAGGCCCACCGCGATGCCGGTGGAGGAAAACACGCTGATGATGGTATCGGCCGACGAGCCGCCCGTGCGGTTGATGCGGGAGATCATGACCGCCCACGCCACGCCGAAAACGATCATGCTGATCAAATCGTGCTGCACCCCCAGCAGCATGCCCAGGCCCACCCCCGCCAGGGCGGAATGGCCCAGGGCGTCGGAAAAAAACGCCATGCGCCGGTTCACCGCCATGGTGCCCAGCAGCGCCAGCAGGGGCGTCAGCAGCAGCAGCGCCAGCAGGGCGTTTTTCATGAAGCTCAGCTGGAAGCATTCAAAGGGCAAAATCACGTTCATGATCCGGTAAATTTCGGCCAAGGGGAGAAGCCTCGCTTTCTTCTGATCAATTCAAAGCGCTGTAATACGATTCCAGGCGGGGCCTGGCAGCCACGTAAAAGGGTTTCAATTGCGGATCGAACGGACGGCCCATGCCCTGAAGGATGATCGCATCCGCCTCTTCAAAGGACATTTTGTCCTTATACGCCCGCTTGCTGACCAGGGCGTCGTACACATCCGCAACGGCCATGATGCGGGCTTCGATGGGGATCTCCTCGCCCCGGAGCCCCTCCGGATAGCCCGAGCCGTCCCCCCGTTCGTGGTGGTAATGGGCCACATTTTCCACCAGGTGATGGAAGGCCTGATCGTCGGTGGCCTTCCATATCTCGCGCACGATGCGGGCGACTTCCGCGGCGTGCGCCTTCATTTGATCGCATTCCTCCGGGGTAAACCGGCCGGGCTTGCGCAGGATCACGTCGTCCACGGCGATCTTGCCCAGGGCGTGCATAGGCGCGGCCTTGATAATATTTTCGCAGAAAGTGGGGGGCAGGCCCAATTCCGGGGCGTTTTTCATTTCCTCGATCAGCAGCCGCCGACGTAGGTGATCTTGACGGCGATCAGGGCTTCCTCCAGCGCTTGACCCCCATTCGTAACCGGCGCCAGCGGGAACAGCAGCGCGATATGCACGTCAAAATACTTGTGCCATGATGAACATATTCAGCCCCATGAGCGGAAGCAACGCGAGAATCACGCCGTATAATAAGCGCCGATCAAGGACATGCCTCCTTGGCGGCGTGAAAAATGGAAAGCGCCGGGCCCACAGCGCCGGCGCTTGCCGCTTCCCCCGGCGCCCGTTCCCGGCGTCACGCGGGCGGGATCACTGCGGCATGAACTGCACGCCGGCGGAAGCATCCTTTTCCCAGCCCCGGCTGGCGACGCCGGGGAATACCCGATCGAATTCCGGGGAGGAAAAAACATCCTGGGGCGTGCCCACCCGCAGCACCGATTGCTGCACCAGCACCACGACGTCGGCGTATTTGCGCACCAGATCCCAATCGTGACTCACCATCAGGATGGCCATATGGTGGGTGCTGCGCAGGGAGGACACCGTTTGCAAAAACAGGCTGAGCCCATTCTGATCCACGCCGGATACCGGCTCATCCAGCACCAACAGATCGGGCATAGGGGTCAGGGCCATGGCCAAAAGCACCCGCTGCAATTCCCCGCCGCTGAGGGCCCCCAGCCGCCTGTCGATCAGGCTGGCGGCCTGGGTTTCCTCCAGGGCCTTGTGCACGTCCCGCCGCATGGCCTTGCCGACTCCCGTCCACACCGGGCGCCTGCACAGGGCGGCGGCCATCAGGTCGCACACCGTCAGGGGCATTTCCCGGTCAAAGGGCAATTGCTGGGGCACGTAGCCGATCCGGGGCGCGGGGAAATTATGGCCGTCGGCATCCACATGGCGAATCTTGCCGGTGTGAGGCCGCTGGCCCAGGATGGCCTGGATCAGGGTGGTTTTGCCCGCCCCGTTGGGGCCCACCAGGGCCGTCAATTGGCCGCAGTGGATGTGAAAGCTGATGTCGGAAAGCAGGGTATCCGCCCCCGCCGTCACACCCACGTGCTCCAATTCGATCCGGCACAAATCGCAGCCGGCGGAGGCCGCGTCATGCTTCGTCATGGTCTTCCGCGTCCAGATCCATGTCGGGGATATCGTTTTCATCCACCGCCGGCACCGCGGCGGCGTTCATCTGCTGGCGGATGATGGCCTCGATCTCGTCGGCCACCTCCGGATGCTCCTTGAGGTAGATGCGGGTATTATCCCGGCCCTGGCCGATGCGCTGATCGTTGTAGGAGAACCACGCGCCGCTCTTCTGAATGATATCCTTGGCCACGGCCAGATCCAGCAGGCTGCCTTCCCGGCTGATGCCCTGGCCGTAGATCAGATCGAACTCGCAGGAGCGGAAGGGCGGGGCCACCTTGTTTTTGACCACCTTCACCTTGGTGCGGTTACCCACCACCTCGCTGCCGTTCTTCAATTGCTCGCCCCGGCGCACGTCCAAGCGCACGGAGGCGTAGAATTTCAAGGCGCGGCCGCCGGGGGTCGTCTCGGGGTTGCCGTACATCACGCCCACTTTTTCGCGGATCTGGTTGATGAACAGGGCGATGGCATTGGTTTTGGCCACCACGCCGGTCAATTTGCGCATGGCCTGGCTCATGAGCCGGGCCTGAATGCCCACGAAGGAATCGCCCATTTCGCCGTCGATTTCCGCCCGGGGCACCAGGGCGGCCACCGAGTCGATGACCACGATGTCGATAGCGCCGGAGCGCAGCAGGGCCTCGGCGATTTCCAGGGCGTCCTCGCCGCAGTTAGGCTGGCTGACGTACAATTCGTCGATATTCACGCCCAGGTTCTTGGCGTAGGCGGGGTCCAGCGCGTGCTCGGCGTCGATAAAGGCCGCCGCGCCGCCCATTTTCTGCACCTGGGCCACCACGTGCAGCGCCACCGTGGTTTTACCGGAGGATTCCGGGCCGAACACCTCCACGATGCGGCCCCGGGGAATGCCGCCCACGCCCAGGGCGATATCCAGATCCAGGCACCCGGTGGGCACGGCCTCCACCTGCATGGTGGTCTTGTCCCCCAGCTTCATCACGGTGCCCTTGCCGAATTCCTTTTCGATGCTGGACAGGGTGGCCTCCAGCGCCTTCATTTTTTCCTGCTGGGTGGTATCCAGCTTCACGTCCTTTTTGCTTTCCTTCGCCTTTGCCATGTGATTTCAATGCCTCCTGTAATGATTCACCGTTCAGGGTTTGTCCTCTTGAAAAACGTCCTTCGCGCCCAGGAAATAATCGACGCCGCTCCACACCGTCATCGCGGCCATCAGGATGGTCAGCGCCGTCACGACGCCGTGCCCCGCCGGCAGCAGCATGCCGCACAGCACGCAGGCAAACTGCAGGTTGGTTTTGATTTTCCCCAGCCACCCGGCGGCGATCACGTTGCCCTTGCCCACCGCCACCAGGCGCAGCCCGTCCACCATCAATTCCCGGGCCGCCACGACGCATACCGCCCAGGCGGCCAGCCGCCCGTCGGCGCACAGGAAGATCATGGCCGTCAGCACCAGGATCTTATCGGCCACCGGGTCGGCGAATTTGCCGAACACCGTGATCAATTGCCGCTTCCGGGCGATATAGCCATCCAAAAAATCGGTGGCCGCCGCCAGGGCGAACACCACCGCAGCCAGCACCGGCTGCTTCAGCGCCCACAGCAGCAGACACACCGGAATCAAAACGATCCGCAGGAGCGTTAATTTGTTGGGCAGATTCATACGGGCTTGCCTCTTTCCGTTCATTCGTCCCCGGCCAGGCGCGCCGCCCCGGGGAGCCTCGCTTACACTTTCTTCCGGGGATGCAGGATGCCATCGGCCCAATCCATCACCCGGTAGGGCAGCTTTTGATGTTTTTTCACCGCCAGGGCCGCTTCCAGCGCGCCGCGGCGGTATTCGTTATTATCCGGCGCCAGGCGCACGGCCTCCCGGAAGGATTGATGGGCCGATGCAAATTGGCGCATATCCATGAGCAATTGGCCCTGGATGAAGTACCATTCATCGTCCTTGTTTTCCGCCCGGCCCAATTGCAGCAGGGCGCTTTCGTACCGCCCCTGCTCCAGCAGCTTTTTGGCGATGGCCTTGGCCTGCTCCCCGGGCACGGTGTGGAACCCCACCTGCTTCCCGGCGGACAGGCGCAGCGCCTCCTCGTACGCCAGGTTCAGGCGGATCAATTCCTCCTGGGCCTTTTTCTGCTCCTCCCGATCCACGAACTGGTCGGGGTGGCAGGCCTTCACCCGGGTGCGGTAGGCCTGGTGCACCTGCTGCTGATCGGCCTCCACCGTCAGGCCCAATACTTCAAACGCGTTCAAAAATCCAATTCCTCCCCGTTCTCCCCTCACAGCTGGGTTGAAGCGGTTTCCACAGGCTCCCGGCGGATATCCGCCCCCAGGGCCCGCAGCTTTTCTTCTATATGCTCATATCCCCGCTCGATAAAACCGGGCTCGTAAATTTCCGTGGTGCCCTTGGCCATCAGCCCGGCGATCACCAGCGCCGCCCCGGCCCTCAGATCGGTGGCCGTGACCGGCGCGCCGTACAATTCGGGCACGCCCTCGATGATGGCGGTCTGATCCAAAATGCGCACCCGCGCGCCCATGCGCTGCATTTCATTCAGATGCTTGAAGCGGGATTCGAAGATGGTTTCGATCACGATAGAATCGCCGTTGGCCCGGGTGAGCAGGGCGCTCATAGGCTGCTGCAGATCGGTGGGGAAGCCGGGATATTCCTGGGTTTTGATGTTCACCGCCCGGTGGCCCCTGACGGTGCGCACCCGGATGGCGTCGTCCATATCGCTGACCGCCACGCCCATTTCCAGCAGCTTGGCCGTCAAGGATTCCATGTGGGCCGGGATGCAGCCCCGGATGATCACGTCCCCCCGGGTGGCGGCGGCGGCGATCATCAGGGTGCCGGTTTCGATCTGATCGGGGATCACGGTATACACGCTGCCGTGCAGATACTTTTTGCCGGTGATGCGGATGGTATCGGTGCCCGCGCCGCGGACGCGGCAGCCCATGGAGTTCAAAAAGTTGGCCAGGTCCACCACGTGGGGCTCCCGCGCGGCATTATACAGCACGGTGGTGCCGTCCGCCCGGGCGGCGGCCAGCATGGCGTTGATGGTGCCGCCCACGGTGATCCTGTCGAAATACACCGGCGCGCCGATCAATTCGCCCTTGGCGGAAATCACGGCCCCCCGCTCCTCCACCTCGGCCCCCATAGCGCGGAAGGCCTTCAGGTGCTGGTCCACCGGCCTGGCGCCAATGGAGCAGCCGCCGGGATAGCCCACCTCCGCCTGGCCGCAGCGGCCCAGCAAGGCGCCCAGCATGTAATAGCTGGCCCGCATCCGCTGGCTTTGGCGATAGGACACGCGGCAGGACGTCAGCCCCCGGGGATCGACGGTCATGCGCCGGGCAGTGGGATCGTAGCGCACCTGCGCGCCCAATTCCCGCATGATATCCACCAGCACGTGCACATCCTCGATATCCGGCAGGTTTTCCAGGGTACACTCCTCATCGGAAAGCAGCGTGGCCGAAACGACCGCCACCGACGTATTTTTGCCGCCGGACACATAGGTTTCCCCGATCAGCGGCATACCGCCCGTAATGAGCAGCTTGTAGGCATCCATCCGGCCCGTTCCTCCTTGTAAAAAAGCGCAGCAAAAATAGGTTACCATTATTAGTATACCACAGTTTGGCCCGTTTGTTAAGACCCCCGCCGAAGTTTCTGCCCGCCCGAAAAAAACGCCTCCCTCAGGAGGAGCCACGCGCGCCGCCCTGCCACGCCGCGCCGGATCAAAAAGAAAAACCATATATATGTAAAATTTCTGAAAGAACTTGCGAAAGAAGGCCCCGGGGTTGTATACTGATGCTGGACCTTTTACTTTTGCGCGAGGAAGATACATTTATGATGAAAAAACTGATCGCGTGCCTGCTGCTGGCGGCGCTGCTGCTTTCCCTTCTGCCGGCGGCGCTGGCGGCGCAGGAAACCAAAATCACCTACACCGGCACCGTGAAGGAAGGCAGCCTGCACCTGCGCAAGACCCCCTCCGCCACCGGCAAGGTGCTCAACACCTACAAAAAGGGCACCCAGGTGGATATCCTGGAAAACGACGGCACCTGGTGCAAGGTGCAAATCGGGAAGCGCACCGGCTACATGATGGCCTCCTATCTGGAGATCAAAGCCAATTATCCCCACGTGGGCTGGGGCGCCACAAAAGACGACGGCACGGTGATCAACGTGCGGTCGGAGGAAAGCGCTGGCGCGTCGATCCTGTATAAGGCCATGAGCGGCGGCGTGTTCGAGGTGACGGGCGAAAGCAAGGATTGGTATCAGGTGCGGGTGGGCGATCAATTCGGCTACCTGGAAAAAAGCGCCCTGACGGTGACCGACGGGGAATTCGCCCTGGGCTTTTCCGCCAAAGCGGACCAGAACAGCGTGACCGTCGCCCGCATGCATTCCGCCCTCCGGGAAATCGGCAGCCCCATGACCATGAGCCGGGCGGAGGGGGATTTCACCTTCTCCATCACCTATCCCGATCTGGGCATCGAAGCCGCCGACAGCGAAATTTCCCGCTGGACGCAGCAGATCCGCATGCTGTTTGAAACGGACCTGAGGCAAAATCACCCCGGCAGCCAGGGCAGCCTGACGGTGGAATACCAGGCCCTGAAAATCAACAGCCGCTATGAAAGCGTGACGCTGATGGGGGAATACAAGGTGGGCTCCCTCAGCGCGGAAGCCTTCCTGACGCTGAATATCGACGCCCAGGAAGGCGCGCTGATCCCCACCGCCTCCCTGTTTGCCCGCAATACGCCCTGGGCGCTGTTCTGCCTGGAAAGCGGCATTTCCTCCCTCATGTCCACCCCCACGGACGGGTACGCCGGCAAGCCCGCCGCCGATTGGCTGCAATACGCCGCCCTGGGCCGCACGGGGCTGGAATTTTACCTGCCCGCCGGGCGGTACGTGCCCGCCGCGCTGGGCAGCCGGAAGGTGGATGTGACCTACTTCCAGTTGGCGGATTGCCTGGGGCTGGACGACGCCTTCATGGCCCAGTACCGCCGGGTGATCGACCCCGCCAAGCCCATGCTGGCCCTGACCTTTGACGACGGCCCGTCGGAGGAAACCGATAAGATCGTCAGCGTGTTGGCCCAATACAACGCCCGGGCCACCTTCTGCGTCATCGGCAACAAGGTGGAATCCTTCTCCGACGTGCTCAAGCGCACCGTGGCCCACGGCAACGAAATCGCCAGCCACACCTGGACCCACCCCCATTTGGACCAGCTGAGCGTGGCCTCCATCCGTTCCCAGCTGAGCCGCACCAGCGCCATCGTTCAGGAGGTATCGGGGTTTGAGATCAAGGCCCTGCGCCCGCCCTATGGCGCGGTCAACAAAAACGTGCGCAACGTGTGCAAGGACCAGGGGCTGTTCATCATCACCTGGAACATCGACACCCTGGACTGGAAAAACCGCAACACCAACAAAACCTACAACGCCATCGTCAAGGGCGCCAAGAACGGCAACATCATCCTGATGCACGATCTGTACTCCACCACCGCCGCCGCTGTGGAAAAGGCGGTGCCGGTGCTGGTGGAAAAGGGCTTCCAGCTGGTCACGGTATCGGAATTGCTGGCCTACCACAAAGACGGGATCAAAACCGGCACGGTGTACAGCAATCTGGATCCCAAAAACATGAAAACGGAATAATCCTGAAGCTGCCGGGTAAAAACGCCCGGCAGTTTTTTCGCATGCGCGCCCATCCGATCGCATATCCTGTTCCGATGGGGGTGATGGCATGCCGCGTTGGGTGCGGGATGGGTTTTTGATGGCGGCAGCCGCGGCGCTTTTGGCGCTGCCGTTTTTCAGCTTCGTGGACGCGCTGCCCGCCTCCGCCGGGCCTGCGGAAAGGCTGATCTGGATCGATCTGGATCAGAAACGGCTGACCGTATACGACGGCAGGGAGGCGATCGCCGTGTTCCCCATCGCCGCCGGCGCGGCGGGTACGCCCTCCCCCATCGGGGTGTTCCGCGTCACCTCCCGCTTCGCGACGGCCCTGTCGGGGTTCGGTACCCGATTTCTGGGCCTCAGCGTGCCTTGGGGGCAGTACGGCATCCACGGCACCAACAAGCCCGGCTCCATCGGGCAAAACGCCTCCCACGGCTGTATCCGCATGCAGGTGCGGGACGCCGAAAGGCTGTACGCCATGATCGCCAACGGGACCCGGGTCGTGATCGAGGGCGGGCCCTATGGCCCCCTGTCCTGGGGCATGCGCACTTTGCGGGAGGGGGACCGGGGCGCCGACGTGCGGGAGCTGCAGCGGCGGCTGATGCAGCGGGAATGGCTGTGGAGCGCCGACGGCGTGTTCGGCCCCGCCACCCGGCAGGCGGTGATCCGGGCGCAGCAGGCCCTGGGCCTGGCCGTTACCGGCGAAGCCGACGCGGCCCTTCAGCGCCGGCTGGGCATCCTGCCCTTCGATTGATTTTCTCTTGACAAAAGCGGCCGAAACGGCGATAATGAAGCGAATAAAATGGGAAGGTGCGTGAAAGCAATGGCGCAGTTGACGATGGACAAGCTGGTGGCCCTGTGCAAGGTGCGGGGCTTTATTTTTCCGGGCAGCGAAATTTACGGCGGCCTGGCCAACAGCTGGGATTACGGCCCGCTGGGCGTGGAATTCAAAAACAACGTGAAAAAAGCCTGGCTGAAGAAATTCGTGCAGGAAAGCAAATACAACGTGGGGCTGGACAGCGCCATCCTGATGAACCGGATGGTGTGGGTGGCCTCCGGCCACGTGGGCACCTTCAACGACCCGCTGATGGATTGCCGCGCCTGCAAGGCCCGCTTCCGGGCCGACAAGCTGATCGAGGATTGGGGCAAGGCCCATAATGAGGAAATCCAGGCCGACGGCTGGAGCAACGAACAGTATGAATCCTTCATCGCCGAGCATGACATCGTGTGCCCCACCTGCGGCAAGAAGGATTTCACCGGCATCCGCAAATTCAACCTGATGTTCAAAACCCATCAGGGCGTGACCGAGGATTCCGCCAATGAAATTTACCTGCGCCCCGAAACGGCCCAGGGCATTTTCGTCAATTTCAAAAACATCGTGCGCGCCACCCGGCGCAAGCTGCCCATGGGCGTGGCCCAGGTGGGCAAATCCTTCCGCAACGAAATCACCCCCGGCAACTTCATTTTCCGCATCCGGGAATTCGAGCAGATGGAGCTGGAATTCTTCTGCAAGCCCGGCACCGACCTGGAATGGTTCGATTATTGGCGCGCCTATTGCCGGGATTGGCTGCTGAAGCTGGGCATTAAGGAAGAAAGCCTGCGGCTGCGGGATCACAGCCCGGAGGAGCTGGCCTTCTATTCCAAAGCCACCACCGACTTTGAATACCTGTTCCCCTTCGGCTGGGGCGAATTGTGGGGCATCGCCGACCGCACGGATTACGACCTGACCCAGCACCAAAACACCTCCGGCGAATCCATGGAATACATCGACCCCGTCACCAACGAGCGGTATATCCCCTACGTGATCGAGCCCTCCCTGGGGGCCGACCGGGTGACGCTGGCCTTCCTGTGCAACGCCTATGAGGAAGAGGAACTGGAGGGCGGCGACGTGCGCACCGTGCTGCACCTGCATCCCGCCCTGGCGCCCTTTAAGGCCGCCGTGCTGCCCCTGCAAAAGAACAAGCTGGGCGGCCTGGCCACCCAGATCCACGAGGAGCTGAGCAAGTATTTCATGGTGGATTACGATGAGACCGGCTCCATCGGCAAGCGCTATCGCCGGCAGGACGAGGTGGGCACCCCGGTGTGCATCACCGTCGATTTCGAAACCGAGGAAACCGGCACCGTCACCGTCCGGGATCGGGATACCATGGAGCAAAAGCGCATCCCCGTGCAAGAATTGAAGCAGTATATCGAGGAGATGCAGCAGTTCTGATCGATCCAATCGAACAGCAAAAAGCCCGCGCAGCACACGCGGGCCTTTTGATTGTGAAAAACAGTATTTTGTTGGGAAAAGCAGGCAGCGCAAAACAGCCTGACCGGCAAGGGGATTAGCTCCACCCTGATGGAAAGTTGCCCATACAACGGGCGGATGATATCCGCCCCTACGGAGGGAAACACCTCATCCGGCACTGACGCGCCACCTTCCCCTCCAGGGGAAGGCAAAACTTCCCGCTCGGGCCGAAGGCACGAGAAAGGGGCAGCCAACAAGATTTCCTAAGAAGCACGGATGCGTCATTTGACGCAGACGTGCAAAGCAGGGCATCCGTGCGAACAACCTCTTTAGTCGCCGAAGGAAATGCCCATATCCCGGGCCACTTCCACCATCTGATGGTCGACGGGCACCAGCTTGGGCACGCCGGCGATATCGCGCAGCTTGTTGTGGGTGATGACGTTGCCCACCAGTGCCACAGTGACGCCGTATTCCTCCTTGGCGATCAGCTGGGCGGCGTGAACACCGAACTGGGTGGCCAGCACGCGGTCGTAAGCGCTGGGGGAGCCGCCGCGCTGAATGTGGCCGGGCACCACAGCGCGGGCTTCCACGCCCACTTCCTCGCTCAGCTCCTTCGCCAAGCGGCTGGCAATGCCGCTGAAGCCGCTTTCCAGGCGGAAGGCCTCCCGCTCCTTCTTCTTCATCTTGGCTTCCTTCTTGCTCATGGCCCCTTCGGCCACGGCGATGATGGAGAAGGCCTTCTTGCTCTTGGCGCGCTGCTCCACCACCTTGGCCACTTCCTTGATATCGTAGGGGATTTCGGGCAGCAGCACCACGTCGGCCCCGCCGGCCAGGCCGGAATACAGGGTCAGCCAGCCGGCCTTGTTGCCCATGATTTCGATCACCATGGTGCGGCCGTGGCTGGCGGCGGTGGTGTGGATGCGATCGATCACCTCGGTGGCGATATCCACGGCGGTGTGGAAGCCGAAGGTGAAATCGGTGCCGTAGATATCGTTGTCGATGGTCTTGGGCAGGCCGATCACATTCAGCCCCTCTTCCGACAGCAGATTGGCGGTTTTATGGGTGCCGTTGCCGCCCAGGCACACCAGGCAATCCAGCTTCATTTCGTTGTAATGCTTTTTCATGGCGGCCACTTTGTCCACGTTGTCGTCGCCGATCACGCGCATATTGCGGAAGGGCTGACGGCTGGTGCCCAGGATGGTGCCGCCCAGGGTCAGGATGCCGGAGAATTGGCTGCGCTTCATTTCCTGCCATTCCCCTTCGATCAGGCCGCGATAACCATCCATAACGCCGATGATTTCCGCATCGAACATTTCATAGGCCGCCCGGGCCACGCCGCGGATGGTGGCGTTCAGGCCGGGGCAATCGCCGCCGCTGGTGAGAATACCGATTCTGCGTTTCATGGGTGTGTCCTCCTTTTTGTGGTGATCTTTATTCTTTTGAATCAGTGACTGTTGGACGCCTGGCTGGCGGTGGAAGCGGCCATGCAGGCGCACAGGGCCGCCTGCTCCGCCGCGATCAGGGCCAGCGCCCCGGTGATAGAGGCGGTCTCCACCTGGTCCCGGGGGGCATATTCATCGGATACGATCATGGCGCTGTGCAGCATGCGGGTGCGCCGATCCTCCCCCAGCAGGCCGCCGTAGCCCTTCTGCCGGGCCAGGAAAGCGTCCACATCGGCCATATCCGATGCCAGAAGGGCGGTATCCGGGCTCAGCATGGCCAGGGCCGCCAGGGTGGATAGGGCGTGATCCCGGCGATATTTGCCGCCGGAAGCGAGGATGGCGTCGTACAGATCCACCACCCGGCAGGCTTTTTCCTCGGGATTGCCCGGGGCCAGGGTGAGCACATGGGAAACGGCCTGCACCTCGTTACCGGCGTGGAAGCGATCCCGCAAAAGCTGATAGCTTTCCTCCATATCCCGGATCAGCGCGTCGTCATCCTTCTCCGAAAGGGCCAGCAGCAGGGCGAAAATGCTGTCCTCGCTGCCGGTAAGGAAGGGATGCTCCTGCTTCATGCGCTGATAGAGGGCCTTGCCCCGCACGGCCACGTCGGCCAGGGGCAAATCACCCTGCCCGGCCAGCAAAAAGGCGGCCAGGGCCAGGTATTCGCTGCCCCAGAATTTTTCCTTCAGCAGCCTATAATTGGCCAGCGCCCGGGCCATGGTTTCCTCGGGCTGGGGGCTGACGGCCAGCAGGCAGGAAATGGGCAGGGTCAGCGTGCCGCGGAAGGAGGAAAATATGCCGGTTTGGCTGCGCAGGATATCCCGGCAGGCTTTCAATTGCTCCTCCTCCGCCGCCCGCTGCCTGGCGCAGAAGATGTTGGCGCATACGGGATACAAGGCGCTGTTTTCCAGCCGGAAGGCACGCTTGATGGTATCCCGGTTGACGATGAAGGCTTCACAGAGCGTTTGCAGCGACGGGCGCATGGCGATCATTCCCCCTCGGGTAAAATTTCAAAAGGTATAGGTGCCATCCAGATATCCGTTCAGGAAAGCGGCGGCCAGGCTGCCGGGCTTGATGGCCTGCCGGGCCTCCGGGAGGGAAAACCAGCGCCAGGCGTCGATTTCCCAGTTGGGGCGGGCCTCGCTTTCCTCCACCACGGCGGTGAAATTCAGCATCAGGGTGTTGCTGGGGGCGAAATAATGGCTGCGGTTGAAATGCAGCGCCCGGGCGTGCAGCCCCAGCTCCTCCATCAGTTCCCGGGCGGCGGCGGCCTCCGCGTCCTCGCCCTTGTTGACGTAACCGGCGCACAGGATGTAAAAGGGCCGGCCGTACTGCTGGATCAGGATGACCCGATCCCGGGCGGGATTGGTGACGATCATGCTGACGGCGGTGGAAAAGATGGGAAAGCGGTATTCGGCGCAGGCGTCGCAATAGGGAATATCCCCCTCCGTTTCGTGACGCCGGATGCGCAGCCTCCCGCCGCACTGCATGCAGTAATTCATATCCATATTACGTCTCCCGTGCCGATTTTTCCCATCACCGTTTCCGGGCCGTGGTTTTCAGGCCCAGCACCCCCAGGATGGAGCGGGTCAGGCTGCGGCCCAGCTCCCGCCCCGCGCTGCTGACGGCGGATTTGGCGAAGGAATCCACCATCTGCTGGGCGACGGTTTTTTCCTTTTTCTTCGCCGGCTTGGCGGCCTGATGGGGGATCACCACGGCGTCGGGCACCGACAGGGCCTCCGCCTCGGGGGCTTCCTCCGGGGCGGGCTCCGCCGCGGGCGCGGGCAGCACCGTTTGCAGGGTGGGGATGGGCCGTTCCTCGTATTCGCCGGTATCGGGGTTATACACCCGGAAGGTGGCGGTGACCACCTGGGGGGCCGGCGCGGGGGCAGCGGGACGCACGGTGGGCTGGGGCGGATCCCCCGGCGCGGCGGCCTGGCCCATGCGGGCGGCCAGCACCTCGTAAGCGCTTTCCCGGTCGACAGGATGATCGTAGGCTTCGCCGATCATGTCGGTTTGGAGGAACACCCGGCGGAGTTCATCCGAAATGGCGCCGATGGACGATTGCGGCGGCAGGATGGTGGCCCGCTGCACGACGGCGGGGCTGCCATCGGCCTGCAGGAAGGAAATCAGCGCCTCCCCGGTGGATAATTCGCCCAGGGCCTGTTCGGTGTCGAAAGCCGGGTTGACCCGGAAGGTCTGGGCCACGCTGCGCACGATCTTCTGCTCCTTGGGCGTAAAGGCCCGCAGGGCGTGCTGCACCCGGCCGCTGAGCTGGGACAGGACGGAGGAGGGCACGTCGGTGGGGGTCTGGGTGACGAAATACACCCCCACGCCCTTGGAGCGGATCAGGCGCACGGTTTGCTCGATCCTTTCCAGCAGGGCCTTGGAGCAATCGTCGAAAAGCAAATGGGCCTCGTCGAAGAAAAATACCAGCCGGGGCAGGGCCTTATCCCCCTGCTCGGGCAGCAGCTCGTATAATTCCCCCAGCATCCACAGCAAGAAGGTGGAATACATAGCGGGCCGGCGGAACAGCTTTTCCGCCGCCAGCACATTCACCATGCCCCGGCCCTGCTCATCCTTCGCCAGCCAATCGTTCAAATCAAAGGCCGGCTCCCCGAAAAAACCGCTGCCGCCCTGATCCTCCAGCATGGCGATGGCCCGCTGGATGGCCCCCACGGTGGCCTTGGCGATGTTGCCGTAGGAGAAGGTGTACTTCCCGGCGTTTTCGCCCACGTAGGCCAGCATGGCCTTCACGTCCTTCAGATCCAGCAGCAGCATGCCCTCGTCGTCGGCGATGCGGAACAGGATGTGCATCACCCCGGTTTGGGTCTCATTCAGCCCCAGCATCCGGGACAAAAGCAGCGGGCCCATTTCGCTGACCGTGGTGCGCAAAGGGTGGCCCTTTTCGCCGTACACATCCCAGAAGGTAACGGGGAAGCCGGCAAAGGAAAAGCCCTCCCCCGCCCCGCAGTCGGCCAACCGCCGGTCGATCTTCTCATTGCCCTCCCCGGGCTTGCAGATACCGGCCAGATCGCCCTTCACGTCGGCCAGGAACACCGGCACGCCCAATTGGGAAAAGCCCTCGGCCAGCACCTGCAGCGTCACCGTTTTGCCGGTGCCGGTGGCCCCGGCGATCAGGCCGTGGCGGTTGGCCAGGGCGGGCAGCAGGCACACCGGCCCCTCCAGGGACGTGCCCAGCCAAATGGTATCATTCAGCAGCATACAGGAACCTCCTTGCAGCGTGCGCCGTCAGCCCGCGCTTTGATACACCAGGGCCGCCGCCTGGGCGCTGATGCCCTCGCCCCGGCCCTCGTAGCCCATGCGTTCGGTGGTGGTGGCCTTGACGGACAATTGATCCTCCCGGATGCCCAGCGCTTCAGCCAGCGCTGTACGCATGGCGCCGATATAGGGGGCCAGCTTGGGCCGTTGGGCCACGATGGTCACATCGGCGTTGCCGATCTCAAAGCCCGCTTCCCGCAAGCGGCGGGCCACCTCCTTCAGCAGCAGCAGGGAGGAAATGCCCTTGTAGGCGGGATCGGTATCGGGGAACAGGCGGCCGATATCGCCCATGGCCGCCGCGCCCAGCAGCGCGTCGATCAGGGCGTGGATGGCCACGTCGGCGTCGCTGTGGCCGTCCAGGCCCATGTCATAGGGAATGTTCACCCCGCCCAGCCACAATGCCCTGCCCTCCGCCAGCCGGTGAGCGTCAAATCCGGTGCCGATCCGGGGAATCAAGGTGCCTTGCGCCATACGCATATCCTCCGGGGATGTCATTTTGATGTTGCCGTAATCGCCCATCACCAATTGCACCGGGAACCCGGCGGCCTCCATCAGGGCGGCGTCGTCGGTATAGCGGGCGGCAGCGGCGGCGTGGGCGGCCAGCAGATCCCTAACACAAAAGCCCTGGGGGGTCTGCATCTGCCACAAAAAGCGCCGGTCCGGCGTTTCCAGCACGCGCCCCTCCGCGTCGGCCCGTTTGATGGTATCCCGGGCGGGCACGGCGGCCACCCCGCTGCCGCAGGCCTTCACGCTGTCGATCACCCGGCGGATCACCGCCTCCGTCACGAAGGGGCGGGCCCCGTCGTGAATGAGGGCGATGCCGTCCTCCTTTGGCAGGGCGCGCAGCCCCCGCAGGGCGGAGGCCTGCCTGTCCTCCCCCCCGGGCACGACGGCCAGGGGCCACAGGCCGTAGGCGCTCAGCGTGTCCCGGAAGGTTGCTTCCTCCCCGGTCCGGGTCACCAGCACAATGCCATCCACACAATCCCGGTACGCCCGGCAGCATCTCACGATGCCCGGCACGCCGCCCACGGGCAGCAGCGTTTTATTGACGGCCGCGCCCATGCGGGTGCCGCTGCCGCCGCAGAGCAAGATGGCGTAAACGTTCATTCCTTCTCCTCCGTCAGGGTGCGGATCACCGATTCGTAAATCTGGCTGGCCCGCCGGGGCCACCCCTCCGCCAGCTGATTGGCCAGATCCCGGGTGGGCAGCGTGAGGGAAAGGCGCAGCATGTCCATATCCTGCTCCAGCACCGTCAGGGTCAGTTCGTATTCCCCCCGTTCCGTCTGCCGGATCTCATGGCGGTATTGATCCTCCTGCTGGAAGCGCCGCCGCCAATCCGGCCCGGTCTCCTCCAGCAGCTTCTTCACGCTGGGGGGCACCCGCCCGCCGAACAGGGTCAGCGCCTCCCGCCCCGCCTCGGTGGTCTGGTACAGATACCCGGCGCGGCGCTTTTCCCGCACCGCCTGGCCCCTGGCGCACAGATCCTGCAGGGCGATCATCATATCGAAATAATTCATCAGGTCGTATTCGGCCATAAAAGTGAGCAATTGCAATTCCGTGCAGGGGCCCAGCCGGAGCAGCGCCTGCAGCACCACCAGGCGCTGCTCGTCATCCGGCGGTCGTTTGGGTAAGCTGAGGGGCATATGGCGTTTCCTCCCCCAAATTGATACGATATATCCTATATAATTCTTTTTCGATGGAAAAAAATCCTGCCTGCTGATCAAGAATGCGAAAAAAACGCCGGTGCGAAGCATTTCTGAAAAATAATATTATTTTTTTAAAAATATTACTTGACAAATAATACTATGTGTTATATAGTATTGCTAACAGGAGGTGAAGCCCATGGACGCGCAGATGAAAAAGGGCATGGTGGACGTGTGCATCCTGTCCATCCTGGCCAAGGGCGATTCCTACGGCTATCAATTGATCAAGGATATCGCCCCGCTGATGACGCTGTCGGAATCCACGCTGTACCCGGTGCTGCGGCGGCTGGAAGCCAACGGGTGCCTGACGGTGTATTCGGTGGAGCACAACAGCCGCTTGCGGAAATATTACGCCATTACGGAGGATGGGCGGCGGCGGATCGCCGATTTCCTGACGGAATGGGCCGAGGTCAAGCGGGTGTACGATTTTATCGCTCAGGGGGTGAGGGCATGAGGCCTGAAAGATGCTGCTGCCGCCGCCGGCCCGTCGCCGCCCCGCCCCGCTGGCGCCGGATGGAACCCCATCTGCTGCCGGGGGAAAAGCCCGTCACACCGCTGAGGAGAGAAGGAGGAAATCTGCTATGAGCAGGGAGGAATACATCGTAGCCCTGGGCAAGGAGCTGCAATTTTTACAGGAGGAAAACCGGGCCGCGGCCCTGGCCTTTTACACCGAAATGCTGGATGACCGCATCGAGGACGGCATGGATGAGGAAAGCGCCGTCAGCGCCATGGAGCGCCCGGCGGATATCGCCGCCCGGCTTCGGGCCGAGCGCGGGGAGGAGGGCCCCGCTCCCCTGCACGTGGGCATGCAGGATGAGGCGATGGAATTTTCCACCCTGGCCGACAGTGTGCTGCGCCGGGTGCAGCAGGCGATCGACGGCATTCCGGCGGGCCTGCACCTGCCCCAAAAGCCCGACGCGCCTGAAACGCCCGAAATGCCCAAAATGCCTGAAATGCCTGAAATTCCGGAAGCGCCCCAAAGGCCGGAAGCATCCGATATGCCGGAGCGGGTGGGGGATTACCAGCGCCAGGTGTTCCTGTGCCCGGCGGACGCGCTGCGGGCCGTGCGGCTGGAAGTTGCCGATATGCCCGTTTCCATCCTGCCCGCCGCCGACGATCAGGTCCGGCTGGTGTATTACACCAACGACAGGAACCCCTATCAGGCGCAGGTGGAGCACGGCGTGCTGATCCTGCGGTCGGAAGAAACGGCCGGGAACCGGGGCTTCAATTTTTCCTTCTTTTCCAACGGCCTGCGCCTGATCTGGAACCAGCCCGCCCCCATGGTGGAATTGGCCGTTCCGCCCGACGCGCTGATCGATCTGTTCGTGCGCACCAGCAACGGCTCCATCCGGGCCGAGGGGCTGCACGCCCTGTGCGCTGTGGAGGCGGCCACCAGCAACAGCCGGATCCGCATGCGAAACATCACCTGCAAATCCCTGTCCGCCAAAACCAGCAACAGCCGCCTGGAGCTGGACCGGGTGACGGCCAAACAGTTCCTGACCGGCAAAACCGCCAACGCCCGGATCGAGGCCGTCGGCCTGCGGGCGGGCGAGCCCCTCGTGCTGACCACCTCCAACGGCCGGCTGAACGCGGAGGACCTTTCCGCCCCCGCCCTGAAGCTGATCTCCAGCAACGGCAGCATCCTGGTGGGCAGCCTGGCGGCCCGGGCCATCGAAATCCGCACCAGCAACGGCAACATCCGAGGCACGCTGCCCGGCGCCCAGGCGGATTGGGCCATCCAGAGCAGCACCAGCAACGGCCATAATTCCCTGCCCCGCAGCCAGGCGGGTCCTCTGCCCCTGACGGCGCGCACATCCAACGGGAACATCGATTTGTCCTTCGAGGGGTAAGGCGGGAAACACATCTTTCCTATTATTTTTCTCGACGCCGCGGGGCCATCGCCTTCGCGGCGTTTTTCCAATGCTCCCTCGTTTTATCAAAAACTTCCGCACGCAAAAAAGCAAAAAGCAGAAAAATCGATCAAAAAGTGAAAAACAAGGCGAAGCAGCTATTGACAGGCAGATACAGTTATGCTATACTTTATGATTGCATCGGTATCGGTAAGATGCGCCTTTATGCTCATACCCATTTCCTTTTGAAAGCCATTTCAAAAGGAAAAGAACGGGGTAGGGGCCAGTGTGCGCATTTCCGTGCTGGGCAGCAATAAAGGGGTGATAGCTTTTATGGTGCACGAGGTCCAAATGGGGAAGCTGCGCACGCGCATGAGCTTCTCGCGCATCGACGAGGTTCTGGACATGCCCAACCTGATCGAGGTTCAGAAGAACAGCTATAAGCGGTTCCTGACCGAGGATCTGAAAGAGGTTCTGGCTGATGTGTCCCCCATCACCGATTACAGCGAAAATCTGGTGCTGGAATTCGTCGATTACTCGCTGGACGGAACGCCCAAGAATTCTGTGGAGCGTTGCAAAGAGCGTGACTTGACCTATGCTGCCCCACTGAAGGTTTTCGTTCGCCTGAAGAACCGGGAAACCGGCGAAATCAAGGAATCGGAAGTCTTTATGGGCGATTTCCCGCTGATGACCGAGCACGGCACCTTTATCATCAATGGCGCCGAGCGCGTGATCGTGAGCCAATTGGTGCGCTCCCCCGGCGCTTATTTTGACGTGCAGATCGATAAGGCCGGCAAGCACCTGTTCTCTTCCCAGATCATCCCCAACCGGGGCGCCTGGCTGGAATATGAAACCGACTCCAACGATGCCCTGTGGGTGCGCATCGACCGCGCCCGTAAATTGCCCATCACCGTGCTGCTGCGCGCCCTGGGCTACGGCACCGATCAGGAAATCACCGACCTGCTGGGCGAGGATGAGCGCCTGATGACCACCATCGCCCGGGCCGACTCCACCAAGACCCAGACCCAGGGCCTGCTGGAGATCTACCGCCGGCAGAAGCCCGGCGAGCCGCCCACGGAGGATGGGGCCAAGGCGCTGCTGCGCAGCCTGTTTTTCGACCCCAAGCGCTACGACCTGATGCGCGTGGGCCGCTATAAATTCAATAAAAAGCTGGGCCTGTCCGCCCGGATCGCCGGCCATGAAGCTGCCGAGGATGTGATCAACCCCCTGACCGGGGAAGTGATGGTGAGCAAGGGCAGCGTCATTACCCGCGCCCAGGCCAAGGCCATTCAGAATGCCGGCGTCAACGTGGTGCTGCTCAAGTGCGAAAACGTGATCCATAAGGTGATCGGCAATAATTTTGTGGACGCCGCCGGTTTCCTGCCCTTCGATCCCAAGGAGGCGGGCATCCTGGAAATGGTGCACCTGCCCACCCTGCTGTCCACCATTGAGGGCGTGGCGGAGGAGGATCTGTTCAAGGTCGTATCCGAGCACGTGCACGATCTGGTGCCCAAGCACATCATCATCGACGACATCGTGGCTTCCGTCAGCTATCTGCTGGGCCTGCCCTACGGCGTGGGCACCACCGATGATATCGACCACCTGGGTAACCGCCGCCTGCGGTCCGTGGGCGAACTGCTGCAGAACCAGGTGCGCATCGGCCTGAGCCGCCTGGAGCGCGTGGTGCGCGAGCGCATGGCCATTCAGGACGCCAACGACGTCAAGCCCGGCGAACTGATCAACATCCGCCCCGTATCCGCCGCCATCAAGGAGTTTTTCGGCTCCTCCCAGCTGAGCCAGTTCATGGATCAGCCCAACCCCCTGGCGGAATTGACCCATAAGCGCCGCCTGAGCGCCCTGGGCCCCGGCGGCTTGAACCGCGACCGCGCGGGTATGGAAGTGCGCGACGTGCACTATTCCCACTACGCCCGCATCTGCCCCATCGAGACCCCTGAAGGCCCCAACATCGGCCTGATCGGCTCCCTGGCCACCTACGCCCGCATCAACGAATACGGCTTCATCGAAGCGCCGTACCGCTATGTGGACAAGGAAACCGGCAAGGTGACGGATCAGATCGTTTACATGACCGCCGACGAAGAAGATAATTATAAAGTGGGCCAGGCCAAGGAGCCCCTGGACGCCGAAGGCCGCTTCATCAACCAGCGGGTCGTGGTGCGCTGGCGGGATGAAACCATCGAAGTGCCCGCCAAGGACGTGGATTATATCGACGTATCCCCCAAGCAGGTGGTATCCGTGGCCACGGCCATGATCCCCTTCCTGGAAAACGACGACGCTAACCGCGCCCTGATGGGCTCCAACATGCAGCGCCAGGCGGTGCCGCTGCTGGTGCCCGAAGCCCCCATCGTGGGCACCGGCATGGAATACAAGGCCGCCCACGATTCCGGCGTGGTGCTGCTGAGCAAGCACGCCGGCACGGTGTATTCCGTGGCTGCCGATGAAATCGTGATCCAGGACGACCTGGGCGAAAAGCACAGCTACCGGCTGACCAAATTTGCCCGCAGCAACCAGGGCACCTGCATCAACCAGCATCCCCGGGTCTCCTTCGGCCAGCGTATCGAAGTGGGCGACCTGCTGGCGGACGGCCCCTCCACCGAAAACGGCGAGATCGGCCTGGGCCGCAACATGCTGATCGGCTTCATGACCTGGGAAGGCTACAACTACGAGGACGCCGTGCTGATCAGCGAACGGCTGGTCAAAGAAGATAAATATACCTCCATTCACATCGAGGAATACGAATCCGAAGCCCGGGAAACCAAGCTGGGCCCGGAAGAAATCACCCGCGATATCCCCAACGTGGGCGAGGACGCCATCAAGGATCTGGACGAGAACGGCATCATCCGCATCGGCGCGGAGGTGCGCAGCGGCGACATCCTGGTGGGCAAGGTAACCCCCAAGGGCGAAACCGAGCTGACGGCGGAGGAACGCCTGCTGCGGGCCATCTTCGGCGAAAAGGCCCGGGAAGTGCGCGATACCTCCCTGAAGGTGCCCCACGGCGAGGGCGGCATCATTGTGGACGTGAAGATCTTCACCCGGGAAAATAAGGATGAACTGAGCCCCGGCGTCAACGAAATGGTGCGCGTTTACATCGCCCAGAAGCGCAAGATCAGCGTGGGCGATAAAATGTCCGGCCGCCACGGCAACAAGGGCGTTGTCTCCCGCATCCTGCGCGAGGAGGATATGCCCTTCCTGCCCGACGGCACGCCCCTGGATATCGTGCTGAACCCCCTGGGCGTGCCCTCCCGTATGAACATCGGGCAGGTGCTGGAAGTGCACCTGGGTATCGCCGCCCGCACCCTGGGCTGGCACATCGCCACCCCCGTGTTCGACGGCGCCACCAAGGAAGATATCGAAGAATGCCTGATCAAGGCCGGATTGCGCCCCGACGGCAAAACCATTCTGTACGACGGCCGCACCGGCGATGCCTTTGAAAATCCCGTCACCGTGGGCATCATGTACTTCCTCAAGCTGCACCACCTGGTGGACGATAAGATGCATGCCCGCTCCACCGGCCCCTATTCGCTGGTGACGCAGCAGCCCCTGGGCGGCAAGGCCCAGTTCGGCGGCCAGCGCTTCGGCGAAATGGAAGTGTGGGCCCTGGAGGCGTACGGCGCCGCCAACACCCTGCAGGAGATCCTGACGGTGAAATCCGACGACGTGGTGGGCCGCGTAAAGACCTACGAATCCATCGTGAAGGGCCAAAACATCCCCACCCCCGGCGTGCCGGAATCCTTCAAGGTGCTCATTAAGGAATTGCAGGCCCTGGCGCTGGATATCCGCGTGCTGGGCGAGGATCACCAGGAAATCGAGATCCGCGAATTGGATGACGACGACGACGATATGGGCGATTCGCTGCCCGCCGGCCGCGAGCCCCTGCCCGAGAACGATTTCGAATCCGAATCGGTGGCGCTGCCCGAAGGCGACGATATCGACCTGGACGAGGATATCAGCCTGGACGACGATTTCGACGATTTCGAAGTGGACGACGTGCTGGATGATATCAAGCTGGACGACGACGATATCGAGTAACTGCATCGGCCAAAGCGGAGGGAGAAAATAATCCATGTTTGAACTGACGAATTTAGATTCCATCCAAATCGGCATGGCGTCTTCCGAGCAGATCCTCGCCTGGAGCTACGGCGAGGTGAGCAAGCCCGAAACCATCAACTACCGCACCCTCAAGCCCGAGCGCGACGGCCTGTACTGCGAGCGCATCTTTGGCCCGCAGAAGGACTGGGAATGCTCCTGCGGCAAATATAAGCGCGTCAAATTCAAGGACAAGGAAAAGGTCTGCGATAAGTGCGGCGTGCAGATCACCCGGGCCAAGGTGCGCCGCGAGCGGATGGGCCATATCCAATTGGCCGCGCCGGTGAGCCACATTTGGTATTTCAAGGGCATCCCCTCCCGGATGGGCATGCTGCTGGACGTGAGCCCCCGGGCGCTGGAAAAGGTGCTGTATTTCGCCTCCTACATCGTGCTGGATCCCGGCAACGAGGCCGCCACGAAGGTAAGCAAAAACGAATTGGTGTCCGATTCCAAATACCGGGCCATCATGGCCATGCCGGAGGAGGAGCGCGGCTCCTTCAAGGCGGGCATCGGTGCGGAAGCGGTCAAGGAAATGCTGCTGGCGCTGGACCTGGAGCAGTTGAGCGCCTCGCTGAAAAAAGAAATCGCCGAACTGATCGAAAAGGAAAAGGACCGGGAGGGCGAAGGCCAGAAGCGCACCCACGCCATCAAGCGTTTGGAAGTGGTGGAGGCCTTCCGCCTGAGCAAAAATAAGCCCGAATGGATGATCATGGACGTGGTGCCCGTCATCCCGCCCGATCTGCGCCCCATGGTGCAGTTGGACGGCGGCCGCTTCGCCACATCCGACTTAAACGACCTGTACCGCCGGGTGATCAACCGCAACAACCGCTTAAAGCGTATGCTGGAGCTGGGCACCCCCGATATCATCGTGCGCAATGAAAAGCGCATGCTGCAGGAAGCCGTCGACGCCCTGATCGATAACGGCCGCCGCGGGCGGCCCGTCACCGGCCCTGGCAACCGGCCCCTGAAATCCCTGAGCGATCTGCTGCGGGGCAAGCAGGGCCGCTTCCGTCAGAACCTGCTGGGCAAGCGCGTGGACTATTCCGGCCGCAGCGTGATCGTGGTCGGGCCCGAGCTGAAATTGTATCAGTGCGGCCTGCCCAAGGATATGGCGCTGGAGCTGTTCAAGCCCTTCGTGATGGAAAAGCTGGTTTCCCAGAAGCTGGCCCACAACGTCAAATCCGCCAAGCGCATGGTGGAAAAAGTGAAGCCCGAAGTGTGGGATATCCTGGAGGACGTGATCAAGGAGCACCCGGTGCTGCTCAACCGCGCCCCCACCCTGCACCGCCTGGGCATCCAGGCCTTCGAGCCCATCCTGGTGGAGGGCAAGGCCATCCGCCTGCATCCCCTGGCCTGCACCGCCTATAACGCCGACTTTGACGGCGACCAGATGGCCGTGCACGTGCCCCTGAGCATGGAAGCCCAGGCCGAGGCCCGGTTCCTGATGCTGTGCGCCAACAACATCATGAAGCCCCAGGACGGCATGCCCGTCATCAGCCCCACCCAGGATATGATCATCGGTTGCCATTACCTGACCATCGAGCGGGAGGACGCCCAGGGCGCCGGCCGCGTGTTCGCCTCCCCCGACGAGGCCATGATGGCCTACCAGTGCAAGCAGATCGCCCTGCAGGCCCCCATCAAGGTGCGCATCGAGCGCACGTTCGACGGCGTGACCGAGCGCCGGGTGATCGATTCCACCCTGGGCCGCCTGATCTTCAACGACATCATCCCCCAGGATCTGGGCTTCAAGCCCCGCAACAGCCTGGATGACATGTTCGTGCTGGAAATTGACCACGACGTGGTCAAGAAGGATTTCGGCAAGATCATCGAGCGCTGCTTCCGCGTGCACGGTGAAAGCCAGACCGCGGCCATGCTGGACGCCATCAAGAACCTGGGCTACAAATACTCCACCCGCGGCGCCATCACCGTGTCGGTGGCCGATATCATCGTGCCTTCCGAAAAGCAGACCTGGCTGAAGGAAACCGACGACCTGGTGGCCTCCATCAACCGCAAATACCGCCGCGGCGCCATGAGCGAGGATGAGCGCTACCGCATGGTCATTGACGCCTGGACCGACACCACCAACCGCCTGAAGAACCGGGTGATGGAGGTGCTGCCCACCTACAACCCCATCAGCATGATGGTCGGCTCCGGCGCCCGCGGCAGCGCGGGCCAGGTGGCCCAGTTGGCCGGCATGCGCGGCCTGATGGCCTCCCCCTCCGGGCGCGCCATCGAAGTGCCTATCCGCGCCAACTTCCGCGAAGGCCTGAACGTGCTGGAGTTCTTCATGTCCTCCCACGGCAGCCGTAAATCCCTGTCCGATACCGCTCTGCGTACCGCCGACTCTGGTTACCTGACCCGTCGTCTGGTGGACGTGGCCCAGGAAGTGATCGTGCGGGAGATCGACTGCTTTGAAAACCGCAACGAACGCGTGCGCGGCATCACCGTGCAGCCCATCGGCGAGATCGAGGGCATCGACGACCGTATCCGCGGCCGCTACGCTGCGGAGGACGTGTATCACCCCATCACCGGCGAGTTGCTTTTGCACGTGAACGAGCTGATCGATTTTGACAAGGCCCAGCTGATCAAGCAGGCCGGCATCACCAAGATGAACGTGCGCAGCGTGCTCTCCTGTCAGTGCGAGCAGGGCGTGTGCGCCCGCTGCTACGGCATGAACCTGGCCCACGGCGGCACCGTCGATATCGGCGAAGCGGTGGGCATCATCGCCGCCCAGTCCATCGGCGAGCCCGGCACCCAGCTGACCATGCGTACCTTCCACTCCGGCGGCGTCGCCACGTCCGACGATATCACCCAGGGTCTTCCCCGCGTGGAGGAGCTGTTTGAGGCCCGCAAGCCCAAGCGCGACGCCACCCTGGCGGAGATCGAGGGCAAGGTATCCCTGGTGGAAAACAAGAAGAAGCAGGAAATCGTGGTTACCAGCCAGCTGGATCCCAGCGTGAAAAAGACCTATCAGATCCATTACGGCGCGCGCCTCAAGGTGCAGGACGGCCAAACCGTCAACGCCGGTGACGAATTGATCGAAGGCTCCATCAATCCCCACGACCTGCTGCGCATCGTCGGCACCCGGGCCGTGCAGGAATACCTGCTGAAGGAAGTGCTTTCCGCTTACTATTCCTCCGGTATCAAGATCGCCGACAAGCACATTGAAGTGATCGTGCGGCAGATGCTGCGCAAGGTGCGGGTGGAGGACGCGGGCGATACCGACCTGCTGCCCGGCGGCCTGGTGGATATCTTCGAATTCGATCAGGCCAACAAAAAGACCATCGAAGCCGGCGGCCGCCCCGCCATTGCCAAGCGCATCCTGCTGGGCATCACGAAGGCTTCTCTGGCCACCGATTCCTTCCTGTCCGCCGCCTCCTTCCAGGAGACCACCCGCGTGCTCACCGAAGCCGCCATCAAGGGCAAGGTGGACCCGCTGCTGGGCCTGAAGGAAAACGTCATCATCGGCAAGCTGATCCCCGCCGGTACCGGCCTGAAGCGGTATAAGAACATCGAACTGCAGGAAACCTATTGACCGAACAAAACCAACAGCGGATTTCGCAAAACGCGGAATCCGCTGTTTTTTGTAACAATATGCTCCTCCAAATCGTCTGTATAGATGAACGATGAAAGGGGATGAACGCATGAGAAAATGGATCCTGTCCGGCTTGTGCGCGCTGCTGTGGTGCCTGCCCGCCTGGGGAATGGCAGTGACGGCCGATGTGCCCGTGCCGCCGGAGGCGCTGGCATTCTTCGAGGGGGATGCGTACTACGCCGACGCGCGGATCATAAGCTGGCTCACGCCTGCCCGATCCATGGAATTGCAGGAACAAACGGGGGATGACGCACCTTTCAGCGACGCAGCCTTTGCCCTGCTGCGCTGGGACAGCCAGGCGGACATCCATTGCTTCCAGAAAACGGCCCAGGGCTGGGTATGGCGCGCCAATCTGCCCTTCAGCCTGACGGCGCTGGCAGAAAAATGGGAACTGGGCCCGGAAGCGGCCCCCGCCATCACCGTGGCGCTGCAGGACGGAAAGGAGATCCTGCCCGACCTGATCATCCATGCGGCGTATGGCCCGGCGCTGTACGCGGATTATGCCATCGAGCGGCGGGGGGATGGCATTTGGCGGCTTTGGTACGTGGAAACCTCCTCCTGGTCGATCCTGCCGGACGACGAGGCGGGCAGGTGCGATTTTATCCCGGAGGACGGGTTGACCGTCACCCGTTCCACAGCTTTCCTGACGGCCTTTGGCCAGATCGGCGACCTGGCCCAGATTCCTCTTTCCCCGGAGGAAGCGGCGCCCCTGGCCCCAACGATGCTCATCGGGCAAAAGGGTGTTTTTCCCGCCAACCAGCGCTACCCCGTCTATGAGGGCCCCAACCCCGACCACGACGACAGAAGGCTCACCTATCCCCGGGCCGGGAAGGGCAAGGCGATGGTATCCACCAACGGTGCAATCACCGTGTACGGCTCCTGGCAGGGATCGCTGCTGATCAGCTATGGCCTTTCGGATCAACAGGAGCGCTTCGGCTGGCTTCGGGCGGAGGATCTGCCCGCGGACACGCTCAGCGTCTACGAACCCCTGTGCTTCCAGCCCGATGGGCAGAATTATCTGTATGGCGTAGTAACACAGACGGCGGCAAAAACCGACGATCCCCGCGGGCGCGGCCTGTCCACCGGCTTCATCGGCTCAGGCGCCAGCGTACGGGTGCTGGCCCAGGAGCCAGACAGTGGATATTACCTGGTGGAGGGGCGGCAGAACGGCGCGTTCTGGATGGGCTTTCTGCGGCCCAGAATCATCGACCGGAGCCATGGCTTTGTTCAGCATGCCACGCGGCGCATCGATCGAGCCGTCACCTTTTCCGAAGCGGAGATCCACGCCGCCATGGACGCCGTAGCGGCCTATATATACGATTCTTTCCCCGGCTGCGTCCTAAAGGCGCTTCGGTACGTAGATGCGGAAAACGCCGATCCAACCGCCTGGTGGGTGAGCACGGAAACCGGTTATCGCAGCATGAAGCTGTTCAGCGATTTGGAATCCATGCCCCTGTGGGACCTGGAGAGCAGCGGCTCCGATTATGAATGGATCCTGTACCGCGCCCCCAGCGAGGGCTGGCACGTGGGCAATTACGGATATGAATGATGAGCAGTTTCCCCCACCGTGTGCTGATTTTTACCACAACAAAAAAGAACGTGCGCTGATCCTCACGTTCTTTTTTCATCCGATCCACGGCTGCTGCCGGGCATACATCAATTTGGTCTTATACGCGCTGCGGATGGTGAATTGATAGCCGTAATCCTTTTGCCCGTTGGGCCGCGTGACGGCGTAGCGCTGCAAGCGGTAATACCGGTTTTCCTCCAGGATGGGCACGTCGGCCATCAGGGCTTGCACCAGGGCCAGCGTCCGCTGGGGGTTCAGGGGCCGATGCCCGTGATCAGACAGCACGTATTCCCCGATCTTCCCCGGGGGATACACCGCGTAAAACACGATGCGGTTCCGCTCGATCTGCACCCGATCGATTTCATGCTCCTTGGCCACCAGCACCAGATCGTAGATCTCGTAATACAGCATGCTGCGCCGCATCCGCTCCGCGTACACCTGTTCATGCTGCCGCCTGTTGCGATCCGCCAGCAAGGCAATGATGGCCGCCACCAAAGCGGCCCCAAAGAAAAGCGGCCATCCACCCATCCCTTCGGGCTCCTTTCCACAACATATTGTACATTTTATCACCCTTGCATCGCTATTTCAAGCAGCCGAAAAAAATGTATGCCTTTTGTAATAATCCCGCAAATGATCGTACCAATTGTGTGATTTCCTGACACGAAAAAACAGGCCGCGCTTTGCGCGCAGCCTGTTTGCATGCTTCCGCATTACACCAATTCGATGATCACCATTTCAGCGGCATCGCCACGGCGGGGGCCCAGCTTATACATGCGGGTATAGCCGCCGGCGCAGCCCTTTTCCTGGTTGCGGGCACGATACTTGGGGCCGTATTCGCGGAACAGCTTCTCCACCACGGGATGCTTGTTATCCTTGGTACGGGCCTTGTAATCGGCCTTATTCTCGTCGTCCTTCTTGGCTTCCTTGATATCATACAGGTAAGCCATCATCAGGCGGCGGGCATGCAGCTTGGAAGGCAGGTCGTTCACGAAGGTTTCCTTCACGATCTGCTTCTTATCGTTGTAGAATTCTTTTTCTACTTCCACGGTCTGATCATACTCGCGGATGGCGAGGGTGATCATTTTATCCACGATGCTGCGCACTTCCTTGGCCTTGGCCTCGGTGGTTTCGATGCGG
>JAFUXH010000153.1 GCA_017470945.1 Clostridia bacterium | reverse complement strand
TGGGCAACGCGGTGAAATTCACGCCGGAGGGCGGCCGGGTGCAGCTGGACGTGAAGCCCACGGCCCAGTTCGACGGCCTGACCACCCTGCAGTTCCGCATTTCCGATACCGGCATCGGCATCAGCAGGGAATTCCTGCCCCACCTCTTCGACGCCTTCACCCAGGAGGATTCCTCCGCCACCAACAAATACGGCTCCTCCGGCCTGGGCATGGCCATCACAAAGAACATCGTGGAAATGATGAACGGCGCCAGCCAGGTGGAGAGCGAAAAGGGCAAGGGCTCTACCTTCACCGTTACCGTCACCCTGATGGATTCCGATCGGCAGGATACCGCCGCCGACGCGGAGGTGCGCCCCCAGGATATGAGCGTGCTCATCGTGGACGACGATCCCGTGGCCTGCGAGCACGCCCGGCTGGCCCTGGGCAAGGTGGGCATTGCCGCGGAGGTGGCCGCCTCCGGCCCGGAGGCCATCGACATGGTGAAGCTGCGCCACGCCCGGATGGAGCCCTACAACCTGATCCTGGTGGACTGGCGGATGCCGGGGATGGACGGCGTGGAAACCACCAGGCAGATCCGGGCCATCGCCGGCAACGAATCGGCCATCATCATCCTGACCGCCTACAAATGGGACGATATTTTGGAGGAGGCGCTACAGGCCGGGGTGGACAGCTTCATTTCCAAGCCCCTGTTCGCCGCCGCGGTGATCGAGGAATTCAGGGCCGCCGTGCAGCGCAAGGGCATCCTGGAAAAGCGCCAGGCACCCAAGCCCGATCTGGCCGGCCGCCGCGTGCTGCTGGCGGAGGACGTGGAGGTGAACGCCGAAATCATGATGATGGTGCTGCGCATGCGCCAGATGGAGGCCGACCTGGCCGTGAACGGAAAGATCGCGGTGGAGCAGTTCGCCGCCCATCCCGCGGGCTATTACGACGCCATTTTGATGGATATGCGCATGCCGGAAATGGACGGCCTGGAGGCCACCCGGGCCATCCGGGACATGGACCGGACCGACGCCAAGACCATTCCCATCATCGCCCTCACCGCCAACGCCTTCGACGAGGACGTGCAGCGCAGCATGCAGGCGGGCCTGAACGCCCACCTGAGCAAGCCCGTGCAGCCCGAGGTGCTGTTTGAAACGCTGGAAAGCCTGGTGAAATGATCCCGGGCAGGAAAAAGCTCCGCCGCGGCCCCTGATTTTTGGGGGATGCGGCGGAGCTTTATGATATTTATTTCTGATCATTATTTATGGAGAAGGGGGTAACCCCAAAGGCTTTCCCTTCGAGTAACCGATGATGAATTAGATTACAAGCATGTTTATGCACATAGGCAAGTTCACACACCGTAGGGGCGGATATCATCCGCCCGCCTGTAACAGGTTGATTTTACAGGCTTCCCGGCAATCGTTTCCCGTTTCTTTTTCGGGCGGATGATATCCGCCCCTACGTATAAAAACACGTATTTGGATATCAGGCTGGTTTCTGATCGTGTTATTCAGGGCTTACTCCAGGGGAAGGCTTTTGGGGTCCCTGAAAACCAATGACAGCCTCAGGCTTTCCCGATCAATTCAGCAGCTCCTGCCCCAGCCGGACCATCTCCTCCGTGGAGGGGATGCGGCGCAGGAACAGGCCCGACCCGTATTGGTCGTAGCACAGGCTGCCCGTCTGCGGGTCGCAGCCGTAGACGTTGGTCATATCGCCTATCTTCGTGCAGGAGGAAAAATCAAAGCAGAAGCCGACGTGGTTTTTGTGCTCGATAAGGTAGAGCCGGCCGTTCTTTTCGTCCAGGTGGGCCGAGATCCTGCCGCATTCAACGGTGGTTTCGGGCAGGGGGCCGGAGAAGACGCAGTCTCCGCTCTCCACCGCGTAGATCTCCACCAGCCCGTCCTTGGTGCAGAAGGCGAAATATCCGTCGCCGCCGATGAACCGGCAATCGGAGACGGATTCCATGTCGATGGGAACCTTTACCGCCTGAATGGCCCGCTGCTCGGAAATATCGTAGATCCGAAGCACCCGGTCGGGCTCCAGGACCGCAAACAGATCCTGGCTTTCGGCCAGCGCAAAGGTCCTGTTGGCGTCCCCCTGCGCATCGTCCTCCACCAGGGTCCAGGCGTTTTCCCGGATGCTGTATAAGGCGAATTGCCCGATGTGGAGGGAGGGCTCCGAGGAATAATTGCTCAGCAGGAGATAGCCGTTTTCGCCGATTTCAAATATGGATTCAATATGGGTCCCGTGCGAGATGGCCCAGGGGAAGCCCTCGGGCAACGCCACGGTTTGCATCAGCTCCCCGTCGGCCCAGATGGAGATTTGCTTGTTATCGCAAAACGCCGTCCATACGCGATCGTCCGCGGAGGACCAAACGGATTTGGCCTTGGACAGCGTACCCCAAAAGTTGGTTGTTTGGCCGAATAATTCTCCCGTCGCGACGACGACCTTCTTTTCCGCTCCTAATTCCGTTGTTTTGCCAGTGGAAAAATCATAGCAGGCCACGCTGCCCTCGGTCGGATGCAGGAGCAGCTGATTGGATTTGGGAAGAAGCCACGCGGAAACGACGGTTTTCTCGAATGGATATTCGTATGTTTCCAAAGCGTTCGTTTGGGGAGCGTACCGATACCACGTATAGACGGAAGCATTCCAGTCCCAGGCGGCAAGGGTCACGGCGCCGTCCCGATTGATCATCACGGACGTCCCGTCGGCAAATGGACTGGCGGGCGCTGTGACATTTATGGGAAGGGCCGTGTCATACGCGGATTTGTCAATGAATGCCGGCTGTTTGATCAGGACCCGGCGGCTGTTGGCGGCGTCCGTCACCGCAATGAAAATGGAATCATCCAATTTGCATCCTTGTATCCTGTCATCGGCGACGGTGGGGAAGAGAAAGCCCACCCCTGCCGGGTATGCCCCGGTGATTTCTCCCAGGGGGAGGGACCCATTCTGACCCAGCTTTCCGGAATGCGCCATTTCATCATTGCCCGGCCAGCAGATTTCGTAGGAGCCGTCGTCAAAAACAAACCCAAAGTATATATCGTCAATGAGCCAGGCGTTTATGACGGGCTTTTCCGTTGCCCCCTGCATCAGGATCTCCCCTGTTTGCGGGTACACGATGTAGAAATGATCGTCGGCACAGAGCAGCAGAACGCCGTTGATCCATTCCACAACGGAAAAATGCTGGGTGGATTGGATGCTGAAGGAGCTGTCTTTCGGCAGGGCTTCCAGATCATACTGGACGCTGCCGGCGGTGAGATCGATCCTTTTCATGGAAAGGCCGTCCTTGGTGTTTTTCAGCGGCCGGATCAAAGACAGGATCTGCTTATTGCCGGATTTTTCCACCGTCATCCACAGGATGCCGCTGTCGATCTTTTCCGAATACAGCACCCGGCTTTCGTTCTTTTTCAAATCAACGGTGTAGTAGGTGGCATATTGTTGTATATTGCCTTCCGTTTGTTCGGTGTGATAGATCACGCCGGCAAAAAGCGTGCCGTTTGGGTTCAGGGCGGTGTTATGGTTTTCCTTGTCTCGGGCGGACGAATTGATATAAGGCTCTCCCCGTTCAAAGGATTCATTCAGCGAGCAGCGCTGTTTTTCCGCCCCCGTCAGGGCGTCGAGGACCACCACGTCGTATACTTTTTTGAACAGAAGCTCCGGATCGGCTAAGTGCTGAACCGTGTCCTCCAAGCAGATCAGGGTGCTGTCGGCGCTGTTTATCGTCAGCTGATCAAACCGATGCTCCCCTCCGCTTTGCCACACCGTTTCTCCGGTTGACGCGTCCAGGGCGATGATCTCATCGGCAAAAAGGGCGTAAATGAGAGCGTGGTCCGGGTCCGGAACGATGAGCGCTTCTTTGCGCGCGCTTCCAAGGGAGCCGGAGGAAGAGGTGATAAAGGGGAGCGACGCCTCCCAGTTCAGCGCGGCGGTGGCGGCCTGATAGGAGGAAACGTTGCCGTATTCATCCAGCAGGATCACAGCCCGCTCCGTCGTGAAAACCTGCTTCACCGGCGCGTGCAGGTCGATCGCTTTTTCCCCGATGAAAATGGAAGTGTTATCTGCGTCAAAGAAATGATAGGCGGTCAG
>JAFUXH010000152.1 GCA_017470945.1 Clostridia bacterium | reverse complement strand
TGAGCACGAAGCTGGTGGAGGTGCCGGTGACGGACTCCAGGGGGCTCAGCTTTTCGGATACGAACAACGCCAGTTCCTTCAGCGTGCGGGCCTCCACCAGCACCAGCAGGTCGTAGCTGCCGCTCATCAGGTACACGCTTTTGACCTCCTCGAACCGGTAGATACGGCCCGCGATGGCGTCGAAGCCCATATCCCGCTGGGGGGTCACCTTGACCTCGATCATGGCCTCCACCCGCTCCCGGTCGGTGCGATCCCAGTTGATCACGGGGGAGTACTGCAGGATCACCCGATCCCGCTCCAACTCCTCGATGGCCTGGGCCACCTTGGCCAAATCGGCCCCGGTCATCACGGCCAGGCGCTCCAGGGGCGTGCGGCAATCCTGGGATAAAATTTCCAACAGCTGCGCTTTTAACGACTGCATAGCGGCTCTCCTTTTTTTACATCAGTTCATCCGCCAGGGCGATGAATTCTTCGATTTCCTTCTCGTACACCTTCAGGCTGGCCCGCCAGAAATCGGGGCTGCGCACGTCGATGCCCACGCTGGCCGCCACGTCGGCCACCATCATGGAGCCGCAGGAGCGCAGCAAGCGATTGTACTTGGGCACAAAGGCGGCCCCTTCCTTCTGATACTGGGCGAACATGCCCACGCCGAACAGCTGGCCGAAGGCGTAGGGGAAGTTATAGAAGGCGTAGCCGGGGATATAGTAATGGGATTTGCAGGCCCACATGTAGGGGTGGCGCAGGTCGGGGTCCAGGCCGTCGCCGTAGCTTTGCGCCTGGGCGTCCAGCATCAGGGCCTTCAATTCACCCACCGACAGGGTATGGTCCTTCCGCTGCTCAATGACGGCGGTTTCGAACAGATACCGGCTGTAAATATCCACGATGGTCTGGGTGGTTTCCATCAGGTTGCCTTCCAGCAGGGAGAAGCGCTCCTTCTTTTCGGCCTGGCCCATGGCGGCGTTGGCCAGCAGCGTTTCGTTGAAGATCGAGGCCGTTTCCGCCAGGGGCATGGGCGCGTCGATCATCACGGAGGGCAGGCCGGCCATGCACCGGTTGTGCCAGGCGTGGCCCAATTCGTGGGCCAGGGTGCTCACGTCGGAGAAGGAGCCGGCGAAGTTGGTCAGCACCCGGCTCTGATCCAGGGCGTGCAGCCCGGCGCAGAACGCGCCGCCGCCCTTGCCCTCCCGGGGATACACGTCGATCCACCGGTTTTCAAAGGCGTGGTCGATGAACGCCGCCATATCGGGGGTGAATTTGCCCATTTCCGTCAGCAGCTTTTCCCGGGCTTCTTCGATGGTGTAGGTCTTGGGCACGTAGCCGGGGGCGGCGATGGGGGCGAACAGATCGTAGAAGGGGATGCCGTTGAGATGGCCCAGCAATTCGCCCTTCTTGCGCAGGTACCGGCGGAAGGCGGGCAGCGATTCACGGATGGCGGTCAGCATGGCCTCCAGGGTTTCCCGGTCCATGTTGGAATTGAACAGGGTTTCATCCAGGATGGAATCGAAATGCTTGGCTTCGATCTGGGTCAGCCCTTCGCCCTTGATGCCGTTCAGGCAGGCGGCCATGGGGATCTCGATCTTGGCGTAGGCGGCCAATTCGGCCTCGTAAGCATCCTTGCGCACCTGGGGGTCGGGATCGTAAGCCTTATTGCGCACGGAGGCCAGGGGCAATTGCTCCCCCCGGTAATCCACCATCAGGGTGGCGTCCAGCTTATCCCGCAGGGTGGAGAAGGCCTCCCCGCCGGTCAGGCTCATTTTCAGCATCCATTCCTCGATGGCGGGGTCCATCAGGTGCTTGGATTCCTCCTGGGCCTTCAGCAGGAAAAAGTCGATCTTTTGCAGCTTTTCGCTCTTTTGAATCCGGCCCTGCAGGTCGTCGACCTGGCCGATGTAGCGCACCAGCCGGGAATACAGCAGCGACAGCTGCACGGAAAAGACCATGATCCGGTCCATCTGCTGCTGGGCCTGCTCGTTGGTGGCGTCGGTGGCCAGGGTCAGGTTGGCGAAGCTGCCCAGGGAATCGGTGAGGCGCTGGATCTCCTCCATGGCGTCGGATGCCTTTTCCAACACGGCGCTGGGGTCGTCCCCCTCGAACAGGGCGTCGCTGTCGGCGCAGATGGCCTTCAGGCGGTCGAAATCCTGCGTGATTTTCGGGTCGTCAAAATTTTGATACAGAACGGATAAATCCCACGTCCAATCCTTCATTGCGGTTACCCCCTGATTGATATTATTGCTGCTTCATATTGCGTTCCCGAACGGCGGCCAGGCAGGTTTCCTTGCTTTCGTCCAGGTGGTGCTGCATCAGTTCCTTCAGGCCCTCCAGGTCCCGCTTTTCCAGCAGATCCACCAATTGGTGATGCTCCTGGTGGGCGTTGGTGCGGCGGATCACGCTGGCGATGGTGATGGCGGAGAAGCGCTTGATGTATTCCTCCTGGCTGTCGATCACCCGCAGGATGCGCAGCTTATCGGAAATATGCTCCATGGTGCCGTGGAAGGTGCGGTTGCTGATGGCCAGGGCCTCGGCGTCCTCCTTTTCGTATTCCACGTCCATTTGGCGCAAAATGTCCCTTAGCTCCCGGATTTTTTCGTCGGTCACATTCTCCACCACCGACGGCATGATCAGCATCATCATGGCGTTGCGGATGGTAAAAATTTCGTCGATATCTTCGATGGTGAAGGCGCGCACCACCACGCCCCGGTGCAGCACGTATTCCACCAGGCCGTCCCGCTCCAGCCGCCGCAGGGCTTCCCGCAGGGGGGTGCGGCTGATATGCAGCTGATCGGCGTACACCGTTTCCACGATCCGGGACCCGGCGGGGATCTGCCCGGTGATAATGGCGTGCTTCAGCTGCTCGTAAGCGATATCCCGGATGGGACGGCTTTCCATTGTGACGTCAAAGGATTGATAAGACATAAGGGGGAGGCCTCCTCGCGGCAATTTTGTATACAATTCAAATTGTACAATTAAAATACAATCGTGTCAAGTATTCCGCGCCTGGGAGGTGTAAAAAATCAAAGGATTCTGCGAAACAGCACTGCTGTGCTTCTTGGCATGATGGTTGAAATTAAAATGCGCCAAAAGCTTTTCTTTTTAGAAAACGCTAAATCGCGCGTTCTGACAGAAGCCCGATGCCCAAAACACGTTTGCATTCGTAGGGGCGGATATCATCCGACCGGGAAAGAAACGGTAACCGATTGCCGGAAAGCGAACAAAACCATTACGCTTCGGACGGGCGGATGATATCCGCCCCTACGGTATGGGAAACGGCTTAAGCGCATCAAAGTCCCTGACTTTTCTTCCGTCGGCATTTTCTTCAGGGAAAGTGAGAACGCCGGCAGGAAATGAAGCGCCACAAGCTGCTCATACCTGAAGATGGCACAAAATAATCACCGATTGCTTAATACATTAAGCAATTTGTTAAATTGATATGCAGAATGAGCTTCCCATTCAATTTATAATGAAGAAAAATAGGAAGGAGCGGAGACAGTGGGCAAGGAGGTTGATTTCAAGAATCGGGATCGCTTTGTTGAATTGGGCCTTACGGTCGCCGCACTTCGAAAAATGCAGGGGCTGTCCCAGGAGCAGTTGGCAGAGAAGGCCAACATCAGCCGATCTACACTCAGCATCATTGAAGCGCCTAACATGATCCAGGCGTTTTCTCTGGATACGCTGTATAAAATCGCGGACGCGTTGAATGTGAATCCCGGCGATTTGCTGAATGCGTCCCTGCCGCAAAGCAAAAGCAAGCCCGACTGACCGCAGCGCCAGCCGGGCTGTTCGTTGCGCCGCTGCGGGAAAGGGGGAGGGACGGCGTGCCGGAAAAAGTGAAGCGATGGTTCCGGCGGGGAGAAGGCCTGCTGACGGAATGGCTGTATCCCCGGGCGGCCAATTGCCTGTGCTGCGGCGATCCCCGACGGGCGGAAACGACGGATTGCCTGTGTCCCCGCTGCCGCAAGGCGCTGCGGGAGCAGCGGGTGCCGCCCCAGGCGTGCAATCGGTGCCTGTCACCGGTGCGGCGGGGCGTGCCCTGCGCTTTTTGCGCTTCGCCTTTGATGCGGCCCATCGAGAAGGTGTTCGCTCCCTTTCGTTATCGACGGGAGGTGCGCAGGCTGATCCACGCCTACAAATTCGGCGCCTGCGGGGAGGCATTGCCCACCCTGTGCGACGCCATGGCCGACGCCTTGCCCGACCGGGCTTTCGACTGCCTGACGCCGGTGCCCCTGCACCCCAGGCGGCTGCGCCAACGGGGCTTCAACCAGGCCCTGGGCCTGTGCGAGGGCTTAAATCAGCGCACCGGCATTCCCATCGAGGAATTGCTGATCCGCACCCGCTATCATCGGCCCCAAAGCCGCCTGCCGCTGCGCAGGCGCGGGGCCAACGTGACGGGCGCCTTTGCCGTGGAGGGCGATGCGAAGGGCAAGCGCATCCTGCTGGTGGACGATGTGCGCACCAGCGGCAGCACCGCCCACGCCTGCGCCAGGGCCCTGATGAAGGCTGGGGCGGAAAGCGTGTGCCTGTGCGTCGCGGCGGTGGTGTACCGGAAAAAATGAGGTTCCAGCCGCAAGCGGCTTGCCATTCGGGCGGAATTTGATTATAATAAGCATGAACCTATACACTTGTTTCCCGGAAAGGAACCAACATGCGATTGACATTCTGCCCGCTGTTCAGCGGGAGCAGCGGAAACGCGCTGTTCATCGGCGCGGGAGATACGCGGATCCTGATCGACGCCGGCATGCCCGGCAAATCCATTGAAAAAGCGCTGAACGAAATCGGCGTGCTGCCGGAAACCCTGACCGCCATCGCCGTGACCCACGAGCACAGCGACCACGTGAAGGGCGTGGGCATCATGAGCCGGAAATACCACCTGCCGGTGTACGCCAACGAACGCACCTGGAACGCCATGGCCCGCACGGTGGGGGAGATCGCCCCCCGGAACCGGCGGGAATTTGTGGATGAAGAGGATTTTTATATCGGCGATCTGGCCCTGTACCCTTTTTCGATTCCTCACGACGCCGCCGATCCGGTGGGCTATCGGGTGTTTTACGGGGGCCGCAGCGTGGCCACCGCCACCGATATGGGCTACATGAAAAAAAGCGTGCTGAAAACCCTGAGCGGGGTGGACGTGCTGCTGCTGGAAAGTAACCACGACCCCGAGTTGCTGATGCAGAACCCCCATTATTCCATGTATCTGAAGCAGCGCATCCTGGGCAACCACGGCCACCTGTCCAACGCCGCCAGCGCCGACGCCCTGGTTGATCTGTGCGAAACGGGGGTCAGGCAGGTGCTGCTGGGCCACCTGAGCGGGGAAAACAACACGCCGGAATTGGCCCTGAACACCGCGACGGAAAGGCTGATGCGGGCGGGGGTCAGGCTCAATGAGGAAGTTGGCCTGGGCCTGGCCTGGCGGGACAGGGTGAGCAGGAAATTCGAGATTGAATGAAGCGGCGCTGCGCTGCTTTTGATTCGTTTGTCAACCCCGAAAGGAGGTCGTTCCAATGCGTTTGCACGTGCTGGGCTACC
>JAFUXH010000019.1 GCA_017470945.1 Clostridia bacterium | reverse complement strand
TCAATGTCGATAGTGGTTTCAATCACATATCCAGTTACTACATACACTGAGAAGCTATCCGTAGTGAATTGGACAGTTTCTCCGTCTACGATACTGTCCATATCGTAAACAGTGAATCCGTCGGCATTTTCATTCTCTACGAAGTGGAGCACGTCCAGATTCGCATAAGTTTCCAAAGTCTCACCGACAAGGCGAATGCTGACCTCAACGTCACCGGTAGGCTCATAAACGGTGCTGTGGTCGTTCTCATCCACGATCTGGATGTCAAAAACCCTTGAAAGCTCGATGTTTTCAGCCTTTGTGCCAACCTTGGCAGCGCTGGCGGCGACGTAGCTGTCATAGCCCTCGTCGCCCGGTTTCAGCTCGGAGACCAGCAGCTCTGTCCCCTCCATGGGAATACCGGACGTATTCTTATACGTCACTTCGATTTCGTAGGTGTTCCCATCGGAAGCATCAACCGTTTCCGTCAGCTTTGTTTCCACGATGGCATACACGGAAAAACTTCCCGCGTCAAAGGTGGCCCAGCCATCCTGGGCGGTCACGGTGGCCACCTGCTCCGCGGGGGAGGAGGCGTCGGCCAGGTGGTACACGGTCAGCGCTTGATCGGCGAACAGGTCGCTGTAAAAATGCACCTGCACCTTTTTATCGGCGGGCTGCCAGGTTTTGCCCTTGGCCACCTGGTTGGGGTTGGCGTAGATCTTGATATCGTAGGCCACCAAAGCGTCCCGCCCGTCGATGGAAACGGACACCGGGGTGGCCACCACCTGGGCGTTGCCGGGCATTTTGCCGGTGATGTAAACAAAATCATTGGCCCAGCGCACAGCGCCGTCGACCGGCAGCAGGGAGGCGTCGGTCTCCTTCACCACGGCGATGCCGGTGGCGCCCTTAAAATTCAGGCTGAGCGACACCTGATCGCCCACCGATACGTCGGCCCGGGACAGGCTGGCCACCTTCGTGCCCTCCACCGTGTAGAGGGACACCACTTCGCCCTCGCCCAGGGCGGGCAGGGCGTTCACGGTGATATCGAGGGTCAGTGCCGCGCCGTTTTTCAGGTTATCCACCGTCCAGCTTTCCAGCACCTGCATGCCGGCGCTGCCCGTGGCCTGAACGGCCCGGGCGACGGGCGCCTGGTTGGCCTTATGGGTGCCGGAAATATGCACGGAGGCGTAGCTCCCCCGGGCGGAGTATTCGAACAGGGCGGTTTTGCCGCCCGGCGCTTTTTGAGGCGTTACCACCGTGTCGGAGGCGGGAACGAAATCCGGGGCGACGATTTCCCCGCTCTCGGTGTACCAGGCCTCGTCCTCCGCCGGGGTTTCGGGCAATTCGCCAATGGGGGAACCGGTATGAACGTAAAGGGTTTCGATCGGCTGTTCATCCACCACAAACTGGACGGCATTGAAATCGCCCACCGTTTCCTCATCGGAAACGGCTTCGTTCCAGCCGTCTTCAGTTCGGGCGCTGACGGGCAGCAGCTGCATGATCAGCAGCAATGCCGCCATCAGCGATGCCAGCCGCTTTCTTCTTTGCTTCATATCGGCGTCTCCCATGTGATTACTTATACAGCACGCGCAGCCGCCAGCACCAATCCAGCGATTCCGCGCTGGCGACGTAGGCGTAATGGTCCTCGCTACCGCGGGCCGCTTCCACCCAGCCGTCGCCCTGATCCACTTCCCAGATATAGAGGAACTGGGTGTACTGATCAAAGCCCTGCAATTCCCCCGTCAGCTCGATCACGTCGCCTTCCTTGACCACCGGGGCATTGGAGGAATGAATGATGATTTTTTTCTCCGTTTCAGCTTCTTCGGCGTCGGCCGCCGGCCGCAGCACAGAAAAATCCGGCATGCGAATCGGTTCCGACGTATCGATCACGGCGGCGTCCTCCGCCGCGTCCTCGGCGACGGCGGCGAAGGGGGTCAGGCCCGCCAACAGCAGCAGGGCCAGCACCCCGACGGCGATTCTGCGTCCAATCATGCTCATGGATCCTTCCTTGTTCATTCTTTCCGCTGTCTGCGTCACAGCGCGGCGGCATCCTGCACGCCGGTGATGGTCACTTCCACCCGCCAGAAATCATAACAGTTTTCTTCCGTCGCCACCACGGCGTAGCGCAGGTCGTTCGCGTTTTCGATATCCCGCCAGGTTTGACCGTCGGGGCTCTGCTGCCACTGCACGGTGTACACCAGGTTGTCATAGCCCTGCAGGGCGGATACGAACTGCACCGTGTTGCCCAGGGCAGGCTCCTCCTGCCCCCAGGAGGCGTAGATATCGATGGAGCGGGCGGGGTTCAGGGAATCGGCCAGGGTGATCAGCTTTTCAGCGTCCTGCGGCACGGTGAAAACGGGAATGGGATCGCCGTTCTCATCCAGCGCCAGGGTGCCGTCCTCATTCAGCTGGAACACCACGGGCTTTTCCGCGTTCTCATCCAGCATCAGCACCTGGGGATTGCCGTTCTCGTCCAGCAGCAGGTTGCCTTCCTCGTCCCGCAGGAACACGAAGGGCGGCTCCGCCTGGGGCTCGTCGGTGATTTCAGGTTCTTCTTCCGTCGCTTCGGGATCATCAGTGATTTCGGGTTCTTCTTCGGTTACCTCGGTTTCATCGATGATTTCGGGTTCTTCCTCGGTTGCTTCCGGTTCGTCGATGATTTCGGGGTCTTCTTCGGTTACCTCGATTTCATCGACGATTTCAGGGTCTTCCTCGGTTACTTCCGGTTCGTCGATAACTTCGGATTCTTCTTCCGTCGCTTCGGATTCGTCGATAACTTCGGGTTCTTCCTCGGTTTCTTCGAATTCGTCGATAACTTCGGGTTCTTCCTCGGTTACTTCCGGTTCGTCGATGATTTCGGGTTCTTCCTCGGTTACTTCCGTTTCATCGATGATTTCGGGTTCTTCTTCGGTTACCTCGGGTTCATCGGTGATTTCAGGTTCTTCCTCGGTTTCTTCGGGTTCGTCAATAACTTCGGATTCTTCTTCCGTCGCTTCGGATTCGTCGATAACTTCGGGTTCTTCCTCGGTTACTTCGGATTCGTCGATAACTTCGGGTTCTTCCTCGGTTTCTTCGGACTCGTCGATAACTTCGGGTTCTTCCTCCGTTACTTCGGCTTCGTCGGTGATTTCAGGTTCTTCCTCGGTTACTTCCGGTTCGTCGATGATTTCGGGGTCTTCTTCAATTTCTTCCGGCTCGGCGATGACTTCCGGTTCTTCCTCGGTTTCTTCGAATTCGTCGATAGCTTCGGGTTCTTCTTCCGTCGCTTCGGGAGCATCGATGATTTCGGGTTCTTCCTCGGTTACTTCCGGTTCATCGGTGATTTCAGGTTCTTCTTTAATAATTTCGGGTTCAGCAGTAATTTCGGGCGCTTCCTCGATCACTTCCGGCTCGGCAGGGATTTCCGCCTGTTTCGGTTCCTCGGCGGGGGCTTCCGTGGGGGCGGCTGTCGGCTTTTCCTCCGGGGCGGGGGCTTCGATTTCCGGCTCTTCCGCCGGCTTTTCTTCATCATCGGCTTCCGGCGCGGGCTGCTCCGCGGGCATTTCCTCCGCGACGGGCGCATCGTCCGTTTCTTCCTCCGTGGGGATGGGCTGCGCTTCGATTTCTTGCTCCGCCACTTCCGCGGTTTCTTCCGCAGCGGCATCTTCCGCGATAATTTCTTCCACGGGGACCTCTTCTGCCGCCGGGATCGGATCGGCGGCGATTTCCCGCTCCTCCTGCTGGGCCAGATCCTGCTCGATGATCGCTTCTACGATTTCTTCCAATTCTTCCGTTGCCGCCACGGCTTCCACGGGGATTTCCGGCACGGGGGTGACGGCCGCGACGCTCTTGACTTTCTGAACGGGGGTGGGCGTGGCGGTGATCTTCTTGGCCTTCTTGGTTGGCGCGGGCGTGGCGGTAACCTTCTTGGCCTTCTTGGTGGGTTCCGGCGTCGCGGTGGCCTTCTTAGCTTTCTTGGCCGTCTTGGTAGGCTCCGGCGTTGCGGTGGCCTTCTTGGCCTTCTTGGTAGGCGCGGGCGTGGCCGTGGCCTTTTTGGCTTTGGGCGTGGCGGAGGGGCTGGGCGTGGGCATCTCATACTCCTTGTTGTACAAAACGCCCCGATTCCCCTGCTTCCCGGTCACCACGGCCCGATACTTCCACGCGGCGTTTTCCATGGTGACTTCGATTTCCAGTTCTTCCTTGTTGGCGTCCTTGATATCCACCCAGCGCCTTTCCTTTTCAGGCAGGCGGAGATCCAGCCTCTGCCATTGGATGCTGTAGCGCATATTGCTGTTGTCCACCGTCAGGGTCAAGGTCAGCTTTTCCCCCAGCACCGGCTTTTTGGTGGACGCTTTGGTGCGCAAAGTGGCCCGGAATTCCTTCAGGGGAGTCTTCGTGCGCGAAGAACTGCCGGCGGCCAAAGCGCTGTCGACGCGCAAGGCCGCGGGCGCGGCGCTCAGCAGCATCAGCGAGGCCATCGACGCGGCCATGATTTTCTTCACCTGGTTTTTCATGATGATTCCCTCCATCCATCATGCCATATCCTTGGCCATGATTTCCGTTTCTCATGATACAGGATACGGATTACATCTTCGGTTACATCGACCGATCTCAAAAAATTATTTCAAAAAATCTATTTCCGGCATCCCGCCGCGCCGCCGCCGGATGGCGCTTTTCCGCCGCGCGGGTCAGTCGTCGATAAAGATCTCATCGTCGTCCAGCTCCTCCATGGCGGCGATATCCGCCGCCTCCTGGGCGTCGCCCAGGTAAGCCTTCACCACCGCCTGGCTCCAGGTGACGGCTTCGCTGACGTTATATTCCTGCAGCGCCAGAGAGTAAAAATCAAAATACACGTTGGAATACACCGGGATCATGGGCAGGATCTCCATGAACCGCTGCTGGAAGGCCAGCCACCTGGTGCAGTAGGCCAGGATATCGCCGGGCTTCGTTTGGCGCATCTCCACCGCCAGGCGGTACAATTCCTCATCCTCCAGGGCGGTGTAGTTCCAGCTGAGATTGCCGTCCTCCCCCGCCGTAAAGTGGGCGGAAGGATCGAACACCACGTCAAAATCGGTGCCCAAATACAGCATATCGGTGTCCCGCTCCGCCCGGCGGTAGAACATATCCAGCAGATCGGTCATTTCCGTGGGAAGCAGGGTCAGGCCCATGCCCGCCTGGGCCAAATAAGGCGCCATGTGCTGCAGCATGCCATCCGCCATGGCGTTGCCCGCCGGGTACGCCAAGGTCATTTCCAGCGGGACCAGCGCCCCGTCGATCTCCTTACAGCGGACGCCCTCCCCGGCATAGGGCTGGCCCTGGGCATCCAGCGTCCAGCCGTCCTGCTCCAGCAGGGCCGCGGCGCCCGCCGGATCCAGAGCGTAGCGCCGAACATCGTCCAGCGTCAGGGCGGACCAGCTTTCCTCCGAATCCTGTCCTTCCCGCTCCGGGTGGGCCAGGGTCCCGTTGAGCATCTGATACATCCACTGGCCCAGGCCGTAATACCCATCCGCCCGGATGCCGTAATTGCCCACGTAGGCCGTCACCAGGGCGTCCTTATCCATACACATCGCGACGGCCTGGCGCACCGCCTGGCTTTGGATGGCGGGCCGTTCACAATTGAAGGAAATGAAGGTCAGGCCCGTGCGGGGGTAGTTGGTCATTCCGAACAGGCCCTCCGCCGTCAGCTGGGTGCCCGCCTGGATAACGTCGGCCCGGGTCACCTTATTCAGCAGGCCGAATTCCCCCTGGCTCAGCTTATCGATCATATCCTCGTTGCCGGCGGCGGTAAAGGTCACATGGGGGATGACGGGCTTCAGGCCGTCGGTATCGCCCTTGAAATACGGGTTTATATCGAATTCCGCCGTGACGCCGTCAAAGGAAGCGAGCACATAGGGCCCGCTGCTGACGGAAGGATGGGACAGGTAGCCGGTTTCCGGGTCCAGCACGGCGGCCTTCAGCTTTTCCAAGTCGAAGCCGCCCTCGACGTACGCGCCCTGGCCGTCATCCTTGATTTCACTGTCCGGGGCGATGATGTGGCGGGGATAGGGCACGCAGCTGAGCAGGCCCATTTCGTAGAAGAAGGGCAGGTACTCCCGCCGGATGGTGATGGCCAGCCGCTTTTCATTGATGATCCGCACGCCGGAAAGGACCGGGCTCGTTCCCTGGATATAGGCATCGTACCCCAGGATGTGGGCGTTGCGCAGAGGCTTCCCCCCCAGCTGCTCCACCACCGGATCGATGGAAAACAGCAGGGTAAAGGCGTAATCGGCGGCGGTAATGGGCGTGCCGTCGGAAAAGAACAGGTCGGTGTACAGGTTCATGTAATAGGTGCGGTTGCCCTGGGCGTCGTCCACCACCGCCACGCCGTTCACCACCGTGGGGTCGGTTTTGAACAGGCCCTCGGCCCCGTCCCACATGATCAGGTTATAGCCATGGATCAGAGTGCGCACATCCAGATCGCTGGTGGCGTTGCCCCACATATCGGTGAAAAAATCGCCCTTCATGGGGGTGGGGTTGCCCACCACCAGCCGATCGGCCCCCGCCGCCGGTTCCGCGGCAGCTTCCACGCCGCCGCCCTCGCCCACGCCGGGGGCGCAGGCGCACAGCAGCGAAAGAATCAACAGCAAAGAAACGATGGCTTTCATCCGCAAATCCTTTCCCGGAGGGCTGCGCCCCGCGGCGGAGGCCGCCCCCGAAAAATTCATGATCCTTGCATCAGCAGGATGGCACGCCGAAAACGGGCAAACCACCCCACCGTCATTATACACTGTTTCCCAGCGCTTTGTCAATCGCTGTTTTTACGAAATTGTTACATACCGGCGCACATTTTACAAGTGCATAATATATGGAAGAAACCCATAAAATTTTTGTTCATATTTTCTTAACAATCGATAGGGTTTGTTAAAGCTTACTGATCGACGACCCATTTTTGTCCATAAATAACACAAAAAAATCCGATCCCCGCGAAAAAACGGCGAATGTATGTCCATTCATTTTAGTGGATTTCATATCCACTTGCGAATTTCGACACATTATGCTACAATATCCACCGTTCTGCGGACAGAGAGGGGCAAGGCGCTTTCCCATCCCAAAATAGTTCTCCTTACCATCCTGGAAAAAACGCCCAAAAACAGCAGATTCTTCCATTTAAAATCCTGCGTTTTCCCCGGCCTTTTTCCGCGCGCAGCCCAGGCGGACAAATTAGTGTCCGCCCTGCAAATGAAAAGCCGTCTCCGCAGCGGGGCGCTTTTCTTCTTATGCGCGAAATGCATTTATATTCATTTTTGACGCGTGCTTGACAGGATTTGTCTTCTTCCTCGGCAGCGGCGCGACTCCATCTTGCGGAAGTCGCCCCCGCCCCCTCCCGCATCTTGTACGGGCAAAAACGGCTATTATACAGGAAAGGGTATTTCTATGCGCAGATTTATGTATGTGTTCATCCTCTTCATCCTCATCGGGGGCATCCTGCTGACGGCCTACGCGCCGGACGAGGTATCCACGGTGTTCATCGTGCTGATGGAGGTGCTGCTGTTCCTGGGCGTGGGCTTCGGGGTGCTGCCGGTGATCCAGTATTACCGGGGGTTGCAAAACGGCCTGGAGAGCATCGAGCGGGTGACGGAGGCGCAGGCCGGGTCCGCCTGGGCGGCCCTGGCGCAGACGGAGGATTTTTTCCAGCAGTCCACCCTGAACGCCCTGTTTCACGATTACCGCGACAAGGTGACCGCCCAGCGGGAGGCGGGGCAGGTGCTCAGCGACGTGGATGAATACATCAACGAGGACGTGCTGGCCCTGCACAGCTGGCAAAGCGTGATCCAGCAATTGCCCGGCACGCTGACGGGCCTTGGCATCCTGGGCACCTTCATCGGCCTGATCATCGGCATCCGGGGCATCGGCTTCACCACCGTCAACGCCGCCCTTTCCAGCGTGCAAACGCTGCTCGGCGGCATCCAAATCGCCTTCTACACCTCCATCGCCGGGGTAATATTATCGCTGCTGTTCAACATCATGTACCGCATCGCCTGGAACATGATGATCCGCAGCCTGGGCATTTTTACCGAGGAATTCCACAAAAACGTCATCCCCTCCGCCGAGGAGCAGATCCGCTACCGGGAGCGCAAGGAGATCCGGCAGATCACGGAGCTGCTGGAGCGGCTGCCCAAAAACGCCGGCTTCTCCGCGGCCGGCGGCAGCCTGGGCGGCCAGGCCCCGGCGGTGGGCGGCGGCAACGAGCAGATTTTGATGCCGCAGATCCTGTCCGCCCTGCACGATGGGGAATTCGTGTTTTATCTTCAGTCCCGTTTCGACCTGAACACCCGCAAGATCGTGGGGGCGGAGGCCCTGGTGCGCTGGAACCACAGCAAATTGGGCACCGTGTCCCCCGCGGTGTTCATTCCCGTGCTGGAAAGCAACGGCTACATCACCAAGCTGGATCAGTACATCTGGGAGCATGTGTGCCTCACCATCCGCCGCTGGATCGACGCGGGGCTGCGGCCGGTGCCCCTGTCCATCAACGTGACGAAAACCGATATCCTGGCCATGGATATCGCCGATTTCTTCGCCGATATGATCAAGAAATACCGCATCCCGCCCCGGAGCCTGGAAATCGAGATCGCCGAAAACGCCTACCTGCAGTCGGCCAGCGCCGTGATCGAAACGGAGGAAAAGCTGCGGCAGGCCGGTTTCCGGGTGGTGGTGGACGGCTTCGACGGGGATTACATCGCCCTGAACGCCGTCGAAAACATGGGGGCCGACGTGCTGAAGCTGGATCTGCGGCGCTTCGCCGGCAGCCAGAATCAAAGCGCCCTCAACGACGTGTTCGACCAGGCCAGGAAGCTGCACCTGACCCTGGCCGTGGAGGGCATCGAAAATATGGAGCAGCTGGCCATGCTGCGCAAGTGCGGCTGTGCCGAGGGCCAGGGCTTCTTCTTGTCCAAGCCCGCGTCGCTGAAGGAATTCGAGGCGCTGATGACGGAGGATGAGCTTTGATGAACAAGCGGAAAAAGCGCGGCGACGAGAGCCTGAATTTCTGGCAGCCCGCGTCGGACCTGCTCAGCGCCCTGCTGCTGGTGCTGATGCTGGTGATCCTGCTGCTGGGCCTGTACCTGGTGCATATCCCGGAAAACAGCGAGATCGACCCCTACTACGGGGACGCCCTGGGCGGCGGCGACAATGAATCCGGCGGCGCTTCCCCCCTGCCCACCGCCTTCTTCTGGACCGACGGCGACGACGACGGCGGCGGGGATGGCGGCGGCGGGGACGGCCGGGGCCGGCAGACCCCCGTGATCCTGCCGGATCACACCCCCTCTGCTTCCCCCACCTATACGCCCACGCCCTCGCCCACCCCGGACCTGCCGGGCGGCGGCGCCGCGGGGGGCGGCGGGGGAGAAGGCGGCGGCAACGGCCAGGGCGAAGGCCCCGGGGATCAGCCGGACGCCGGGCTGAAATCCGCCGTGTTCGTGATGCTGGTGGACGCGGAAACCGACCGCACCATCAAGGAAGCAAACGTGGAATTCGAGCTGTATGAAGAAAACGGCGCGCTGCAAATCCTGAACACCTACTACCCCGAGCGGATCACCTTCCGCTCCTACGTGACCACCGAATCCGGCGCGTTCTATTTCCCGGAAAAGCTGCTGGAAGGGGCGTACATCCTGCACGAGCTCACCGAGCCCGCGGGGTACGACGCCGCCCCCAACCAGCCCTTCCTGCTGGACCAGGCCTACGACTGGCCCGACCCCTACGTGGTGCGGGTGCCGGTGTATCCCTCCCGCAACGTGATCCGCGTGCAGATGACCGACGCGGAAACGGGCCTTGCGGTGGCGGGGGGCAGCTTTGAGGTAGTGGCCGACGAAAATATCGTCACCGCCGACGGCACCCTGCGCTACCGGGCGGGGCAGACCGTGACTGAAATCCGCTGCGGCGAGGATGGCTACGGCGTCAGCGAGGAAATTTACCTGGGCCGCTACGTGCTGCGGCAAAAAGAGATCCCGGCGTACTACGCCAGCTATCCCGACGAGGTGGCGGTGGAGGTGAGCAAAAAATCCTCCGTGGAGCCGCCCCTGCAGTGGATCGCCAGCCAGCGCACCAAGATCCGCCTGACGGTGGCCGACGAGCTATACCCCACCCGGGGCGTCGAGGGCGCGGCCTTTACCGTGCGGTGGGAGGGCGGCGTCAGCCCGGCCTTTGCCGAGGCGGTCACCGACAGCACCGGCAGTTTGATCCTCGATACGATCGAAAAAGCCACGGTGTACCACATCCTGCAAACCGGCGCGCCGGATCAGTACCAGCCCGCCCGGGCGGAGCAGACCGTGGCTGTGACGGCGGACGGCCGCATCGGGGGCGAAACGGAAACCGAAATCGCCCTGACCAACCGGATGATCCGGGTATCCGTCGGCATCACCGATGAATTCAGCAGCGTGCAGGTGCCGGGGGTCAGCCTGGCCCTGTACAGCGAGGATGGCGCCCTGATCCGCGCCTGGACCACCACCGGCAGCCCGCAGTCCTTCACCGATTTAAAGCCCGGCAGCTATTTCCTGATCAAGGACGGCGAGGAGGACAGCCGTTATCCCATCTCCGTGCGGGATCAGGCGGAGATCCAAACCATCAACATCCATACCACCTATGTGATGCGCTACGTCATCATCGGCGCGGTGGCGGCAGCGGCGCTCGCGGCGGCCGCCGCCCTGATCCTGGTGATCCGGAAACGCAGAAAAGCCCGAGGCTAAAGAGAGGTGAAAGCGCATGAGAAACAGCGGGATCCAAATTCGGGTGAGCGATTTGCTCTTCGCCCTGCAAAAGCGCTGGAAGGTGATCGTGGCACTGACGTTCGTAGGCCTCATGTTCGGGCTGATCCTGTCCGCCATGACGTACGTGCAGTCCTCCTTCCAAAGCTACGAGGTCAGCGGCTCCTTCGCCATCACCACCAAAAACGCCAGCGGACTGTACATCAACAACTCCTCCGGCGCCAACAACAACGACTTTCACCTGGCCGAGGATATGATGGACGCCGTGCGCTACGTGATCCGCAGCGACCGGGTGATGAACAGCGTGATCAACGACCAGCGCCTGCTGGGCATCACGGTGGACCAGCTGCGCGGCAGCCTGGCCCTCAGCCAGTACAACGCCACCCAGATCATTGAAATGCGCCTCACCTGGCGCAACGCCGAGGAGGGCGTGGCCATCTGGAACGCCGTCGTCGATTTCGCCAGCCGCCTGCTGCCGGAAACGCTGCAATTGGGCTCCCTGGCGGTGATCAACGAGGCGGAGGCCGCGCTGGTGGGCGTGGGCGGCTCCAGCAGCAGCGTGTGGATGTTCTTAGCGGCGCTGGGCTTCTTCGCCGGCGTGGGCTTCGCGGTGATCGAATTGCTGATGCACCCCACGCTGAACAACGTCAAGGACGTGGAAAACCTGTTCGGCCTGGAAACCATCGGGGTCATTCCCCGGGACGACGCCTTTTTCCGCAAGCACGCCTCCATCCTGGTGGACGCTGACGCTTCCTCCTCCGAGGTGGCGCAGAATTACGCCGCCGCCGCTTACATCCTGCGCAACCGCCTGGGCACCAAGGAAAAGCACCATTGCTTCTTCGTCACGTCGGCCACCACGCGGGAGGGCAAATCCACCGTGGCGGCCAACCTGGCCATTCAATTATCCGATATGGAGCACCGCACGCTGCTGATCGATTTTGACACCCACAACCCCAGCCTGGGCGCTCTGTTCCTGGACAAGGTCGATTACTCCCGCTCGCTGAACGCCCTGTACCGGGGCGACGCCACCGAGGAGGAGGCCATCACTACCCTGACGGGCTACCTGGATCTTCTGCCCACGGTGCTGGAGCACAACGTGATCCCCATGGACGGCACGGTGGTGGAGCTGATCGAGCGGCTGAGCGAGCGATACGAATACGTGATCCTGGACGCCGCCCCGGTGAGCATGGCCAGCGAAACGCTGAGCCTGAACCAGGTGGCCAACAACGCGCTGTACGTGGTGGGCTACGATACCGCCACGGTGCCGGAAATCCAAAGCTCCCTGGAAAAGCTGGATAAATCCGGCATCCGGGTGGTGGGGTGCGTGGTGAACGGCGTGCAGTCCGGCCGCAGCGGCAGCCTGGGCGCCCAGGCAAAGCCCCGCAAGCGCCGGAAAAAGGAAGCCCCGGCGGAGGAGGCCTTCCCCGCCCATCGCGGCCCCGCCGAGCACGAGGAGCTGATGAGCAGCCTGAAAAAGCAACAGGACGGCGGGGCATCCGCGCCTGCCGCAGCCGCCCCCGCCGCGCCCAGGAACATCCTGGAGGATCTGATCAACGACGCCCCCATCGAAGCCCCCATGACCGACCAGGAAACCGTATCGGCCCTATTGAAGATCGGCGTGGACGGCGATTGGGACAACAGCGGCGCTGAAACGCCGCCCGAGGCCGAGGCCCCCGCGCCTCCCCGGGAAAAGGCAAAGGCAAAAGAGAACGAGAAAGAAACAGAAAAAGAAAAGCCGGCCAAAGGCAAGGACAAAAAACGCGGCGGAAAGGGATGAGCCCATGGGCAGCCAAAACGCCATGCAGCTCATCCTGATCGGGATCCTGCTGCTGTGCGGGTATTTTTACCTGTTTCAGGCCGTGGCCAAAAGAACGGCCAGCCGCAGCGCCCTGCCCATGATCGCCGCGGTGCTGCTGATCGTTTACGCGCTGATCGCCGGGCCTTTGGTGCTGATCATCAGCCGCCTGGGCAGCGTGGATTTCATCCTGCTGGCGCTGCTGATCCTGACGGCGTGCGTGGGGGCGTTCCTGATGGTCTACGACTTCGGGAAGCACTTCCGGGAAGCGAACAAGGGCATGGCCGCGCTGTTTTTGCTGTACGTGCTGGCGGTGGGCTACATCACCGTTTTCTCCCGTTCGGAGCGGCGCGCCGCCGAGATCCTGCTGCGCTTTGACTCCATTTCGGAGGCCATCCGCCGCCGTTCCCTGCAGCCATTGGAGCACCTGATCATGAACGTGGTTCTGTTTTTGCCCCTGGGGGTGCTGTTTCCCCTGATTCAGCCCCGGCGCCTGGGCAAATGGCGGTATATCATCCCCCTGGGGCTGCTCACCTCCGCCCTGATCGAGGCCGTTCAATTGATCCTGCGGCTGGGCCAGTGCGATATCGAGGATCTGGCGGCCAACACCGTGGGGGCCTGCCTGGGGCTGGGGGCGTTCAAGCTGTACCGGCGCTGGTTCAAAGGGCCGGGCTCCAACCGACAGCCAGGCGACGGATAAGCCGCTTTTATGGGAAAGGATCGAAGGCATGGAACGAAATCGGGGTGAAAACCGGGGCGTTTTCATCGAAGTGATGGTGGTGTTTTCCCTGTTGGTTGCCCTGGGCTTCCCGGGCAACTACGAATTGGTGTACGGGGAAAAGCTGGGTAAATTGCTGGAATACGCCGCCTTTGGGGTCGAGATCCTGGTGATCCTTCTGTCCAGCGCCGACCGCTGGCAGGATATTCAATTGCTCCATCTGGACAAAAAATACGCCGTGATCTACTGCTACGGGGTGATCACCTTCCTCATGTCCATGCTGGCCACCCATTACCCGGCGGAGCAGGCGATCACCTGCGCCCGCCTGCTGGTAACGATCCTGTTCGTCATCTGGCTGCAAGAATATTATTCCCTGCATCAGATCCTGGATCTGATGGGCATCGCCCAGGGCCTGTTCGTGGCGGCCGTGCTGATTTTCATGCTTCGGCACGCCTCCCTGGCTTATGAGAGCGGCTCCACCTACCAGCGGGCCCTGCGGGGCCTGTACCCCAGCAAAAACGCCTTCGCCACCGAGCTTTCCTTCGGCATCCTGATCACCGCCCTGCTGCTTCGGCAGAAGCAAAAAAGCCGTCAGCCGGCGGGCCGCTGGCTGGCGCTGCTGCTGATCCAGGGCGTTTTGCTGCTGATGTGCCAGGCCACGGGGGCGGTGCTGTGCGTGCTGATATCCTTCGTCCCCCTGTTTTTCCCCGATCGGGTGCGCCTGCCCCTGGGGCTGGGCTACATCGTGATCAACGGAGTCTTTTTGCTGCTGACCCTCACCCTGATGCCCCTTTTGCAGGATTTTTTGGCGGCCCTGGGCAAGGACGCCACCCTGACCGGCCGCATCCCTTTGTGGAATCAGATCATCACCGTCATGACCTACAACCGCCCCCTGATCGGCTACGGCTACGGCATGTTCTGGCGGGACAGCGGGGCGGTGGCCCTGGTGCACGCCGCCTTCAGCGTGCGGAAAAATTCCTTCATGGCCACCATGACCACCGGGGCCCACAACGTGATCCTGGAAACGTGGGCCAACTGCGGGCTGATCGGGCTCGCCCTGTTTTTCATTGCCCTGCTGCGCGCTTTCCGGGACGTATCCCGCCTGGACCGGGACGCCTACCGCTTCTGCGGCGTGATCATGGCCTACCTGACGGTGAACGGCCTGACGGAGCGGTGCCTGGGCGGCAATTACGATTTCAAAACCGTGGCCCTCTTCCTCGTGATGGCCCTGTGCCTGCATCGAACCAACGACGTAAACGCGCCCCGTTTTCTCCGCCCCGCGGAGGAAACGGAAGGAAAGGACGACCATGCGATCGGTTTATCAGCCTCAAGCGAACAATAAGCTGCTGCACGTGCTGCGCACCATGCTGGCGACGGGGGTCGCCTACGCGGTCAACTACGGCATCACCCTGCTGCTGACCCCCTATATCACCCGCACCGTGGGCACGGAGGCCTACGGCTTCGTGACGCTGGCCAAGCAGTTTTCCCAATACGCCGCCATCCTGACCACCGCGCTGAACACCTACGCCGCCCGGTACATCGGCCTGTGCTATCACCAAAATGACACGAAGCAGGCCAACGTGTATTTTTCCTCCGTGTTTTTCGGCGATCTGGCGCTGGCCTGCCTCATCCTGGGGCTGACGGCCGTCGCGCTGCCCTTTCTGCAGCGCGTCCTTTCGATCCCCGGGGCCATCGTGACCGACGTGAAAATGCTGTTCCTGTTCACCGGCGTCAGCTTCTGGGTCACCACGGTGTGCTCGGTGTTCGGCTGCGCCGGCTATATTCAGGACCGGATGGACCTGACCGGCCTGTTCAAGACCCTGTCCTACGTGACCAACGCCCTGGTGCTGCTGATCGCTTACCTGCTTTTCCCCGCCCGGGTGTGCTACGTGGGCCTGGGCGCCCTGGCCGCGGCGCTGATCGTGGCGGTATCCGACGGATGGCTCAGCCGCCGCCTGCTGCCCCAGCTGACCCCCAGGCGGCGGGATTTTTCCATCGCCGCCGTGCGGCGGCTGGTGGTCGACGGGTTCTGGCAATCCTTCAACCTGGTGGGCGATCTGTTGAACAATGGGCTGGACCTGCTGGTGTGCAACCAATTGCTCACCTCCCTGGCCATGGGCCAGCTGGCCATCGCCAAAACCATGCACACCATCATCCACAGCCTGTACACGGTGGTGGATCAGGCCTTCATCCCCCGCTTCCTCCAGCGCTACGCGGCGGGCGACCGGGAAGGGCTGCTGGATGAATTGAAAATCTCCATGAAGGCCTCGGGCCTGCTGGCCAACGTGACCTTCGCCGGCTTCGTGGCCCTGGGCCCGGCCTATTACCGGCTGTGGATCCCCGGCCAGGATATCGATCTGATTTACCGGCTGACGGTGGTCACCATCCTCACCTGCATCCCCAACGGGGCGGTGCACCCCCTGTATTACATCTACACCCTGACGGTGAAGAAAAAAATCCCCTGCTACGTGACGGTGGCCGGAGGGATCGTGAACGTGATCGGCATGTACGTGCTGATCCGGTACGCCGGCATGGGGGTATACGCCGTGGCGTGGACCACAGTGGCGGTGATGGCGGTGATCAATTTCGTCACCAACCCTTTGTACATGGCCCACGTGCTGCAATTGCCCCCCGCCACCTTTTACCCCGACATCCTGCGCAACGTGCTGGCCTGCGGGGCGCTGACGGCGGCGTTCCAGCTGCTGGCGGCGCTGTACACCCCCGGCAGCTGGGCGGGGCTGATTGCCTGCGCGGCGGCGTACGCCCTGATCGGCGCGCCGCTGCACCTGCTGATCGCCTGCAACAAAAAGCAGCGGAACCGGCTGATGGGCCTGCTGAAGAAAAAGACCGCGTAAAAAGAAAGGAAAAACGCGATGGAAAACGAGCGAAAAATCCGGGTGCTGATGGTGGAGCATCACTCCCCCGGCAGCCTGTACGTGCTGGAATTGGGGCGGCAATTGAAGCGGGACTGCGACATCACGGTGTTCTGCAAGGCCGATACCCGCCTGTCGGAGCCGGGGATGACCTGGCTGCCCCAGTTTTACCCCGGCGGCAAGGGGAAAATCGGCTCCATCCTGGCCTACGGGCGCACGCTGCTGCGGCTTGGGCGGCTGATCCGGAAGGGCCGGTTCGACGTGCTGCACATTCAAAGCTTCAAAAACGCGGCGGTGGAAATGAAGCTGTACGCCGCCCTGCGCCGGTATGTCCGTCAGCTCGTCATGACGGTGCACAACGTGCTGCCCCACGAGCCCGCGCCCGGGGATCAGGCGCTGTACGGCGCGTTTTACCGCCGGTGCGATCTGCTGATCGTGCACAACGAGGCCTCCAAGCGGGAATTGCAGCGGCTGTTTGCCATTCCCGATGAAAAAATCGCCGTCATCGCCCACGGCGCTTACCAGACCTACGCTCTCGATAAGCCCCGCCGGGCGGAGGCGGGGCGGACGCGCTTTTTGCTGTTCGGCCGCATCCGTCCCTACAAGGGGATCGATATCCTGCTCAAGGCCATCTCGCTCCTGGATGAAGAAACGCGAAGCAAATGCCTGTTCACCATCCGGGGCAAGCAATACCCTAAGATCGACCCCACCGATTACCCCGCCCTGATCCGGCAGTACGGCATTGGGGACTGCGTGTGCTTTTCCGCCCAGCGGGTGCCGGACGAGGAGATCCCCGCCCTGCTGGGAGACGCCGATATCGCCGTGTTTCCCTACCGGAAAATCTACGGCAGCGGCGCGCTGCTGATGGCCTACACCTACGGCGTGCCGGTGATTGCCAGCGATATCCCCACCTTCCGGGAGGAAACGGATGGGGGACAGACGGGCCTGCTGTTCGCCCCCGAGGATCCCGCCGCATTGCGGGACGCCATCCTGGCCGCCGTGCAATGGGACGAAAAGCAAATCGACCGCTATCGGCAGCACATCCGCCGCCTGGTCAGCGAACGGTACAGCTGGAATGAATCCGCCCGGAAAACGGCGGAAGCCTACAGAAAGGCCGGAACGCCATGAACACCGAAGCCCTTTTTTCCCTGGTACAATCCTGCGCCGACGCCCATGCTCCCGTCTTTGCACCGCTGGGCCGCGCCCTGCCGGGGCGCAACGGCCCCTACGGCAGCCCCGATAACCCGGTGCGCAACACCGGCCACTGGCTGATCATCTACGCCTTTTTGTGGAAGCGTACGGGGCAGGAAAGCTACAAGGCCCTGGCCCAGCGCATGGCCCGGTACCTCATGGCCATGCAGGAAAGCAGCCCCTCCGGCGCGATCCCCTGCATGGAGGATGGGGCAGCCGACCGCCTGAACGGCCTGATCGGCCAGGCCTGGGCCATCGAGGCGCTGACCTACGCCTGGCGGGCCTTCGAAAATGAGGCGTATCTGCAATGCGCCTTCCGCATTTTCCGCGCCCAGCGGTTCGACGAAAGCACCGGCCTGTGGCGGCGGGTGGATGTGGACGGCACGCCGCTTTCCTACGATTTCACTCTGAACCACCAGGTGTGGTTCTGCCTGGCGGGGCTGATGCTGCTGCAATGCCGGCGGGACGCCGATATCCAGCATCAGGTCGACCGGCACCTGAACCGCCTGGAAAAGGAATTTTTCGGCGCGCACCGCAGCGGCCTGATCCGCCACTTCGGGGCCATGAAGCGGCCGCGCCGGGCGTTCCTTGGGCTGTACGCCCGGCAGTACGTGAAATACGCGGGGCTGAAAACCGGCTTGTTCAGCAGCCGGCGGCACGATATCCTGATCCAGGAGGAGGGGTATCACCTGTTCGAGCTGTACGGCTACGCGGTGATGGCCTCGCTGGGGCGGGATATTCCCCTGTTCCGCACCGCAAAATTTCAAAAAGCGCTGCGCTACGGCTTAGGGGACGCAAGCGCCCTGAACCGCCGCCTGGGCGCCGACGCCCCAGAAAGCATGAATCCCTACGCCTACGGCTACAATGCCCCGGGCTTTGAAGCCCCCTTGATCGCCCGGGCCTTCGGCGGCGCGAAGGAGGAGGCGGAGGCCATGAAGCTGTTGGATACCCAGCTGCGCCTCACCTTCGACCCGGAAGCCCACGCCTTCCGCCGCCATACCGCCGATCCGGAAACCCTGAGCGCCCGGCTGTACGAGTGCGTTCGTTTCCTGGAATGGGATCGGGCCTGACGCCCGGGAAGGAATGCGCCCATGCTGTTTACAAGCCTGGAATTTCTGATCCTGTTCCTGCCCATTACGACGGCGGTCTACTTCCTTTTGCCCCGGGATGAGGACGCGTGGAACGTGTGGCTGCTGATGGCCAGCCTGTTCTTCTACGCCTGGGGCGAGCCCACGTTCGTGCTGGTGATGCTGTTGTCCATCGGGCTGAATTACCTGTTCGCCCGGGCGATGGAAAAGAGAGAGGGGCGAAAAAAGCGCTTCTGGCTGGTTTGCGCCGTCAGCGTCAATATCGGGCTGCTGCTGGTGTTCAAATACCTGAATTTCCTGCTGAGCGTCCTGCGGGGCTGGCTGCCCTTTGCCCAAGGCTTCCTGCCGCAGACTCACATCGCCCTGCCCATCGGCATTTCCTTTTTCACCTTTCAGGCCGTCAGCTACGTGATCGACGTGTACCGGGGCGAGCCCGCCCAGAAAAGCATCGTTCAATTCAGCCTCTACATCTGCTTTTTCCCCCAATTGATCGCCGGCCCCATCGTGCGCTACGCCGCCGTGCGCCGGGAAATCGAACACCGCGGCGTTTCCCTAAAAGGGTTTTGCCGGGGGCTGACGCGGTTCATGCTGGGGTTCAACAAAAAGGTGCTGCTGTCCAACGTGTTTTCCGAAATCGCCGGGGAGGCGTTCGCCGCCACTTCCCTGAGCGCCGGGATGGCGTGGGCCGGGGCCCTGGCCTTTACCCTGCAGATCTATTTCGATTTCAGCGGCTATTCCGATATGGCCATCGGCCTGGGCCGGATGTTCGGCTTCCACTTCATGGAGAATTTCGATCACCCTTACGCTTCCCGCACCGTTACCGAATTCTGGCGCAGGTGGCACATTTCCCTGGGCAGCTGGTTCCGGGATTACGTGTATTTCCCGCTGGGCGGCTCCCGGGTGGGCAAAGGGAAGCTGATCCGCAACCTGCTGATCGTCTGGTGCCTGACGGGCATCTGGCACGGGGCCAACTGGACCTTCCTCATGTGGGGCCTGATGTACGGCGTGCTGATCATCGGGGAAAAGCTGCTGAACATCCCTCGCCGCATCGGCGGATGGCCCTTGCCCTTCCGGCTCGCCTATCGCCTGTTCACCATGCTTACGGTGGTGCTGGGCTGGGTGCTGTTCAACGCCGACAGCCTGCCTCACGCCCTCTCCTACCTGCAAAGCATGTTTTCCCCGGGCGGCATGGCGGCGGATGGCCGCCTGCTCCACGCCCTGTGGGAATACCGCGTTTTCTGGGCGGCGGGCATCGTAGGCGCCACCCCGCTTCTGTCCCGCCTGGGCAAGCGCTTGACCGCCGGAGGCGGGGTCCAAAGCGCCGTCGTCGCCTGGATCGGAGGCGCGGCGCAGCTATTCCTGTTCCTGGTCAGCATCTCTTGCCTGGTCATGAACGCCCACAACCCCTTCATTTACTTCAATTTCTGACGACCGTTAAATCGCGGAAAGGAGGCACCCATTGAAAAAGCACGGCTTGAACGCCCGGCATGGGCTGGCCTGCCTGCCCGCCCTGGCCGCCTGCGCGGTGCTGCTGACGCTGTGCGTTGCCAACATCCGCCTGCCCCACGCCCTTTTGCGCGCCGCCGTCACCCGGGACGGAGTCTTTCTGAACGGCATTAACGATCGCATCGCCGCCGCCCTGCAATCCGACGACCTGTGGGGCAAAAACGCCTTCGTCAACCTGAACGGACTGTTCGCCCGGTGGACGGGGCGGGAAGAATGCAACCGCGTCAGCCGTATGACCAACGGCATGCTGAACGAATTCGAAAATTCCTGGGATCTGACCGACCACGCCCGCGCCGTGGCGGAATTCGACGACGCCCTGCGCACCCTGAATATACCGCTTTTATTTGTGCAGGCCCCGGGCAAAATGAGCCTGGACAAATCGCTCCTGCCCGCCCACGCCCAGGATTTCAGCAACGAAAACGCCGATCAATTGCTTTCCCTGCTGCAAAACGCCGGGGTGAAGGCCCTGGATCTGCGGCCCTCCATCAGCGCCACGGCGGACCAGGTGGATCAGTATTTTTACCGCACCGACCACCACTGGACCGCCGACGGGGCCTTCGTGGGCTTCCAGGCCATCGTGAAAGCCCTGAACGGCCTGATACCCGGCGGCGTCGATCCAACCAACGCCGCGGCCGCCCGGTGGGTGCGGCACACGGTGCCGGGCGCTTTTCTGGGCAGCCAGGGCAAGCGGGTGGGCGTGCACTACGCCGGGGTGGACGACCTGATCTACTACACCCCCGCCTTTGCAACCCGCCTGACCACCCTGATCCCCCATCACCAGGAGATCCGCCGGGGCGGCTTCGAGGAGGCCTGTATCTGGCCCCAATACCTGGAGGAAATCGATTATTTCCGCCTGAACAATTACTTCGTGTACTATGGCGGGGATTACCCGGTGATGGAATTGATCAACGAAAACGCCCCCGTGCAAAAGACCCTGCTGTTCCTCAAGGACAGCTTTTCCGTGCCGGTGCTGGCTTACCTGCACACGGTGTTTGCCCGCATCGAGGCGGTGGACCCCCGCTACTACGCCGACGGCAGCATCATGGCGCTGGCCGACGCCCTCCGCCCCGACGCGGCGGTGCTGATGCTCAACCCCAGCACCCTGGGCACGGCGGATTTCTTCACCTTCGGCTGCGGGGCCTGGCAGGAAAACCGCCGGGCGGACACCAACGTTGTTTCCCTGTATGAAGCCGACGAGATCGCTTTGGCTCCGGAGGAGAACCCCTATCATTCCTTCCGCCTGCCCGTCGCGCTGACATCGGGGCGGCGCTATACCCTGACCATCGGCAGCGCCCGGGCGGACCAGGGGCGGCCCGCCGCCCTGATGGCCGGGATCTACGCCCCGGACGGCGAAACCTTCCTGCTGCGCAAGCTGTGGCCGCTGAACGATCAAAGCGCCGCCGATAGCCTCACCTGGGTTTTCTCCCTGCCTCCCGCCGCCGCGCCCCAGCCCCTGGAATTTCGGCTGTACGCCGGCATCAGCGGCCAGGCGGACGGCGTGGGCGTCACGTGGCGATCCATGCGCCTGACGGAGGAATACCCCCGCAGCGGCCTGACGGCCCTGTACGCCCAGGATGACGCGGCCCTGACCGGGGAGGATCATTTCCGCAGCGCCCGCCTGCCCGCCGCCCTGACGCCGGGGAAAGCCTACTGCGTCACCGCCGAGGGGATCGAAGGCGACGCTGCGCTCGTCCCCTCCCTGACGGTATCGCTGTACGACGTGGAAGCCCACGCCGGCGTGTACTACGCCCATTGGCCCGTCGGGACAGACGGCGGGAAGGCGTGGCGATTCACCGTGCCGGAAGGCGCCGCGGGCTGCCGGGTGCAATTTTCCGCGGAAGGGGATCAGGCCGCTTCCCTGCGGGTGCTGCGCCCGGTGATCTGGGAGGTATCGGACGCCTGCGGGACGGAGATTTTCCAGCAGGCTCAGGTGCTTCTGCCGCCCAGCGGCAACGCCTATCACGCCTATTCCGTGCCCGTCGCCTTCCAGCCCGGGCGCACCTACACCGTGCGGGCCGCCGACGTGACGGCCACCGCGGAACCTTTGCGAGGCCTGACGCTGGCCCTGTACAATCCTTCGCAGGGCGGCTACCTGGCCCGCACCAACTGGTATTTGCCCCGGACGGAGAACGAGGGCGACTTCGAATGGACCTTCACCCTCCCCCGCGGAGAAAACATCGCCCGGGACACCCAATTGCTGCTGTACGCCGGCTGGGCGGGCGAAGCGCAGAACAAGGGCGTAGCCTTCACCCGCCTGTCCGTTCATCAATGGCCCGAGGCGGCGGATGGCGACATCGTGTACGCCCGGGCCCGGTGGGACGTGGAGCCCAACAATGATCCCTATCACTGCGCCGTGGTGCCCGCCGCCCTGCTGCCAGGCCACACCTACCGGGTAACGATCCAAGGGCAAAAAATCACCGCCGGCAGCGCCGAAGGCATCACCGTCAAGCTGCATTCCGACCGCACGGGGAAGGACCTGATGGATCGAACCTGGCCCGTCGCCGGCGATCCCGCCCCGTTTTCCTGGGTGCTGACCATCCCGGATACCATCGTCGGCCAGGGGGAGGCTGCCCTGCAATTGTGCGCCGGCCTGAACGGCCAGACGGCGGGGGTGGGCGTGCAGTTTTCGGGCCTGGTGATCACAGAAATCTTATCCTTATATTAGATCCTATGGAGGGATATTGAAGCATGATCATTACGCAAACGCCGTTCAGAATGTCCTTTTTCGGCGGGGGAACCGATATGGAGGCCCATTTCCGCCGCTACGGCGGGGCCGTATTATCCACCACCATCGACAAATACTGCTATGTGGAGGTGCGCCACCTGCCCCGGTTCTTTTCCTATTCCTCGGAATTGATCTACGCCCGCACCGAAAGGGTGCGGCAGGTGCGGGAGATCGAGCATCCCCTGATCCGCAACGCCATGCAGATGCTGGATATGCAGGAGCTTCGATTGACCTACGACGCCGACCTGCCCGCCCGTTCGGGCCTGGGCACCAGCAGCGCCTTCGCCGTGGGCATGCTGAACGCCTTTTACGCCCTGAAGGGAAAGCACGTCGATCAACGGCGGCTGGCGGACGACGCCATTTACCTGGAGCGGACGCTGTGCGGCGAGGCCGGCGGCTGGCAGGATCAGATCGCCGCCGCCTTCGGCGGGATGAACCGCATCGATTTCGGCCCCGAGGGCTATTCCGTCCGCCCGGTGATCATCGCCCCGGAGCGGAAAAAGCAGTTGAACGAGCATCTGATGCTGTTTTTCACCGGCTTCACCCGTCTGTCCAGCCAGGTGCAGGCCCAATGCGCGTTGGAAAACCCCCGCGGGAAAACGGCCCTGCTGCGCGCCATGCGCGCCTTGGTGGATCAGGGCGAGGAGATCCTGACCGATCCCGCCCGCAGCCTGGATGATTTCGGGCTCCTGCTGGATGAAACCTGGCGCATGAAGCGGCAAACCGCCGCCAGCGTCAGCAACGGCAGCATCGACGAGATGTACGCCCGGGCGATGGCCGCCGGGGCCCTGGGCGGCAAGCTGCTGGGGGCCGGCAGCGGGGGCTTCCTGGTGTTTTACGTGCGGCCGGAAAAGCAGGCCGCCGTGCGGCAGGCCCTGGACAGCCTGATGCAGATCCCCTTTTCCTTTGAGGAGGGCGGCAGCCAGGTGCTTTATTACAGGCCGGAACAATTCGAGCGCCTGGCGGAGTGAGGAAGCGGTATGAAAGCGGTGATCATGGCGGGCGGCAGGGGCACCCGGCTGCAAAGCGTGGCCCGGGATATCCCCAAGCCCATGGTGCCCATCGGCGGCATGCCGGTGCTGGAATATGAAATCGATTGCCTGCGGCGGCAGGGCTTTGACGATATCCTGATCACGGTGGGGCATTTGGGCCGGGTGATCATGGATTATTTTGGCGACGGCAGCGGCGTATCCCCCGTCACGGGCCGGCCCTTCGGGGTGCGGATCGCCTATTACGTGGAAAACGCGCCTTTGGGCAACGCCGGCGCGCTGCTGAAGACCCTCGATCAGTGGGCCGAGGATTTCCTGCTGCTCAATGGCGACGTGGTATTTCACGTGGATTTTCAGCGGATGATCGCGTTCCACCGCGCCCACGCCGCCCTGGCCACATTGCTTGCCCACCCCAACAGCCACCCCTACGACAGCGGCCTGCTCATCGAAGGCCCCGATCATCAGGTGCTCCAGTGGCTGCGCAAGGAGGATCCCAGGCCCCAATATGCCCACAACGCCGTCAACGCGGGGCTGCACATCCTCAGTCCCCAGGCGCTGCGGGCGGCCGCCGCCCGTCTGCCCCGGGGGCAGGAGGCCGTCGACCTGGACCGGGATATCCTGCAGCCCCTGGCGGGCGGGGGCGGCCTGTACGCCTACCACAGCCCGGAATACGTGCATGATATGGGCACGCCGGAGCGGCTGGCCACCGTGCGGCGGGATTTTGAGCGGGGGCGGGTGCAGCGCGCTTCCCTGTCCCAGCCCCAGCGGGCGGTCTTTCTGGATCGGGACGGCACCATCAACGAATACGTGGGGCTGCTGCGCCATATCGATGATTTCCGCCTGCTGCCCGGCGTCGCCCAGGCCCTGAACCTGATGCACGAAAAAGGGTATCTCATCATCGTGGTCACCAATCAGCCGGTGATCGCCCGGGGGGACGTGACCCTGGCGGGGCTGGACGAGATCCACAAGAAAATGGAAACGCTGCTGGGACGGGAAGGGGCGTACATCGACGATCTGTTTTTCTGTCCCCACCATCCCGACAGGGGCTACCCCGGGGAAGTGACCCAATATAAAATCGACTGCCCCTGCCGCAAGCCCAAGCCCGGCATGCTGCTGCAGGCGGCGAAAAAATATCCCATCGATCTGGCCCAGTCCTGGATGGTGGGCGACGACGAACGGGATATCGGGGCGGGAAAAGTGGCGGGCTGCCGCACCGCCCTGATCGGCGACAGGCCCCTGGGGCAGGATGTGACCATCCCCTCCCTTCTGGCCTTTGCCCAAAAGTATTTGAATGATTCAGGTGACGCGCATTGAAATCGATCAAACAACCGCTGCTGAACGCCCGCGTCAACAGCCTGACCCTGGCAGAGGTCCAGGCGGAGATCCGGCGGGCGATCAGGGAAAAGCGCCCTATGTACATTGTGGAGGTCAACACCGACGTATTGGTAAAAATGGAAAAGGACGCTTTCCTCCGGCAAATCGCCGATCAGGCCGCCCTGACGCTGGTGGACGGCAAGCCGCTGATCTGGCTGTCCCGGCTGCTGAAGCGCCCGGTGAAGGAAAAAATTTCCGGGGCCGATCTGGCGCTGACGCTGTGCCGGGCCGCGCCCGAAACCGGCGACCGCATCTTCCTGCTGGGCGGAAAAGAGGGGGTGGCCCGGCAGGCCCGGGAAAACCTGGAAAAATCATATCCCGGCATCACCATCGCCGGCGAATACGCCCCACCCTTCGGCTTTGAAAACGACGAAGAGGAGCTCGCCCGCATCCGCGCCATCGTGAAAAACGCCCATCCCGACGTGGTGCTGGCGTGCTTCGGCTGCCCCAAGCAGGAAAAATGGGTGTACGATAATTACCGCCGGGTGGGCGCGTCCGTATGCCTGTGCGCCGGCGCCACGGTGGATTTCCTGGCGGGCCAGGTGCGGCGCGCGCCCCGATGGATGAGCGACGCGGGGCTGGAATGGTTTTATCGCTTCCTGAAGGAGCCCCGCCGCCTGTTCAGGCGCTATTTCGTGGAGGATCTGCGCATCCTGAAATTGATTTTCAAATACCGCTGAGCGATCCGGAGAAAGGAGCATTCCATGCAGCTGGCCATCGTGTGCACCATGATCAACGGCTTTGGCCGCAAAGGATTTTACAACAGCCAGGAAATCGGCCTGGCCCGGGCGCTGGCGGCCCGGGGCCACACCGTGACGGTATATAAAGGCGTGGCCCGGGAGGAAACGGCGGAGGAGCGCCGGGTTTCTCCCCGCGTCACGGTGCGCTACATCCCCATGAAAAGCGTGGGGCCCCACGGGTATCTGCACACGCGCCTGCTGCAATTGCCCTTGGACGCCCTGCTGTGCTTTGCCGATCAGCAGCAATTCATCCCCCACATCGAGGCGTTCTGCCGCCGCAGGGGCATCGCCTTCGTGCCCTATGTGGGCACCGCCCACAGCCTGCACAGCGGCTTGCGGGCCAAGGTGATGGATTTTCTCTTTTCCCAGGGCACCCTGCGGCTGTACAAGCGCATGCCGGTGCTGGCCAAAACGGAGGCCGCCCGGGCGGAATTGCAGGCCCTGGGGGTCCGGGATATCGCCGTGGCCCCCGTGGGCCTGGACGTGGCGGAACTGAAGCAGGATTTCGATCAGGCCGACCGGGCCGCCCTGCGCCGGGCTTACGGCTTTTCGGAAAGCGACGTGATCATCTGCAACGTATCTCGGCTGGACCCGGAAAAGCGCCCGCTGGACCTGATCGATCTGCTGGCCCGCATCCAAAATGTCAAGCCCTTCCGGCTGCTGATGGTGGGCGAAGGGGCGCTGCGGCAGGCGCTGGAGCAGAAAATCGCCGCCCACGGCCTGACGGACAGGGTGACGCTGCTCGATCGGGTGCCTTACGAGCGCATGTGGGAAATCTACACCCTGTCAGATTACTATGTGAACCTGAACCGGGGCGAGATCTTCGGCATGGCGGTGATGGAGGCGGTGTATTACCGCGCGTCGGTGGCGGCCATCGCCGCCCTGGGCCCCTCCACCACCCTGCGGGGCATGGCCGGCCACCGGCTGTGCGCCGACGACGATGAGATTGCCGCCTGGCTGGCCGGGCCTTACCCATCGAAGGAGGAACTGCGGGAAAGCAGCGAAAAAATGGCCCGCCTGTTCTCCTGGGATCGGTGCGCCCAGGCCTTCCTGACGGCGGCAAAAAAGGCTTAAAAACCGTTTTTTACAGGATTTTTTCAAAAAAAAGCGAATGAATCATCGTATGGAACCATTCTCACCATGCGATACGGAAAGGAGCTGCCTATGCAAGCCCGGCCGATTCTGTGGATCATTATCCCCTGCTACAACGAAGAACAGGTGCTGCCCCTGACGGCGCCCATGTTCCTGAATAAAATCCTTTCCCTCAGCCAGGCGGGCCGCATCAGCGCCGCCAGCCGGGTGCTGTTCGTCAACGACGGATCCCGGGACAAGACCTGGGATATCATCTGCGATCTGGCCCGGCAGGACGAGCACTACCTGGGCATCTGCCAAAGCCGCAACCGGGGCCACCAAAACGCCGTGCTGGCCGGCCTGATGGAGGCGATCGACCACTGCGACATCACCATTTCCATCGACTGCGACGGCCAGGACGACATCAATGCCATGGACGAGATGGTGGAGGAATACTGGAAGGGCAGCGAGGTGGTGTACGGCGTGCGTTCCCGGCGGGATACCGACACCTGGTTCAAGCGCACCACCGCCGAGGGCTTCTACCGCCTGATGAACGGCCTGGGGGCGGAGGTGGTATTCAACCACGCCGATTACCGGCTGATCAGCACCCGGGTGCTGAAGCACTTCGCCGATTTTGAAGAGGTGAATATCTTCCTGCGGGGGCTGATCCCCCTGGTGGGCTTCAAAAGCTCCAGCGTGTATTACGCCCGGTCGGAGCGGCTGGCGGGGGAAAGCCACTACCCCCTGAAAAAAATGCTGGCCCTGGCCTTCAACGGCATCACCAGCCTGTCGGTAAAGCCCATCACCCTGATCACCGGCATCGGCGTGTGCGTTAGCCTGCTGGGGGTCGCCGCCGCCATCTGGGCCATCATCGAAGCCATCCTGGGCAACACGGTGGCCGGCTGGGCCTCCATCATCTGCATCGTGTGCCTGCTGGGGGGCATCCAGCTGATCAGCCTGGGGGTGATCGGCCAGTACGTGGGCAAAACCTACCTGGAAACCAAGCGCCGCCCCCGCTACATCATCAGCGAGCGCACCTGGGAAGATCATCAGCGCCATTGGATCGAGGAAGAAACGTAACCTGGCCCGGCGCTGATCCTGATTTGCGCCGCCGTCAACATCGCCAAAAAAAGAAGAGCGCCCGGAGAAAACAATTTTCCAGGCGTTCTTTTCATTCACGTTCCGCACGCGCCATGAAATCACGATCTTTGCGCCGCAGCCGCTTCCTCGCCGGAGTCGGTGTGCCGTTTCAGGAAAGGAATGAACATCACCAGCGCCACCACGCAGCAGATCACGTCGGTGATGGGGGTGGCCATCACGATGCCGTTCACCGGCAACAGCGCGTTGAGCAGGAACATCATGGGAATATCCAGCACGCCCTTGCGCAGGATGGCCAGTTCGAAGGAGCGCATGCCCTTGCCGGTGGCCTGGAAGAAGGAAATGATGGCGTAGGCGCAGGCGGAGAAGGGCCCACCCAGGCACAGGATGCGCAGGAACCGGGCGCCGTGGCCAATGGATTCCACGTTGCTGTCCTGAATAAAGACGGACACCAATTCCTGGTTGAACAGCAGGCACGCCGCCATGCAGAGCAGGGCCAGCAGCACCGACATAGCCCCGGAATAGAGGACGGATTGCTTCATCCGCCGGAAATTCTTGGCGGCGTAATTGTAGCCGATCAGCGGCAGCACGCCCTGGGACATGCCCCGCACGATGCAATGGGCCAGCATGTTGATTTTCTTCGCCACGCCCAGGCCGGCCTGGCACGCAACGCCGTAGGCCGCCATCAGGTTATCCAGCACGGCGTAGGAAATGTTTTCAAACAGCGTCATCAAACAGGCCGGCAGCCCGGCGCTGAACACTCCGGCCACCACCGATCTTTCCATCATCGCCCGGGACGGCGTGAACCGCAGGGCGGACTGACCGTGATAGCGGCGCAGCACATACAGGAAATACAGCAGCGCGCACAGATTGGACAGGGCCGTGGCCGCGGCCGCGCCGATGATTTCCTGGCCCGGGGGCAAAAGCACGAACATGAACAGCGGGTCCAGCCCGATGTTGAGCAGGCCCCCCAGCATGATGCCGGCGCTGGCCTGCAGGGAATGGCCCTCCGACCGGATGAGGTGGGAGAAAAATGTGCTCATAGCGGTGGCCAGGCCGCCGATGGTAACGGTGATCATCAGGTAATTCCGGGCGTAGGCGTGCACCTCCGCCGCCTTGCCGCCCAGCAGGTCAATGAACAGATCGGCGCACGTCAGGGTGAACAGCGCGTAGCACAGCGTCAGCGCCAGGCACCCCCAGGTGGCGAAGGCCGACGCCTTCTGGACCCGTTCCCGATCGTCGCTGCCCAGGGCCCGGGAAATGACGCTGGAGCCGCCGATGCCAAACAGATTGGAGATGGCGGACAGGAACATGAACGCCGGCATGCACACCGTGGCGGCGGTCAATTTGGCGTCGCTGCCGGTAAGGCCGATAAAAAACGTATCGGCCATATTATAAATAACCAGAATGATTTGGCCGATCACCGTGGGAAAAGCCAGCCGCACGACGGTCTGCAGGATGGGGCCCTGCTCGAAAATTTCATGTTTTTCTTCCCACTGATCCATGCGGCAGGCCTCCTTCTTCCCCTTAAATTCTTGCCAGAAAAGAAAAAAATAATGAAAAAGCAAAACCTCCAGCCGCTTGTTTCACCAGAAGTTTTTCTCTCTTTTTTTCTTATTGTGGTCATGGGCATTGTAGCACAGCGCGATCCAAAAAACAAGTAATGATTCTTTCACATATGATAAATTATTTTTATGGATCACCTGCGATCCGCGCCTGTATATTTCCCATCATATGTTCCTCCGCAAATCCCGGTTTCCCGCTTTCCTCCTATCACAAAAAGAAAAGAAACAAGGACGCAATGATCCGCCGTATGGGGATCCCGCGTCCTTGCGTGATGAAATAGCTGCGTCGAATGCCTCGGCGCCCGATTCACTTCTTTTCCCGAAGCACGATATCCGTTTTGCTCTTATAGATGTGGTCCGCCGGCACGAAGCCCCGCACGCAGGACAGGGGATACACGCTGGCCCGGGGGCCGATCACGGTGCCGGGGTTGAGCACGCTGTTGCAGCCCACCTCCACCTGATCGCCCACCATCGCGCCGAATTTCTTGCGCCCGGTGGGGATCTGCTCATCGCCGTTTTTCACCACCACCGGCGTTTTATCGCTTTTCACGTTGGAGGTCACGGAGCCCGCGCCCATATGGCTTTTATAGCCCATGATGGAATCGCCCACATAATTGAAGTGGGGCACCTGCACGCCGTCGAACAGGATGGCGTTTTTGATTTCCACCGAATTGCCCACCACAGCGCCGTCGCCCACCAAGGCGCTGCCCCGGATAAAGGCGCAGTGGCGCACCTCGGTTTTGTGCCCGATAATGCAAGGCGCGCCCAGGGCCGCCGTGGGGTACACGGTTGCATCCTTGGCCACCCACACCTGCGGGGCGATTTCGTCATATTCCTCCCGGGGCAGGGTGGGCCCCAGGGCCAGGATAAAATCCTTGATCCCGTCCAGCGCCTCCCAGGGATATTCCGTTTCCCGCAGCAGAGGGGCGGCCAGGGTGTGGGTGAAATCAAATAATTCGGCGGTTTTCAGCATCTCAATAGCCCTCCTTCACCAGCCCGGCCTTTTCCATGGCGGCGATGATGCCATCCACGCACTGGTTGCACAGGGGCAGATCCTGGGCCTCCACCATCACGCGGATCACCGGCTCGGTGCCGCTTTTGCGCAGCAGCACGCGGCCGTTGCCCTGCAGGGCGGCTTCGGCCTCCTTCAGGGCCGCCTGCACGTCGGGGTGATGAAGGGCCTCGTCCTTATCGGCCACGTGCACGTTTTTCAACACCTGGGGATACAGATGCACAGGCTCCGCCAATTTGGAAAGGGTCTGCTTCTGATCCAGCATGGCCTGCATCAGCTTGATGGCGGTCAGCATGCCGTCGCCGGTGGTGGCGTATTTGCTGAAGATGATGTGGCCGCTCTGCTCCCCGCCCAGCATATGGCCGCCGGAGCGCATGCATTCATACACGAACCGGTCGCCCACCTGGGTTTGCAGCCAATCGATGCCGGCGGCTTCCAGGGCCTTGCCGAAGCCGAAATTGCTCATCACGGTGGATACGATGGTGTTGGTGGCCAATTTATCCCGCTTCTTCATATAAGTGCCGTAGATATACAGGATCAGGTCGCCGTCCACCAGGTTGCCCTTTTCATCCACGGCCAGGCAGCGGTCGGCGTCCCCGTCGAAGGCAAAGCCCACGTCCAGGCCGTTTTCCTTCACGTAGGCCTGCAATTGCTCGATGTGGGTGGAGCCGCAATTCAAATTGATGTTGGTGCCGTCGGGCTGGTTGCCGATCACGTAGGTTTCGGCGCCCAGGGCGTCGAACACCGATTTGGCAATCATCCAGGTGCTGCCGTTGGCGCAGTCCAGGCCGATTTTCAAGCCCTTGTAGGAATGGGTGGCCAGGGAAATCAGATAGCCGATATAGCGGTTGCGCCCGGCGGCGTAATCGATGGTGCGGCCGATGTGATCGCGCACGGCGTAGGGCACCTCCGGCGTTTCGCCGTCCAGATACTTTTCGATCTGGTCGGTCACCTCGTCGGCCATTTTTTCGCCGTTGCCGTTGATCAGCTTGATGCCGTTATCGTAGTACGGGTTGTGGCTGGCGGAGATCATGATGCCGCAGTCGAACCCCTCGCTGCGGATCACGTAAGCCACGGAGGGGGTGGTGGTCACGTGCAGCAGATACACGTCGGCGCCGCTGGCGGTCAGCCCGGCGGCCAGGGCGTATTCAAACATATAGCTGCTGCGGCGGGTATCCTTGCCGATGACCACCTTGGCTTTGTGGCCCCGGCCATAATAATACCCCACGTAACGGCCCACCTTGAACGCGTGCTCCACCGTCAGGTTCACGTTGGCTTCCCCGCGGAAGCCGTCGGTGCCGAAATATTTGCCCATGGATGCTCCTCCTTTACAGGCCGGCGCACAGGCCGGTTTCCCGTTGATACTCGCAAAAACAAGGCCATTATAGTATCCCGGAATTTGAAAGTCAATAGTTTCAAAAAAGCCGTCAAGGGTTGCCAGAATTCGTCAATTTTTTCGAAAAATTTTCACATTTTCAATCGAAATTGATCATATCAAAAATAATTTGCGCGTTTCGTCCCCTTCCTGCCGCCGCGAAGCAGGGGTTTTTACCGGAAAATTTACGGGAAGAAGGGTAGTCACGGGGGAAAAGATATGGTATACTGTTTAATGGCGGGATGTACGTATGCCCGCACAGGAAGGAAAGGAAACAAGCGGGCTGACATGAAACTGACCAAACGCACAAGGAGCAACGTGCTCAACGCGCTGATCATTGTGGTCACCCTGGGGCTGGTGCTGTACCTGAGCGCCCGGGGCGGCGATATCAGCGACGCTTGGGATACGCTGCGATCGGCTGATCTGAAATGGATCGGCGCGGCGATTTGCTCCTGGGTGGTGTTCATGACGTTTGAAGCCATGGGCCTGCACGTGTTTTTCCACCAGCAGAAGGTGCGCATCAAATTCCGCACCTCCTTCCTGGTGGCGCTGATCGGCTCCTTCTATTCCAGCGTCACGCCGGCGGCCACCGGCGGCCAGCCCATGCAGGTGTTCGCCCTGAAAAAGCGGGGGGTGCCGGCGGGCATTTCCTCCTCCGGCCTGGCGGTGAAATTTTTCACCTTCCAAACCGCCCTGCTCACCCTGGGCGGCGGGCTGTGGCTGCTGAACCCCGGCATCGTGCAAACCTGCGTCGAGGCGGGGCGGTGGATCGTGGTCACCGGCTTTTTGCTCAACGGTCTGTCGGTACTGGCGGTGATCCTGCTGGCCATCAACAAAAACATCGTGCGGGGCATCCTGACCCTGTGCATCAACATCGGCAAGGCGCTGCGCATCGTCAAGGACGTGGGGCGCACCACATCCAGGGCCGACGCCGCCATGGAGGATTTCCACGCCAGCGTGGATATGCTGACCCACCATCCCATCCGCCTGTTTTACCTGTATCTGCTGTCCTGCCTGCAGGTGCTGGGGCTGATGAGCATCGTGTACTTCGTGTACCGGGCCCTGGGGCTGGACGCGCTTCGCTACGTCGACGTGCTGACGCTGCAATTCCTGCTGTATATCGCCGCCTCCTTTACCCCCCTGCCCGGGGCCTCCGGCGCCCAGGAGGGCGGCTTCTATATCTTCTTTCAAAATGTATTCCCGGCGGAAAAGCTGGTGGGCGCGCTGCTGCTGTGGCGCTTCTTTACCTATTACTTCACGCTGATCATCGGCGTGATCGGTATCGTGATCGACAGCGCGTGGAGCATCCGCCACCCCACAGGCAGCACGATCCTGATCGAGGGAGGGGATGACGACGCGGGCAAGGAAAAAGGCTAATCCCCTGGACAGCCTGATCCCGGAGCGGCGGCAAACCAGCAAGCGGCTGAAGGAAAAGATCCGGGAATCCCTGTCCTCGGTGCTGCCCATATCGCTGCTGGTGCTGGCGCTGAGCCTGCTTTTGGTGCCCATCGAATTGAGCACCATGGGCCTGTTCCTATTGGGGGCCTGCCTGCTGATCGTGGGCATGGGCCTGTTTACCCTGGGGGCCGATATGGCCATGCTGCCCATGGGCGCCCACATCGGCGCTTTCATCACCAAAAAGCGGGATCTGCGCTTCCTGATCGTAGTGGCCTTTTTCCTGGGCACCCTGATCACCATGGCGGAGCCCGATTTGACCGTGCTGGCCAACCAGGTGCAGGGCGTGCCCAACCTGGCGCTGATCCTCACGGTGTCGGTGGGGGTGGGCCTGTTCCTGGTGGTGGCGCTGCTGCGCATCCTGTTTCAATGGAAATTATCGTTCATCCTGATCGGCCTGTATGCCGCGGTGTTCCTGCTGGGGGCGCTGATCAAGCCGGAATTCGTGCCCATGGCCTTCGACGCCGGGGGCGTGACCACCGGGCCCATGACGGTGCCCTTCATCCTGTCCCTGGGCATGGGCGTGGCCAACGTGCGGGGCGGGCGCAGCGCCCAGGATGATTCCTTTGGCCTGGTGGCCCTGTGCTCGGTGGGGCCGGTGCTGGCCATCATGCTGATCAGCCTGTTTTTCCCCCATTTGACCAACGTGCCCGAGGAGGCGGCCGCACCGGCCATCGCCAACACCCGGGATCTCATGCTCACCTACCGCCGGGGGCTGCCGGTGTATGGCCGGGAGGTGCTGATCGCCCTGGCCCCCATCCTGATCCTGTTTTTCGCGTTTCAAATCTTTTCCCTGCGCCTGCCCCGGCAGGAGATCAAGCGCATGGTGGTGGGCCTTCTGTACACCTACCTGGGCCTGGTGCTGTTTCTGACCGGGGTCAACGTGGGCTTCCTGCCCATGGGCGATTACCTGGGCAGGCAGTTGGGGGGCGGAAGCCTGAAATGGCTGCTGCTGCCCCTGGGCATGCTGATGGGCTTCCTGGTGGTGAAGGCCGAGCCGGCGGTGCACGTGCTCAACGAGCAGGTGGAGCAGGTCACCTCCGGCGCTATCAGCAAAGCGGTGATGCTGAAAACGCTGAGCATCGGCGTGTCGGTATCCGTGGGCCTGGCCATGACCCGGGTGCTGACGGGGATATCGATCTGGTATTTCCTGGCCCCCGGCTATTTCATCGCCCTGGCGCTGACCTTTGTGACCGACCCCATTTTCACCGCCATCGCCTTTGACTCCGGCGGCGTCGCCTCCGGCCCCATGACGGCGGCCTTCATGCTGCCCCTGTTCATGGGGGCCTGCGGGGCCATGGGCGGCAATATTTTGGAGGACGCCTTCGGCATCGTGGCCATGGTGGCCATGACGCCGCTGATCGCCATCGAGGCGCTGGGCGTCGTGTACAAGCTGAAAACCCGCAAGCGGCGCGCGCAGCCCGTGCCCGCGCCGGCCATCGCCGACAGCGACGACGAAATTATCGACGTGTGAGAGGATCCGGCCATATGAACGCTTCCCTGAAAATGTTATTGACCATCGTGGATCGCGGCAAGGGCGATACGGTGGCCCGGATGATGAACCGGGAAGGGGTGATGGCCCAGTTCATCGCCCTGGGCACTGGCACCGCCCACAAGGGCCTGCTGGCGCTGCTGGGGCTGAAGGATACCGCCAAGGACGTGGTGTTCTCCTTCATCCGGGGCGACGTGGCCCCCCACGCCATGCATCATCTGGCCCACGCCCTGGAAATGGATCTGCCCGGCCGGGGCATCGCCTTCACCGTGCCCCTGGGCAGCGTGGGCGGCAGCAAAACCATGCAGTACCTGACCGGCGCCGACGCGCCGGAAAGTTCCCAGGAGGAAAACAAAGCCATGCAGCAGGATGCCTTTCAATCTGTGAACGAGCAGCCCCAAAACGATTTGATCGTGGCCATCGTGAACCGGGGCTTTACCGACCTTGTGATGGACGCGGCCCTGCCCGCGGGGGCCCGGGGCGGCACGGTGGTGCACGCCCGGGGCGCCGGCAGCGAGGAGGCCGCCCGGTTCATCGGCATCACCATCCAGCCTGAAAAGGAAATGGTGCTGATCCTGGTGAACCACGACCAGAAAATCCCCGTGATGCAGGCCATCACCCGGGGTGCCGGATTGAACACCGAGGGCCACGGCCTGGTGTTCAGCCTGCCGGTGACCGACGTGATGGGCGTGGCCCGGGTGACCCAGGAATGGACGGAGGAACAGGAACCATGAACAGGATGAAACGATGGATCGCGCTGCTGCTGCTGATTTCCCTTTTGCCCCTGCCTGCCCTGGCGGCTTCGAAAACCGCCAAGCAGGATGATGCCCTGCCCGAAAAGCTGACGCTGACCGCCGGGAAATTCCAAACCTTCACCCCCGGCTTCACCGGCACCTGGGAAAGCAGCAATCCCAAGGTGGCCCGGGCGGAAAAGGACGTGACCAACGAAAAGCGGGTGCGCATCACCGCCCTGAAAAAGGGCAAGGCCACCCTGACCCTGACCGGCACCCGCACCAAGAAGGTGGCCACGGTGGAAGTGACGGTGAAGGCCGAAAAAAAATCCGACGAGGTGCCGGAGCTGATCCAGAGCGCCATCGACATCGGCATCCAGGAATGGACGGAGGCGGCGGGCAAGGCCTTCTCCCAGCAGCCCAAGAACAACAAATTCACCAAATGGTGGGGCTATGCCTGCGGCTGGTGCGGGGCCTTTGCCAATTACTGCCTGGCCACCGCCGGGGTGCCCATGGAGCCCAGCGATACCTACAAAAAGGTGAAGCCCACCAAAACGGGCGAGCCCCATTCCCTGCGGGAGGCCGCCGTGCCCAAATTGGATACCGGCTTTACCAACATGGAGCGCATCACCAAAATCCCCCGGCCCGGCTACCTGGTGATCTACGGCCAGAAAAACAGCTACGCCTTCAAGCACGTGGGGCTGGTGACCGAGGTCAAGGCCCGGGGCAGCGGCGTGTATGAGATCCACACCGTGGAGGGCAATTTGGGCAACCGCATCAAGCGGATGTGCTACCTGTACGACCTGCGGGCCCCCGACAACGCCAATATGTCCACCCTGCCCGAGGAGGAGCAAACCCAGCCCGACGTGTACCAGTACGCGCCTCATCAGAAGAACTGGTACGTCACCGAATTCTGCCAGACCTGGTATTAAATGACTTCTTCTCTCCAACGAAGCCAAAGAAGGGGCCGCTGCACGAAAAAAGCAGCGGTCCCTTTTTTGTATCCCGGGTTTTCGACAGTCTAAGGGGTGTGGGTGGAACCGCTTGAAGGAGCAAACCCCTTGTGGGTTTGCGGCGCGGAAACGCTCAAGCAATACGCGCGGAATAGCGCGGGCAGGCGCGGCGCAGGCCATGCGGTGCAACGCCAAAGAGCGGTTCCCCTACGCTTCGTATTCTTCTAAATATTCGTATCGTCAGATTGCTTTTCCCACTTCATCCGGCGGTAGGGGGAATCATCATCCCGGAACCCGACCGCCCGATACAAGGGGTACCCCGCCTCCGTCGCTTTCAATTCGATCGGGCTGATATCCATGGCTTGCGCGTCGGCTATCAGCGCTTCCAGGATCCTTTTCGCGTATCCCCGGCGGCGGAAGGGGCGCTTGGTATAAACGTTGAGCACCACGCCCGTTTTTCCGTTGGGAAACGCGGGGCTCATGGGCTTTTCCACCGTCAAAAGAAACGCGCAGGATACGATTTCGCTCCCCTCCCGCTTTATGTAGCAGCATAGATCCTTGCCCAAATGGGCGGCGAAATACGCCGGCAGGCGATCGGCAACGGCCTGCGCGTCACCCGCATCCAACCCGCCGCGATCCTCCCGCAGGTACGCTAAGCGCAAATCCACCAGGGCGGGGATATCCGCCCGATCCGCTTTTTCGATGGGCATGGGCTCCCTCCTCATTTGGGGTTTCGGCTTTCCGCCGGCGGCAGGATGCCTTCCCGCTCCATGGCGCTGAGCAGGGCGGCGGCGCAGGCGCGGTACACCGCGTCATCCTGCAGGTAGGGATCGGGAATGGGCGGGGAAAACACGCGCAATTTGCCCGCCGCCTCCGGATATTCATAGCGCAGGGCGGCGGCGTGCCGCGGCCCCATGCAATACACCGCCTGGGCTTTTTCCAAAAGCGCCTCGCTGACCTGCCGAGCCCGATGCTTCCGCAGGTCGATGCCGTACAGCGCCATGGCCCGCACCGCGCCGGGGGAAGCCGGCGCCCCGGGGGACGCGCTGATCCCCGCCGATTCGGCGTCGACGCCGTATTTCCGGGCCAGGGCCGCCGCCATGGGGCTGCGGCAGGTGTTGCCGGTGCAGACGAACAGGATCATGAAAAGCCCTCCCTCATCCGGTTTTTCCCATTATACCACGGAAAAAAATCAGGCTCAAGAACCCCAAAAGCCCGAGTTTTTCAGAAAAAATGCGGGAAATGAAAAAAAGAAGAAAAAAAGTGCTTGCGTTTTTCGAATTCTTGTGATAAAATAATCGATGCTGATTATCAGCGTCAACAATCCGTGAGGAGGTGAAGGAAGTTGCCGAACATCAAGTCCGCCATGAAGCGTGTGAAGGTGAGCAAGAAGAAGAACCTGCGGAATCGTATGGTGAAGACGGGCGTTAAGACTGCCATCAAGAAGTATCAGGTCGCACTGAATGAGGGTGTCGCCCCCGCCAGCGCGCAACTGAGCGCCACCACCTCCGCTATCGATAAAGCGGCGGCCAAGGGCGTCATTCATAAGAACGCCGCGAACCGCAAAAAGGCCCGCCTGGCCAAGGCCCTGAATAAGGTCAATGCGTAAGCTGCTCTTCCTGAGCACGAAACCCGCTTCATGGCGGGTTTTTTCTTTTATGTAAACCGAATGAATGCTGTTGGCAGCTTCCGTCGGGAAGGAGGGGCCATGGAGGTCATTTCCATCGTGGGCGCCAACGCCGCCGGCGCCTGGCGCAAAACCCGCACCGCGTGCCGGGGAATCGTGATCCGGGAGGGCAGGCTGCTTTTATCCTGTAAAACGCTCACCGGTCAATGAATGTTTCTCGGCGGCGGGATGGAAGATGGGGAAAGCGAGGCGGCCTGCTGCGCCCGGGAGGTGACGGAGGAAGCGGCGCTTCTGGCGCTGCTGGAGCGCGCGAAGGAAAAAACATAAAAATTTTTGCTTGACAACCGGGGCCGACGATGGTAAACTACATTCAATTTCATACCAAAGGCGATGACGAAGACGGCGGAGGAAGCGCTGTTCACCAGAGAGCCGGGGCAGCTGAAAACCGGCAGCGGACGATTCCTCATGTGGCCCATCCCTTCCGAGCCGAAGCGGTGAACCCCGCCCCCGCGCAAGGGCGGCGCGGGAAGTAATCGTCTTCCGTGATGGCTGCGTCAAGGCCGACGGCTTGGAACACGAGCCGCATAAGCGGCGCTGAATCAGCGCAATTTGAGTGGTACCGCGGGTTGAAGAAAGCATCAGCTCGTCTCAAAGCAAAAATGACTTTGGGGCGGGCTTTTTTAACGCCCCGAGAAGGAGGAATCCCCATGGATGTTGCCCAGGCACAGCATATCCCCGAACAGGTAAGAGAGGTGGCCGCCCGTATCCGCGAGCTGCGGGAAATCAGCGGCTATTCCCAGGAGGAAATGGCCCGCATGACCGACGTGTCAGCGGATACCTACCGGGCCTACGAGGAGGGCCGGCAGGATCTGCCCTTCACCTTCCTGCACAAGTGCGCCCTGACCTTCAAGGTGGAAATGATCGACCTGATGGAGGGCCGCAGCGCGCAATTGTCCTCCTACACCATCACCCGCAAAGGCGCGGGCGAGGTGACCGCCCGGGAGCATGGCATCGATATCCGCAACCTGGCCCCCATGTTCCGCAAAAAGATTTCGGAGCCCTATTTCGTGCGCTATTCCTACGAGCCGGACCTGCAGGATAAGCCCATCCACACCACCACCCACTCCGGCCAGGAATTCGATTACATCCTCTCCGGCGCCATGAAGGTGCAGGTGGGCGAGCATATCGAATTGCTGCGGGAGGGCGATTCCATTTACTACGATTCCGCCACGCCCCACGGCATGATCGCCGCCGAGGGGAAGGACTGCGTGTTCCTGGCCGTGGTGCTGCCCGGGGAGGAAACCGAGGAGCGCCAGGTGATGGAAACCATCAAGGCCAGCATGCCCGTGCAGGAAACCCTGGTCAGCGACCGGTTCGTGCACGCGGTGGAGGATGAAACCGGGCGGCTCAAGGATATTTCCTTCGACAACCTGGAAAAATTCAACTTCGCCTTCGACATCGTGGATGAATTGGCCCAGCGCAAGCCCGACGCCCTGGCCATGCTGCATCTGGACAAGGATCAGAACGAGCGGCGCTTTACCTTCCTGGATATGAAAAAGCAATCCAACCGCACCGCCAATTATTTCCGTTCCCTGGGCATCCGCAAGGGCGACAAGGTGCTGGTGGTGCTGAGGCGGCAGTATCATTTCTGGCTCAGCATGATGGCGCTGTGCAAGATCGGGGCCATCGCCATCCCCGCCACCGACCAGCTGCTGCCCCACGATTACGAATACCGCTTCAACAAGGCCGAGGTCAGCGCCGTGCTGTGCACCGCCTACGGCCAGGCCGCCCAGCACGTGGAAAACGCGCTGCCCAAGTGCCCCTCGGTCAAGACCCTGATCCTGTGCGGCGGCACCCGGGAAGGCTGGCACGATTTCGACGCCGATTACGAGGCCTTCTCCTCCCGCTTCGCCCGCACCGACGACACCCCCAGCGGCAGCTACCCCATGGTGATGTTCTTTACCTCCGGCACCACCGGCTATCCCAAGCTGGTGGCCCACAGCCACACCTACCCCATGGGCCATTACATCACCGCCCGCTACTGGCACTGCGTGGTGCCCGGCAAGCTGCATTTCACCATTTCCGATACCGGCTGGGGCAAGGCCCTGTGGGGCAAATTGTACGGCCAATGGCTGTGCGAGGCGCCGGTGTTCGTGTATGATTTCGAGCGCTTCCACGCCGATCAGATCCTGCCCCTGTTCAAGAAATACGATATCACCACCTTCTGCGCCCCGCCCACCATGTACCGCATGCTGATCAAGGAGGATCTGCAAAAGTACGATCTGTCCTCCATCCGCCACGCTACCATCGCCGGGGAGGCGCTGAACCCCGAGGTGTTCTATCAATTCCAGAAGTCCACCGGCCTGAGCCTGATGGAGGGCTTCGGCCAGACGGAAACCACCCTGTCCATCGGCAACCTGGCGGGCATGGCCCCCAAGCCCGGCTCCATGGGCAAGCCCGTGCCCCTGTTCGACGTTGACCTGGTGGATAAGGACGGCAACCCCGTGCCCACCGGCGAAACCGGCGAGATCGTGATCCGCCTGGGCGAGGGCAAGCCCGCCTGCGGCCTGTACCTGGGCTATCTGGGCCAGGACAACGGCCATCCCGACGGCCTGTACCACACCGGCGATACCGCCTGGCGGGACGAGGATGGATATTACTGGTACGTGGGCCGGGTGGACGATCTGATCAAATCCTCCGGCTACCGCATCGGGCCCTTCGAAATCGAATCGGTCATCATGGAACTGCCCTACGTGCTGGAGTGCGGCGTGTCCGCCGCCCCCGACCCCGTGCGCGGCCAGGTAGTCAAGGCCAGCATCGTGCTGGTGAAGGGCAAGGAGGGCACCGAGGAGCTGAAAAAGGAAATCCAGAATTACGTCAAGCAGCGCACCGCGCCTTACAAGTATCCCCGCATCGTGGTTTTCAAGGATGAACTGCCCAAGACCATCAGCGGCAAGATCCAGCGGAACCTGCTGTAAGAACCGCGCAGAAAGTTGGGACGCCCATGATCACCGATACGTTTGACGATCGATCCCCGGCCATCATTGAACCCCTTGTCAACGAAAACGCCCCGGCGGCGGACGCCTGCATCCTGACCTTTTCAGATCAGATCTTTTCCGCCGTGCTGGCGCAATTTGCCTGCCGGCAGATTGGCGTTCTGCACGCCGTTGACGGAGCGCAGCCGGTATACCTGTTTCCGCACCGCGGCAAAACCTTCGCTTTTTTCAAAACCAGCGTCGGCGCGCCGGCCTGCGTGGGCACGGTGGAGCAGGTGCGCAGCATTGTGCGCACGGAAAAATTCGTGGTGTTCGGCGGCGCGGGCTGCCTGGATCGGGATATCGCCCACGGCAAGGTGATGGTGCCCACCTTCGCCTGGCGGGACGAAGGCACATCCTATCATTACGCCCCGGCGGCGGATACCATCAGCATCAAAAACGCCGCCGCCGTGGCGGCCTTCATGCGGGAAAACGGCATTCCCTGCGTGTGCGGCGGGGTATGGACCACCGACGCCTTTTTCCGGGAAACCAAGGGAAATTTTGAAAAGCGCAAAGCGGCCGGCTGCATCGCCGTGGATATGGAATGCGCCGCGCTGCAGGCCATGTGCGATTTTCGCGATCTGGCGCTGTATACGTTTTTTACCTCCGGCGATCTGCTGGACGCCCCGGTATGGGATCAGCGGAAGAAGGAAGGGCAGATCGAGGGCACCCAGCACGACGCCGGGCACTTCGACATCGCCCTGGCCCTGGCCCAGTACGTGACCCGGTAGCCGATTCTCCCCCTTGCGAAAGGGCGGGGGCCTGTGGTATAATGCAGAAAAGGAAAACAGAAAACAGGAGGCTTCCTTATGCATATCATCACCATCAGCCGGGAATTCGGCAGCGGCGGCCGGGAACTGGGCAAGCGCCTGGCCGATCAACTGCACTACGCCTATTACGACCGGGAAATCATTTCCGCCATCGCCCAGCGCAATAACATGGACAGCGATTACGTGGAAAACGCCCTGGAGCGGCCGGTGTGGCAGGCGCCCTCGCCCACCTTCCGTCATTCCTTCGACACCCCCAGCCTGTTTCAGGCCGAGCAATTGAATTTGCTGCTGGAGCAGCGCAAAATACTGGAAGAAATCGCCCAGAAGGGCGAAAGCTGCGTGATCGTGGGCCGGAACGCCGACGTGGTGCTCAGCGAGTATCACCCCCTCAGCCTGTTCGTGTGCGCCGATATGCCCGCCAAAATTCGCCGCTGCCGGGAGCGCGCCGCCGCCGACGAGCAGCTGACCGACAAGCAAATGACCCAGAAAATCACCTCCATCGACAAGAACCGCGCCAAGGTAAGGGAAATGATCACCGGCAGCAAGTGGGGGGATCGCGCCGCCTACGACCTGATCATCAACACCTCCGGCTGGAACCTGAAGGAGCTGACCCCCGCCGTGGCTGATTTTGCCCAGCGCTGGTTCGCGCGGACGTGACGCAGGAAAAGAAAATCAAAAAAACCGCGGGGGAACCGTTCTTGGGGCGACCGGGAAAGGGTTCCCCCGCGCCTTTCCCCAAGCCGCTCAAAGCAGAGGGGAGGGCCGGGGGACGGCATCCGATGGCGTGATGGGAAAAGGGATCGGGAAGCGTCCAATGAGGCCGCTTTCTTTTTTGGCTAAATTGGTCATATTTTGGCCCGCCAAGCGGTTGAAATCGGGCCCGCAGGGGGCTACAATAGGGGCGGTCAAACGGCGGATGGGCGCTGCATTCCCAGGGCGCTCCCCCAGCCGAAAAGACTGGAAAGAAAGGCGGTATCGGATATGCAGGTATTCGTTTTCGTATTGAATCGCACCGAGCACCTGGAGCACCTGCTGCAGGAATTTGCCCAGCGGGGCCTGCGCGGCGCCACCGTGCTGGACAGCAAGGGCATGGCCCGCATTTTGCACAGCGAGGAGGAAATGCCCCTGTTCTACGGCCTGCGGGCCATCATGGAGCCCGAGCGCCGCAGCAGCAAAACCATCTTCTGCGTGCTGCCCGACGATAAAGTGCAGCTGGCCCGGGATATCGTAAATCAGGTGACCGGCGGGCTGGACGCCCCCGATTCCGGCATCATGTTCGCCATGCCGCTGACGTTTGTGGAAGGGCTGGAAAAGAAAGCATGAACATTCTGCTGTTGATCGGTATCGCTATGGCCGCCGGGCTGCTGTTCAGCCGGGGGGCGCATGTGGTCAAGCTGCCCAACGTAACGGCATTCCTGGTGGCCGGGCTGGTGATCGGCCCCTGCGTGGCAGGCATCATCAGCAAGGAACAGGCCGCCTCCATGAACGTGATTTCCGAAGCCGCCCTGGGCTTTATCGCCTATGCCATCGGCGGCGAATTCAAGCTGAGCTACCTGAAAAAGATCGGCAAAGCGCCCCTGACCATCACCCTGTTCCAGGGGATCGCCACCGCCCTGTGCGTCGATATCGGGCTGATCGTGCTGGGGTTTGACGTGCCCCTGTCGCTGCTGCTGGGGGCCATCGCCCTGGCCACCGCCCCCGCCGCCACGCTGATGGTGGTGCGGCAATACAAGGCCAAGGGGCCGGTGACCCAAATGCTGCTGCCCGTGGTGGCCATGGACGACGCGTTGGGCCTGATGGTATTCAGCATTTCCGCTTCCGTGGCCCAGGGCATGCTGGGCGGGGAAATGACGGCCCGGAGCATGGTGCTCTCCCCCCTGATCGAGATCGTGGGCAGCATCGCGCTGGGGGCCGCCCTGGGCGTGGTGCTGGCCTTCGGCGCCCGGTTCTTCGCCAGCCGGGGCAACAAACTGGCCCTGTCCATCGCCTGCGTGCTGGCCGGGGTGGGGCTGTGCGATATGCTGAATCTATCCTCCCTGCTGGTGTGCATGATGATCGGCGCGGTGATGGTCAACATGAGTCAGCAGCATGAAGTGTTGATGGAGCAGTGCGACCGGTTCACCCCGCCCCTGTTCCTGCTGTTCTTCGTGCTGTCCGGCGCGGAATTGGATCTGTCGGTGCTGCCCAGCGTGGGCCTCATCGGCGTGCTGTATCTGGTGCTGCGCTCCATCGGCAAGTGGGGCGGCACCATGCTGGGGGCCGTCACCGTGCACGCCGACAGCAACATCAAAAAATACCTGGGCCTTACCCTGCTGCCCCAGGCCGGCGTGGCCATCGGTATGGCGAACCTGGTTGCCAGCCGCTTCCCCACCCTGGGCGCTCAGGTGAATACCATCGTGCTGGCCGGGGTGCTGGTGTTCGAATTGGTCGGCCCCATCATCACTAAGGCCGCCCTGACCAAGGCCGGGGAGATCCCAGCTACGGTCAAATAACGCAGAATATGCGGGGCCTTGAAAGCCCCGGCTGCATTCAGTTAAACAAGGACGCAAGATCGCTGATACAGCGGATCGTCGCGCCCTTGTTTTCTTTTCTTATTCGTGATAGGATGAAAGCGGCGAATCGGGATCGGTAAAGAGCTTATGAAAATGGAATTCAGCCTTCAAAAATGAAAAATCCCCCTGCGTCAGGTATTGCTTGTTACGCGGCGTCATGGTGTAGAATTCAGGCCGCAAGGAGGTGAAAGCTATGTCAATATACGCAACGGGAGAGATCGCAAAGCTGTGCGGCGTCACTGTACGAACCGTTCAGTACTATGACGCCAGAGGCATCCTGATTCCCAGCGCGCTTTCCGAAGGCGGAAGGCGTCTCTACTCGGAAGACGATCTGAAACGCTTGAAAATCATTTGCTTCCTGCGGGATTTGGATCTGCCCATCGACGCGATTTCCCAAATCCTGAAGGAAGAGCATCCCGAAAAAGTGATTTCATTGTTGATCGAACAGCAAGAGAAGGCGCTTTCGGATGAAATTTCTGATAAGCGGGAAAAGCTGGAAAAGCTGCGCGGACTGAAAAACGGGCTGAAAAGCCAAGCGGCATTCTCTCTCGAATCCATCGGTGACATAGCCGTTATCATGGAAGGCAAGAAAAAGCTGAAAAAAATACGCTGGATGATGATCCTGACCGGAATCCCCGTCAAGGCGCTGCAGTGGTTCTCCATCATTTTCTGGATCGTCAAAGGCGTCTGGTGGCCGTTTGTTCTGTGGGCGCTGGTGGCGATTCCCTGGGGAATCCTTATCAGCCGGTACTATTTCCATCACGTCAAATACATCTGCCCGGAATGTCACGCGGTATTCAAGCCCACGCCGAGGGAAGCCTTCTGGGCGAATCATACGTCCACAGCCCGCAAGCTGACCTGCACCGCATGCGGTCACAAGGGCTTCTGCGTGGAAATCTGGGGAGGGGATAAGCAATGACGGTGTTTGAGGATATCGTCATTGGGAAAAGCAGCATCCCCGCGCTGGCCGTCACCATCGTTCTGATGACGGCGATCCCCGTGGTCTTTTTCCTCGATTGGCGCCGGAAGCACAAAGCGCGGACAAAGATCCGCTATCTGATTGCAGGCGCCGTTGGGTTCATTATTTCCGCCCGCGTGCTGGAGCTTGGCGTACACAGTTTCTGTATCCTTGCGGACAATGCCGTTTCCCGCTTCATAAACGGCAGCACAGTCGCCTATGTGCTGTACGGAACAATCATGGCCGGCGTTTTCGAGGAGTGCGGGCGGCATATCGTGCTGAAATACGTGATGAAGAAGGACCGCGCGCCGGAAAACGCGATCCTGTACGGCATCGGTCACGGCGGGATCGAGATCCTGGCCGTTCTATTGCCGGCCATGATCACATACCTGGTCATTGCAGTGATGTTCTCCCGGGGATCGGCTGAAGAAGCGCTGCATGCACTGAACATCACGCAGGAGACTGCCGCCGCCGCGCTTCCGTCCGTTCAGGCCGCCGCCGCCTTTGATTACGCGATGATGGCTATCCATGTCATCGAACGGCTGCTTGCGATGTTCCTCCATATCGGGCTCACGATCGTCGTATATTCCGGCGTCATTCACGCAAAGAAGGGCTGCCTGCTGCTGGCCATCCTTCTGCACATGCTGGCGGATACCTTCCCGGCCCTGTATCAGAGAGGTATGGTGCCGTTATGGACGGTCGAGGTCTGGTCAGCTTTATGGGTTGCGATCATTGGTTTCATCGCCATCAAGCTTTACAGGGATTGTAAGTGAAATAATACTAAATCAAATCTAAAATAATTCCAGGATTCGGAATGGATTTTTCGTTCTGGTTAAGCTGAACGAAGGGAGGCGTAGCAGCGCTACGTTGACCGGAGGGAAGCACAGCTAGAACGGAAAAGACGACCGAAGACGGAAGGATTTTAGGTTTGACTTAGTATAAGATATGGCTGGGGGAAACCGCCCTTTGGAACCCAAAGAGTGCGCGGCTATGGGTACGCCCGGTAAGCTGCCGGGAGCAGGAAAATAAAAGAAACGGTCAGAAGGAAAGCTCGTTTCCTCTGACCGTTTTTCTTCGTTTTCCCGGCGGTATCCAATACTTCGAATCTTGCCCGTCACAGGGACATCCAATCACCAATCATATGACCTGCCCCATTCGCAAGGGCCGAGCCCAAGGAAGAAGCCCGAGGGCAGCGCCCTCGGCGTGCCCCGCCCATCACGAGCCCAAATACGCCTTCTGCACCGCGTCGTTGTGCAGCAGATCCTCCGCCTGCCCCTGCATGGTGATCAGGCCGGTTTCCATCACGTAAGCCCGATCGGCCACCTGCAGGGCCATTTGGGCGTTCTGCTCCACCAGCAGCACGGTAACGCCAGAGCTGTGCAATTCAGTGATGATGGAGAAAATCTGCTCCACCAGGATGGGGGCCAGGCCCATGGACGGCTCGTCCAGCATCAGCAGGCGGGGCTTGCTCATCAGGGCGCGGGCCATGGCCAGCATTTGCTGTTCGCCGCCGGACAGAGTGCCGGCGATTTGCTTTTCCCTTTCCTTCAGGCGGGGAAAACGCTGGAACATTTCCTCCAGCGAGGCGTCGATTTCCCCGGCGGGGCGGCTGAACGCGCCCATTTCCAGGTTTTCCTTCACCGTCATCTGCTGGAAGATGCGGCGGCCTTCGGGGCACATGGCCAGGCCCTTGGACACCATTTTGCTGGTGCCAACACCGTTGATAGACGCGCCCTTGAGCTCAATGGTGCCCTGCCGGGGCTTGAGCAGCCCGGCGATGGTGTTCAGCGTGGTGGATTTGCCCGCGCCGTTGGCGCCGATCAGGGTGACGATCTCGCCGTCATGCACCTCCAGGGAAATGCCCTTGATGGCGTGGATCGCGCCGTAATACACGTGAATATCGTTGACCTTCAGCAGCGGGGCTGCCTGTGCAGTTTGCGTCATGGGTCAGCCCTCCTTCTTTTTGCCCAGATAGGCCTCGATCACCACGGGGTTGGCCTGGATCTCGTCGGCGGTGCCCTTGGCGATCACCCGGCCGAAATTCAGCACGCAGATGCCCTCGCACACGCCCATGACCAGGCTCATATCGTGCTCAATGAGCAGGATGGCGATCTGGAACCGATCGCGGATCTTGGCGATATTTTCCATCAGCTCCTCGGTTTCCCGGGGGTTCATGCCGGCGGCGGGCTCATCCAGCAAAAGCAGCTTGGGATCGGTGGCCAGGGCGCGCACGATCTCCAGCCGGCGCTGGGCGCCGTAGGGCAGGCTGCCCGCCTCCTCGTCGGCCAAATCCTGCATGCCGAAAATGCTCAGCAGCTCCAGGGCCTTTTCGTGCTGCCGCTTTTCCTGCTTCCAGTAGCGGGGCAGGCGCAGGATGCCGGAAAACAGATCGTACTTGATCTGGTTGTGCAGGCCGATGCGCACGTTTTCCTCCACCGTCATTTTATCGAACAGGCGGATATTCTGGAAGGTGCGGGCGATGCCCAGCTTGCTGGCCTGCACGATGTTCATGCCGTGCAGATCCCGCCCGTCGATCAGCACCGCGCCGGAGGTGGGCTCGTACACCTTGGTCAGCAGGTTGAACACGGTGGTTTTGCCCGCGCCGTTGGGGCCGATCAGGCCGGCGATCTCGGTTTTGCCGATGGTCAGGTTAAAGTCGTCAACAGCCTTCAGGCCGCCGAATTCGATGCCCAGGTGGCGGGTTTCCAGCACGGGGATCTCGTTCACATCCCTTTCCGGCACGATAGCGTGAGAGGGCACGGGCACCATTTTGGTGCCGGCCCGGCGTTTCTGCTGCTGGCTCACAGCGCGTCACCTCCCGCGGCTTTCTTGGTGGTTTTCCTGAACAGGGCTTTGATGGGCGAAAAGAGCCGGTCCCCAAAGGCGCGGATGGTGGGGTTGTTGGTGAAGATCATCACCAGGATCAGCACCACGGCATAAACCAGCATCCGGTAATCGGAGAAGGCCCGAAGCACCTCCGGAAGCACCGTGAGCAGGACGGCCGAAATCACGCTGCCCAGCACATTGCCAAGCCCGCCCAGCACCACGAACACCAATACGTTAATGGACTGGTTGAAGGTGAATTGGGTGGGGATCACCGTGGAGGAATTCAAGCCGTAGAGCGCGCCCGCCATGCCGGCCAGCACGGCGGCGGTGACGAAGGCCATCATCTTGTATTTGGTCACCGGCACGCCCATGCTTTCCGCGGCGATCCGGTTGTCCCGACAAGCCTGGATGGCCCTGCCCGCCCGGGAATTGACCAGGTTCAGCACCACCACCAGGGTGATCAGGATCAGGATGAACCCGGCGGTGAAGGTAGAAACGGGCTTGATCTTCACCGCGCCTTTGGCGCCGTCCACCAGCATCGATACGCCCTTGGGCATCTCCTTGGACAGGAAGGAAACGCACAGCTTGCCGTCCGCCACGCCGACGTACAGCACGTTGACCAGGCTGCGGATGATCTCCCCGAAGGCCAGCGTCACGATGGCCAGGTAGTCCCCCCGCAGCCTCAGCACGGGAATGCCGATCAGCACCCCGAAAACGCCGGCGATCAGCCCGCCGGCCACGATGGCCAGTACCAGGCGCAGGGTAGTGTCCTGCACGTTCTGCACCTGTAAAAGCCACCCGCTCACCACGGCGCCGGTATAGGCGCCCACGCTCATGAAGCCGGCGTGGCCCAGGCTCAGCTCCCCGGAAAAGCCGATGACCAGGTTCAGGGAGACGGCCATCACGATCCAGGCGCAAATGGGCACCAATTGCCCCTTCAGGGAACGGCTGATGCTCTTATTCGCGATCATGGATTGGAGAACGATAAAGGCGGCGATCACCAACGCGAAGGTGACGAGGTTGTAAATCAGGCGTTTCCTTTTCGCTTTCGACATATCCGCCACCTCACACTTTCTCCCGCATCGGCTTGCCCAGCAAGCCCGTGGGTTTCACCAGCAGCACCACGATCAGCACGGCAAACACGATAGCGTCGCCCAGCTCGGTGGAAATGTACGCCTTGCCGAAGATCTCGATCACGCCCAGCAGCACGCCCCCCAGCATGGCCCCGGGGATGGAGCCGATGCCGCCGAACACCGCGGCTGTAAAGGCTTTGATGCCGGGCATGGAACCGGTGGTGGGCTGCAAAATGGGGTAGGAGGAGCACAGCAGCACCCCCGCGATGGCCGCCAGGGCCGAGCCGATGGCGAAGGTGAGGGAGATGGTGCGATTCACGTTAATACCCATCAGCTCCGCCGCGCCCCGGTCCTCCGATACGCAGCGCATGGCCTTGCCCAGCTTGGTTTGGTTGATGAAGATGCTCAGCGCCACCATGATGATGATGTTCGCCAGGATGGTGATGAGGGTCGCGCTGGAAATGCTCAGCTGACCCAGGCGGAAAATGGAGCCGTTGATGAAGGTGCGGGGGAAAGATTTGGGATTGGCGCCCCAAATCATCAGCGCCAGGTTCTGCAGCAGATAGCTCATGCCGATGGCGGTGATCAGCACCGCCAGGCTGGCCGCCTGACGCAGGGGCCGATAGGCCAGCCCCTCGATGGTCACGCCCAGCACCGTGCACGCCACCATCGAAATCACGATGGCGGCCACCGGGGGCAGCCCCCAGTACTGCAGGCCGCAGAAAGCGATATAAGCGCCTACCATGATCACGTCGCCGTGGGCGAAGTTCAGCATCTTGGCGATGCCGTACACCATGGTGTAGCCCAGGGCGATAATAGCGTAAATGCTGCCAAGGCTGATGCCGTTGATCAGATTATCCAGAAAAATCATTTTATTTTCCCCCAAGCATCCCTGTGGAATAAAACGAAAAGGCGGGACTGGCCCCGTTCAGCCGGAGCCAGCCCGCTTCTTGCTTCGCTGATCGCAAGATCAGTCTTCAAACACGTATTCGCCATTGACGATGGTGGCGGCCAGAGGCGTCTTGGTAACCATGCCGGATTCTTCCCAGGTCATGGTGCCGGTCAGGCCTTCCACTTCGATTTCGGTCATGGCGGCGATCATGGCTTCGCAGATCGCGGAAGGATCGCTGTTGGCTTCGGCTTCGGCCACCATATCCGCGGTGATGCCGGCCTTTTCGGCGGCGGCCACCAGGACGTACACGGCGTCGTAGGCGTCGGCGGCAAACTGGATGGGCTTGTTGCCATAGGCTGCCAAGTATTTGGTCACGAAGGACACGGTCTTTTCATCGGTGGCGTTGGCCACGAAGGGGGTCAGCAGCATGACGCCCTCCGCCAGGGAGGTATCGAAGCCTTCCACCCCCAGGATGCCGTCCATACCGTCCACGCCGAAGAAGATGGGCTTGTATTCCTTCTGGGCGGCGGTCTGCAGGATCATGGAAGCGGGGGTGTAGTACATGGGCAGGAACACGATCTCGGCGCCGTTGTTCTGGGCGTCGTTCACCTGCACGGTAAAGTCGGTGGTTTCATCGGTGAAGGTGGTTTCGCTCACGATCTCCAGGCCCAAATCGGCAGCCTGCTCCACGAAGGTATCCCGGATGCCCTGGGAATACACGTCGGCATTGTTGTAGATCACGGCCACCTTGGTGCCCAGGGCATGGCCGGCGATATACTGAGCGGAAGCGGCGCCCTGGTTGGGGTCGGTGAAGCAGATCTGGAACACGTTATCGGGCTCCACGGCGGCTTCAGAGGAAGCGGAGGGAGTGATCATGAACACCCGGTCGATGTTAGCCTGGGTGCCCACAGTTTCGCAGGGCTTGGAGGTGGTGTTGCCCACGATCAGTATGGCGCCGGCGTCCAGGGCGGCGTTATAGGCGTTCATGGCTTTTTCGACGTTGTGTTCGTCGTCTTCACTGATCAGTTCGATGCGGTACTTGCCGCCGGCTTCGTTGATTTCCTGCACGGCGATAGCGGCGCCATCCCGGGTGGCCTGGCCATACAGCGCGGCACCGCCGGTGGTGGGGCCGATATGCGCTACTTTCAGGGTGACCACGTCTTCTTCCGCGAAGGCGGCGACGCAGGTGATCATCATAGCCAGCGCCAGCATCAAAGCAAAGATCTTTTTCATGTGCAGTTTCCTCCTTTTACTATAACATCCCATTTCACTCGGCAGCTTTGGCCGAAATAAATGAATGGAATAGTGACATTATACGCAGGTGAAGCGCCACAATCAAGCAATTTTCCTGTGTTTTTCTTGTTTTTTTCCATTTTCTCTCAGTTTGAAAGTTTGGGCGTACTTCTTTTCGCGCCGCCCGCAAAAAAAGACACGCCGCGAGGGGAGCGGCGTGCTTCCAAGAAGATATAAAAAAACGATACCGGCGGAGGGCCGAGGGGGCAGCCGTACCATCGGTGCCGTTCCTCTTGGACCATTTACAATATATCCTGACTTTATGGCAACATTGTGTCACGCCACCGTCAAAACAGTCGGAAAACCTGCATTTTTTTGCATTTTTCGTGTTTTCCCTTCCAAAATTCCGCGCCGCCGGTGAAAGGTCGCCGCCTTTCGTTATTCCCAAGCTTGCCCGCGCGAGGCGCATGGCGCCCCCCTGCATGATTATAAATTCGAGATCAACGCTGCGCCCCGCCCTCTGCCGCCCATTTCACACCCCAGGATACCGAAAACCCTTTTTCGGCGCTTTTTGTTAGCACTCTCGAAGAAAGAGTGCTAATTTCCTGTTGCATTTTCCTCTGGGGCGTGCTATAATGCTCCTGCACATGAAATCAACCCGCAAGGAGGTGCATTTTTCATGGAAACGAAAGGCAATATTTCCATTCATGCGCAGAATATTATGCCGGTGATCAAGCGCTGGCTCTATTCCGATAAGGATATCTTCATCCGCGAAATGGTCAGCAACGGCTGCGACGCCGTGACCAAATACAAGATGCTCCAGGGCGAAACCGGCGAGGATCTGCGGGTCACCGTGACGGTGGATAAGGCGGCGGGGGAGCTGCGCTTCACCGATAACGGCATCGGCATGACCGCCGAAGAGGTGGAAAAATACATCAATCAGGTGGCCTTTTCCAGCGCCGAGGAGTTTTTGAAAAACTATACCGGCGACGATAAGGGCGGCATCATCGGCCATTTCGGCCTGGGCTTCTATTCTGCCTTCATGGCGGCCGACAAGGTGACCATCGACACCCTGTCCTGGCAGGAGGGGGCGGAGCCCGTGCTGTGGGAAAGCGAGGACGGCATGGCCTTTTCCATGCGCACAGGCGGCCGCAAGCAGCGGGGCACCACCATCACGTTGCACATCTTCGAAGAAGAAAAGGAATTCCTGGATGGCTACCGGGTGCGCCAGGTGCTGGACCGCTACTGCGGCTACATGGCGGTGCCCATTTACCTGGAAACCATCGGCGAAGAGCCCCCCAAGGAAGAGGACCACGTGACCGGCACCGAGGAGGAGGAAAAGAAAGAGGCTGAAAAGCCCATTAACGACACCCATCCCCTGTGGCTGAAAAACCCCAAGGAGTGCACCGAGGAAGAATACAAGGAAACCTACCGCAAGCTGTTCCACACCTTCGAGGAGCCCCTGTTCTGGGTGCACCTGAACGTGGATTATCCCTTCAACCTGAAGGGCATCCTGTATTTCCCCCGGATCAAGAAGGATTTCGGCGGCCAGGAGGGGGAAATCAAGCTGTTCAACCGGCAGGTGTTCGTGGCCGACAACATCAAGGAGGTCATTCCCGAATTCCTGATGCTCCTGAAGGGCGTAATCGACTGCCCCGACCTGCCGCTGAACGTGAGCCGCTCCTTCCTGCAGAACGACGGCTACGTGAAAAAGCTGTCGGCCCACATCACCAAAAAGGTGGCGGACAAGCTGAACGGCCTGTTCAACACCGAGCGCAAGCAGTATGAAACCTACTGGGACGATATCCACCCCTTCGTGAAGTACGGCTGCGTGCGGGATCAAAAGTTCTACGACATGGTGAAGGACAGCCTGCTGCTGAAAACCTCCGCCGGGGAATACCTGACCCTGCCGGAATACAAGGCCCGCAACGAGGGCAAGACCGAAAGCAAGATCTATTACACCACCGAGGCCAGCCGTCAGGCCGCCGCCGTGGCCCTGTACACCAGCCGGGGCATCGACGTGGCCGTGATGGACACCCTGATCGACATGAACTTCATGTCCTTCATGGAGTTTGGCAGCGGCAACAAGGATATCCAGTTCGTGCGGGTGGACGCCGACGTGTCCGGCCTGACGGAGGAAAGCGACGAGGGCAAGGATATCGACCAGGCCCAGATGGAAGCCCTGTTCCGGGACGCCCTGAACGATCAGGAACTGACGGTGAAGATCGAGGCCCTGGCCGACCGCGGCCTGCCCGTGATGCTTACCGAGGAAGAGCAGGTGCGCCGCTACAAGGAAATGAGCGCCATTTACGGCCAGGATTTCGCCTTCCCCAGCAAATACACCCTGGTGCTCAACCGGCTGTGCCCCACCGTGCGCGCCCTGGCCGCCATGGAGGATCAGGATACCGCCAAGCTGCTGTGCAAGCAGCTGTTTGACCTGGCCCGCCTGTCCAGCCGGCCCCTGGAAGCCGAGGACCTGAAGGATTTCATCGCCCGCAGCAACCAGCTGGTGGCCAAGCTGGCCGAAAAGGCGTAAACGCGTGAGAAATATAATAATTGGGGAAAACCATTCTTTGTGGCCAAAGAACGGTTTTCCCCAAACCCCTTTTCAAGAAAGCCGAAGCGGAAAGAGAGAAAGGGAAGAAAAGAAGCAATGTGCCGCAGCTGCAAGGGATGATGATAGGGAGCGGTCATGAAAAAGATTTTTGCTCTTTTGTGTGTCGGTTTTATTCTGTTCTAAATGAACTGGATATAAGTTATTCCAATATCAAAGAGATGCCACAAGCATTGTTGAATATGAAAAATGTAAGAATATCGATGGAAGGTCTGTCGATAGAATAGATGTCAATATGAATAGGAGAGAAGAAAGTGAGCGAAAATTGTACCCATGATTGCTCCTCCTGCGGGGTCAACTGCCCCAGCCGCGAGGCGCAAAGCCTGATCGAGCAGCCCCACGCGGGCACAAGCGTCAAAAAGGTGGTCGCCGTCATGAGCGGCAAGGGGGGCGTGGGCAAATCCATGGTCACCGCCATGCTGGCCGTGCTGGCCCAGCGGGCCGGCTATAAAACCGCCATCCTGGACGCCGACGTGACCGGCCCCTCCATCCCCAAGGCCTTCGGCATCACCGAAAAGGCCATGGGCAACGAGGAAGGCATCCTGCCCGTGATCAGCAAAACCGGCATCAAAATGATGAGCGTGAACCTGCTGCTGGAAGAGGACAACGCCCCCGTGGTGTGGCGCGGCCCCGTCATCGCCGGCACCGTGAAGCAATTCTGGACCGACGTCCTGTGGGGCGATATCGACGTAATGTTCATTGATATGCCCCCGGGAACCGGCGACGTGCCGCTGACCGTGTTCCAATCCATCCCGGTGGATGAAGCCGTGGTGGTGGCCACGCCCCAGGCGCTGGTGGGCATGATCGTGGAAAAGGCCCTGAACATGGCCGATATGATGAACGTGAAGGTAGCCGGGCTGGTTGAAAACATGAGCTACGCCGTCTGCCCCGACTGCGGCAGGCACGTGCCGGTGTTCGGCGAAAGCCACGTGAGCGAAACGGCGGAGCGCTTCGGCACCCAGGTGCTGGGCCAACTGCCCATTAATATGAAGCTGGCCGCCGCCTGCGACGCCGGGCTGATCGAGCTGTTCGAGGGCGATTGGCTGAACGACGCCGTGCGGAAGGTGCTGGGCTGAGAAAAAGGCGCAGCAAAACGCTTCCGATCGAGCCGAAACACAGAAAAAGCTCAGGAGAAATCGCCTTGAATTGCACCCCATTTGTTAGACAAGTATGGTATACTACTAACAAGTGGGGTGATTTATTATGCCAAAGGGGAAGCCAAACAAGAGGTACACAGCGGAATTCAAGCAAATGGTAGTTGAAACAATGCACACAGAGGGATTAAGCTACAAGGAAACAGAAAGACAGTTTGAATTGCCACACAACAGAGCGGCAAGCTGGGAACGCATTTATCTG
>JAFUXH010000151.1 GCA_017470945.1 Clostridia bacterium | reverse complement strand
TCCTTTCGACCGCGTAGATTGGAATTTTCGTAATGATTTCTTCGCAATCAAACAGTTCAAATGCATCCGGGACTATCATGCGCAAAATCGCAGCAATACAGTCAGCAGTTTCAAATTCACTTTTCACATCAAGCCTTAGTACGCCCGCATCATTGAATTCGTCAGCTGCTTCCCGATGAAACAATTCGATTGACCCGATTGCTTTCTGGATTCTTTTGCTGCAGATCGTCCACCGGACAAACCATTTTGACGCATAAGAGCTTTGCCAAAACTCTATGGCCTTTACCATGCTTTCCTCGTCTGGATAGTAGAAATTATCTCCATGACAATTATCGCTGTTGAAAAATGGCAATGCGTTCTTATCGCCATAAACATCCACCAGGTCTCGTGCATCTTCCAGGGCAGATAAACGCAGCAAGTACTCCTCGCTTTCAAAAACAGGGCAGCTTTCATAGACATCAGTCATATTGCCGTTCCTCCAAATCCCAGTTTGTTGATCCCAAATCAGTGTACCATAAAGAATCCCTTTTCGCAATAGAAATACAGAACTGGACACCCATCCTGCCACAGAGGAGCCGATCCGGCTATGCTTTCTTCAGACGGTATTTACAGCCGCCTTTTCCGGCATAGCCGTTGAAAGCTTCGGGATAGGTTCTTCGTTCCGGCAAAGCTGAACGAAGGGACGCTGAGGGTGAGCAAACCTTGGATTGCCGCCCGAAACCCACGCTTCCGCGCATCGGTGTAGCGCAGGGCGTCCAAAGTGGAAAAGACGCCCGAAGATTCAATGCTTTATCCTACTCTCAATGAAAACGATTCACCAAAAAATAAACGCTTTTGTCATCCCGAGTGAAGCGGAGCCGGAGGCGAAGCTGAATCGAGGGATCTGAAAGTTGAGTTGCTCAACTGCGTCAGATCCCTCCACTCCAGTCCGCCTCCGGCTTCCTTTCGGTCGGGATAACAGCGTTTGTTGTCTGGTATTTACTCCGATTCTGAAATAAGTTCAATATAAGATGCTGCCCTCCCCCAACTGAAATCCCCTGTCGGGCTTGCCCGGCAGGGGATTGTTTTCGCTTGATCGCTGGCCTCAGCAGCCGTGCTGCCGCAAATAGCAGCGGATCAGCAGGGCCATTTTCTCGTCGGGCCGGTCGGTGCACAGGTGGGATACGTCGTCAAAGATCATGCAGGCGTTGTTTTCCGGGGTGTACGCCTCCCACCGGGGCATGGGCGTGCCATCGGCGTCGGGGCCGTTGGGATCGCCGCTGCGAATGAAATTGGCCCAGTAGTTGCACATCTGCCTGGCCAGGTCGTAATGCTTGCCCACGAAGGGCCGCCAGCATTTGGCCAGCGTTTCAAAGAAGAACCACAGGTCCACGGAATGGAAGGTGCCGGCGTGATCCCAGCCGGGGATCTCGGCATCGAAATTGTAATAGTACAGCGGCTGCCCAATGCCCGCGCGGAAGCTGTGATCCCCCAGGGCCCGGATGGCCAGATCGATGCTGGGCACGGCGGCCTGCTTGCGCACGTCCTCCATGCCGCCGCTCAGGTCAAACCGCGCAAGGAAGGCGTCGGCGTCCTCCCCCAGCACCGTTTTGCACATGGCAATGAAAGCATCCTTGGTTTCCTCCTCCGGCGCCACGAAGAATTCGGAGGATGTGCGGCCCCACAGCACGGGGCACTGCAGGCGCTGGTTTTTCAGGAACAAATCCATGGCGTCCCCCACGCAGAAGCGGTCGTCCTGCACGGTGCCCCAGAAGGAATGATATTCCTTGATCTTCCGCATCAGCGTTTGTTCGTCGATGGCCCGGGCTTCCCGCAGGGTCTTGACGCCCAGGAAATCAAAGAATTTTACGCCGGCCTCTTCCGCTTCCCGCAGCTTGGGCACCCGGCCGAACCGGCGCTTGGCAGGGTATACGTTGGCGGCCACGCCGCTTTCCACGATGGCCTTTTGGAACAGGCCCGCGTTCTGCGGGGAGGTCAGCTGGCTCATCACGCTGCCGCCGCCGGCGGACTGACCGCCGATGGTGATGTTGTCCGGGTCGCCGCCGAACGCGGCGATGTTGCGCTTCACCCAGCGGGTGCCCGCCTGCTGATCCAGATGGCCGAAGTTGGCGGGGGCGTCGGGCTGCTGGGCGCTGATTTCGGGGTGGCACAGGAAGCCGAAGGCGTTCAGCCGGTAATTGACCGACACCACCACGATGCCCCGGCGGGCGATGCGCTCGCCGTCAAATTCCATTTCCGAAGGATGCCCCACCTGCAGCCCGCCGCCAAAATACCACACGAACACCGGCAGCTTATCCTGGTGCGGATGGGCCGGGGCCCACACATTCAGATATAGGCAATCCTCGCTCATTTCCAGGTCGGGGTCCACCGACCATTCCCGGGTGTACACATTCTTTTCATCCAGCGGCGGCACATCCTGCATGGAAATAGGCTTGAAATCGAAGCAATCCTTCACGCCCTCCCAATCCGCGCAGGGCTGGGGCGCGCGCCAGCGGTTTTCCCCCACCGGCGGGGCGGCGAAGGGAATGCCCTTGTACGCCGTGATCCTGGGGTCCGCCGCCTGGATGCCACGCACCCATCCGTTTTCCGTTTTGACCTGCCTGATAAACATGCTGAATCCTCCTTCTTTTGCTTTTATTCTTCTTCTCCCCGCAGCGCGTAGGTTTCGCCTGCCCGCGCGGTCCATTTCCATCCCCAGGCCGTTCGCTGCGCCGGAACGGGCGCGCAGTCCGGGCCCATCAATATCGCCGCATCGTCGGCGCGCACCTCGATTTCGCCGTCCCATTGGGGCCGCAGCAGCGCCTCGGCTAAACGGCCCTCCTCCCAGCGGATATCTACCTGCACGCCGCCCCGGGCCATCAGGCCCCGCACGCTGCCTTTCCTCCACGCCGGCGGCAGGGCGGGCAGCAGGTGGATCAGCCCCGCGTGGCTTTGCAGCAGGGCCTCCGCCATACCGGCCACCGCGCCCAAATTGCCGTCGATCTGGAAAATCCGCCTGCCGTTGAGGAAGCTGTCCGCCGCCCGGCCGAGCATCTGATCCACCGCCCGGCCCACCATGCCGCCGTCCAACAGCCGGGCATACTGGCACATGCGCCAGGCCAGGGGCCAGCCGCCGCCGGCGGCGCCGTTTTCCACCCGCAATTGGAGGGAACGGCGCACAGCCGCCATCAATTCCGGGGTATCCTTCCAGTTGATCTGGCTGCTGGGATAGGCGGCGTACAGGTGGGAAATGTGGCTCATGCCCGGCATTTTTTCCGGCCACTCCCGCCGCCATTCCAGCAATTGCCCCTTCGATCCGATCTGATCCGGCGGCAAGCGCCGGGCCGCTTGACGGAATTCCTCGGTCCATTCGTCCTCGGCCTGCAGCAGCGCGTCGGCCTGGATGCAGGCGGAAAACAGATCCCGCAGGATCTGGCTGTCCATGGCCGGGCCGGCGCAGATGGGGGTATCATAACCATCCGGCAGGATATAGCGGTTTTCCGGCGACAGGGACGGGCAGGTGACCAGAAAACCCGCACCGTCGTCGGTCAAAAAATCCACGAAGAAGATGGCGAATTCCCGCATGACGGGCCGCCACTTTTTCAGGAATTCCCTGTCCCCCGTAAAGAGGAAATGCTCCCACAGATGCAGGGCCATCCACGCCCCGCCCGCCGTCCAGGCGGTGGAAGCCATATACTGATCCTGCGGCGCGGTATCGCCGTAATAATCCGTGTTGTGGTGGCACACGGAGCCCCGGGCGCCATACATGACCCGGGCCGTCTTTTGCCCCCGCCGCCACACGGCCTCAATGAGGGAAAACAGCGACGCGTGGGTTTCGCTCAGGTTGCACACCTCGGCGGGCCAGTAATTCATCTGCACATTGATGTTGGTGGTGTATTTGCTGTCCCACATCGGCGCGAAATCCTTGCACCAGATGCCCTGCAGGTTCAGGGCGGCGGAATCCTCCCGCCCCCCGGCCAGCATCAAATACCGCCCGAAGGCAAAATACAGCGCCGCCAGCCCGGGATCGCTTCCCCCCGCCTTCACCATGGCGATGCGCCGCTGGATGGGCTCGTCGCAGGCATCCGGCAAATCCAGAACGCACCGGGCCATGCGCGGTGTAAAATCCGCCCTGTGCCGCGCCATCAGGGCGTCAAAGCCCCGGTCCCGGGCGTCGTTGACCCTTTGCAGCGCCCAGGCGGATGGATCCGTTTCCCGGTTATCGGTGGCGGCGGCCAGGTACAGGCACACGCAGGAGGCGTTCTCCGTGTACAGCTGGGTATAGGCATCCGACAGCGGGCCGTCGGAATCCATGCCCAGCGCCAGGCCGAACACCGTGCCCCCCGCGTTGCCGCCGGCGATCAGCGTGCCGTCGTTCACGGTGTGGTTATCATCCAGGAACATGCTGCCCCAGCCCCCGGCCCGGATCATTTGCCCCGGCCGCCGGGGATCGGGCACCATGCCCTCGAAAATATACCCCCGGTCGTAACGGACGTTCATCTGCAGCGCCCCGGGCCGATCCGCCCGGTAGCGGACGCACAGCACCTGATCGGGGTGGGAAATGAAGCATTCCCGGGTAAAATGGGTATCCCCCTCCCGCCAGGACAGATGGTGAACACCGGCAAACAGATCCAGCGCCTGGCTGTAATCCTGCGCTCCTTCGCTGGTGGGCGACCACCCCGCGGAAAAGGGCGACAGGCAATTGACGCCGATATCGATCTCCCCCAGCGATTCATAATGCCGCATGGAATAAGGCGCGCCCAGCATGTAGCGCTGGATCAGATCCTCCGCCTGCCGGATCTCCCCGGCGAAAATATGCCGCCGGATGCGGGGCAGGGCGTCCTTCAATCGGGGATTATTCCGCTCCATGGCCTTGCCGTACCACAGGCTGTCCTCGTTCAGCTGCATCCTTTCCACCCGGGTGTGGCCGTACACCATAGCGCCCAGCCGCCCGTTGCCCAGGGGCAGCGCATCGCACCAGGCGTCCGCCGGGCGGTCGTACCGCATGATCCCTTTTGCCGCCATCGTATCCCGCTCCCTTTTACGAATTCAGGTAATCATCCAGCGCCTGCTGCAAAAGCCGCTGATACTCCTGCTGGCCCAGGATGTTCAGCATGGTCAGGTATCCCTCCCAATTCTCCTCCAGGCTCATGGCATCCGTAATGAAATACACCGTGGATTGACGCACGTAATTCTCAATGGCGGATTGGTAATTCACCAGCTTTTGGGTTGCCGCCTCGGAGGAAACCACGTTGGGGTACACCGTATCCTTCCCGGGGCTGTAGCGTTCGTACAGCTCCGCGCACTTCCACAATTCATCCTCGCCGTTCATGACGCCCTGCTGCACCTGCGCCCCCTTGCGGAAGCTGTCGAAATTGGAGCAGATCTGCACATCCGCCGGCCAAAAGGGGATCTTGTCCCGGGGCAGGCCGATATTTTCCGTCAAAAAGCGATAGCGCGCAGGCGCGCCGTCGATGCCCGTTCCCTCCACCGGGTCGCACCATACCCAGTCGACGCCCTCCTTGCCGTAATTCTGCACCAGCGTGCCCTCCGAGCTGGCCAGCAGGTCAAACAGCTGCACGGCGATTTCGGGGTATCGGCAGTCCCGGGTCAGCAGGCCGTTGCAATTATAGAGGTAATCGTAGGCGCTCTGGTAGCTGAGCCGGGTGCCGTCCGGGCCCTGCAGGGGCGGCAGGCAGGTCCATTCGCTCCAGGCGCCGCCGGGCAGCTGCTGATCGGCCAGGGTGGGAAAATAACCGCCGGCCACCGCGCCAACCAAATGCGGCTCGGCATGGACCCGGGCGTTCAATTGCCGCTCGTTCTGCGTAAAGGTCTGGCCGTACAAAAGCCCATCCCGGTACAGATCCCGCAGATAGCGCAGCGCCTCCCGGTAGCCATCCTCCACCCAATTGCAATGCACCTTGCCCTCCTGCACGTAGCAGCCGGCGGCCACGGTTTGGTTGGTGGAGCCGAAAATCGTGTTGTTGTGCACGAAAGCGTTGCTTAGGAACGTGATGGGATCGGCGGCCCAGCCCTCGCTGATCTGCCCGGCCAGGGGGATCTCATCCTGCAGGCCGTTGCCGTTGGGATCTCCCGTTTTCACCGCCGCCAAATACGCCCGGAACTCCTCGGTCGTTTCCGGCAACTTCCCGCCGCACAGCCGGTCGATCCAGGGCTGATACACCCACATCCGGGCCTGGTGCGTCAGGTGGAAGCATTCGTTCACCGAGCCGTAGCAGTAAATGTTCCCATCCGGCATGATCAGGTCGTTTTTCCGTTCGGCGCCGCAGATATCGTTCAGCCGGTTCCAATTCTCGCACGCCTTCAAATATTCATTCAGCGGCCGCACCAGCCCGTGCATGCCATACAAGGCGCATTCCGCCTTGGTCCAGCGGGTGCACAGCAGGATATCCGGCAATTGCGCCTCCGTTTCAATGCACAGGTTCAATTGCCGCTTGGCGTCGCTGCCCGTGAATTCCCGGGTGATCTCCAGGCGAACGCGGCTTTTTTCCTCGATCCAATCCAGCACCCCGCTGTCGCGGACGCTGAAGGCGTCCGACGCATTCACCACCCACGCCGTCAGGGTGACGGGCGCCTGCAAAGGAAAATAATCGCCGGTCGGCAAAAGCGGCTCCTCCTCCCCCAGGGCGGCCGGGAACAGAAACGGTAAAAGGATCAGTGCGGTCACAACCGCCAGGCATTTTTTCATCATAGCATTCCCTTCCTATATAAAAAGCAGATACGTTTCATTTTTATCGTTTTTTTCTTTCGTTCGTATTATACACGTTTTTTCAATGGTTGAGAATACCCATCCTTTGTCCTGTCGTATGCATTATTTTATTTCGGGAGAAGGACGTATGCAATATTTTGCCTTGGTAAAAATTTATGCAAATTTTGCCCACATGGTGCATGGTTTGTGCTATGATGCTGACGGCGATTGTGAAACGTTTCGGATATTTGAACGAAAAGGAGATAACACCATGCTGCGCTATGAGGATTCCTCCCTGCCCTTCGAGGCCCGGGCCGCCGACCTGGTGAGCCGCCTGACACTGGAAGAAAAAGCCCTGCAACTGTCCCACGACGCGCCGGCCATCCCCCGGCTGAATATCCGCGCCTGGAACTGGTGGAACGAAGCCTCCCACGGGGTAACGCCCGCCGTGGTGCAGGAATTCAAGCAGGCCACCTGCTTCCCCACCTGCCTGGCCCTGAGTCAAACCTGGAATGAAGCGCTGCTGACCCAGGTGACCCAGGTGATTTCCGACGAGATCCGCGCCTTGCGCAACACCATCGGCAAGGAATTGGATTACTGGTGCCCCACCGTCAACATGGGGCGGGACCCCCGCTGGGGCCGCAACGACGAAAATTTCGGCGAGGACCCCTTCCTGGCGGGCAAGCTGGCCGCCGCCTACGTGCGGGGGCTGCAGGGGGACGATCCTACCTACCTGAAGGCCATATCGACCCCCAAGCATTTCGCCGCCAACAATTCCGAATACAACCGCTGCAACGGCTCCTCCAACGTGGACGAGGCCACGCTGCGGGAATACTACCTGCCGGTGTTCGAGCGCTGCGTGCGGGAGGGCGGCGCGTATTCCATCATGACCTCCTACAACCGCATCAGCGGCGTGCCCTCCTCCGCCAACCAGCACCTGATCCGGGAGATCCTGCGGGAGGAATGGGGCTTCAAGGGCTACATCGTATCCGACGACGGGGCGGTGGGCGACGTGGGGCCCAACACCTCCCTGATGTTCGGCATGCTGCGGGGCCAGTTCTATGCCAAAACCATGCCGGAAGCCTCCGCCCTGTGCCTGAAGGCCGGCACCGATATCTGCACCGGCATCGAGCACGATTTGTACCTGATGAAGGCGGTGGAGCAGGGCCTGGTCACCGAAGCGGATCTGGATCGATCCCTGATCCGCATCTTTACCGCCCGGTTCCGCCTGGGCGAATTTGATTCCCCCCGGCCCTTTGCCCAATACGATGAAGCATCCCTGTGCACCCCGGCGGCGGAAAACCTGGCCCGGCAGGCGGCGCTGGAATCACTGACGCTGCTGAAAAACGACCGGGGCCTCCTGCCCATCGGCCCCGAGGTGCGCCGCATCACGGTGATCGGCCCCAACGCCATTTACCGCCAGTTCGGCAGCTATTCCATCGGCGGCAACCCCCACAGCGACTGCGATACCCGCGTATCGATCCCCCCGCTGCAGGGCATCCTGGCCGAGGCGGAGAAGCGGGGCATCAACGTGGATTATCAAAAGGGCTGGAACATCGCCAAGCACGAATTCCAGCGGCCTGAGCCCACCCCCGTGCTGCTGCGCTGCGCTCAGGACGCCGGCATGACGCCGGAGGAATACCTGAAGGAGCGGGTGCCGGAGGAGGAGCGGGCCTTCCGCTTCAGCAAATTCGCCCCTTTCATGGAATTCATGAAGCGGCCCACCGTACCGCCCCGGCACCCGGTGGACGACCCCTTCACGGGGCTTTCCGACGAGGAGCTGATGCGCGCCGCCCTGGACAGCGCCGGGAAAGCCGACCTGGTGATCGTGGTAGCCGGCACCGACCCCAGCGTCACCCGGGAAGGCGCCGACCGCCCCTCGCTGGATCTTCCCTACGGGCAAAATGAAAAGATCAAGCAGATCCTGGCCGTCAATCCCCGCACGGCGGTGGTCTGCGTGGTATCCGGCCCCATCACCGGCGATTTCATGGATCAGGCGCCTGCGCTGCTGTGCGCCACCTACGCCGGGGAATCCCAGGGCAGCGCCATCGCCGACGTGCTGTTCGGCCGCGCCTGCCCCAGCGGGCATCTGTCGGAAACCTGGTTCTACCGCGACGAAGATCTGCCCCACATTCGGGAATACGGCATCCGTCCCTTTGACACCGCCACCGAGCGGGGCCGCACCTACCTGTATTTCCTGGGCGACGTGCGCTTCCCCTTCGGCCACGGCCTGTCCTACACCCAGTTTGCTTACGAGGATTTCCGCCTTGATCAAGCCGCCTACGACGCCAACGATACCCTCCTGGCCTCCGTCACCGTGAAAAACGTGGGGGACCGCGCCGGCGCGGCGGTGCCGCAATTGTATTTCCGCAAAATCAGCCTTTATGACAACAAGCCGCTCAAGCAGCTGATCGGCTTCCAGAAAGTGTTCCTGCAGCCCGGGGAAAGCCGGACGATCACCTTCCGGGTGCCGGTAAGCGAAATGAAATACTGGAACAGCTGGAAGAAGCGCTTCGAGGTAGAAACTGGCGAATACGCCTTCTGGATCGGGGAAAGCAGCGCCGATCAGGCGGCGGCGCCCCAGCGCGTGCACGTCACCGGCGCGTGGCGGGCCCCCTTGTCCGCCGTCACGGTGCGGTGCGAAAAATCCATCTTCGCCCCCGGCGAATCCGCCCCCCTGCAGCTCACCGCCGCCCTGTGGGACGCCGAGCACCTGGACGCGCAGAAACTGCCCTTCCTGCTCTCCTCCAGCGACGAAGCCGTGGCCCGGATCGAAAACGGCCGCCTGGTGGCCTGCGGGGCTGGCGCGGCGAAAATCACCGCGAAGCTGACGCTGAACGGCGTCACAAAGGAGGACGCCATCGGCATCTGCGTCTGCGACGCATGACCCCCTATCCCCTGTGAATCACGCAATCAAGGAGGGATCCTGCCATGCCGGGACCGGAAATCCGCTATCCCAACCCCTTTTTGCCCACCGCGCCATGGAACGGGCTGGAGCAATTCAGGGAGCCGCTGTGCTACGACCTGAAGGGACGGGCCTTTCAATTGGTGATGGACAACGGCTGTCGCTACGCCCTGCATTTCCTGTCGGAGGAAATGATCGCCTGGGGCGAGCAGGGAAAAGCCCTGCGCTGGGATACCTACGAGTGCCTGAAATTGGACGATAAAACCTACTTTGTCAACTGGGAAATCTTTGGCACGCCCCTGCGCCACTGCCTGACGCTGGTGCTGGATCTGCAAGCCGACCTGGTGACGGCGGTGCACGCCCGGATCGGGGAGGTCAAAACCGCGCCGTACCTGGTGACCCACGACATCGTATTCGGGGCCATCAAAACCCCCGGCAAGCCCCTGAACCCCATGCGCCACGCCTTCACCCCCGATTTGACGGGCAAGAACATTTTCTGGCGCTACTCCTCCAATTTCGGCATCACCCACGCCTTCATCACCGAGCATTTCCTGCGGGTGCCCATCGGCCAGCCCCGGGAGCTGCCGCCCGACGCCACGCAGGAGCAGATCCGGGAGCGGGACGCCGAATACGAGCGGCGGAAAAAGCACCTGTTCGAAATTCCCGCCTTCTATGTGAAGATCCGGGAGGACGTATATTTCTTCGGCTTCATCGAGGAAACGGAATGCCGCCAGGATCCCACCCTGTGCGGCAACAGCCTGATCATGGTGATGGATACCAACAAGATCCACGATATCGGCCGGTGCTTTGCCAGCGATTACGAAAACCACTACGCGCCGCAGAATTTCGTCTTTTCCGCCTTCGGCGCTTTCCATCAAACCCCCGACCTCATCGACGGCATGCCCAGCCCCTATCGGATTTTTTGAGGAGGGATCACCCATGAGCTACAAGGAGCATATCATCGGCCGGGAGATTTTCAATCCCGTATCCCCCCGTCCCTCCATCGGCGGCATGAAGCAATACAAGGCGGCTTCCACCTGCGAGCTGGCCGGGCAAACGCTGATCGCCCATCTGGACGGCCTGGCCCCGGTGTGCGTGCAATTTCTGGACGGGGAAAATTTGCTGTGGGGCAAGGCCGGGGAAAGCATGCGCTGGGAAACCTACGAGGCCGCGAAGGGCGACGAAAGGCTGTTCCTGATCAAATTCCTGCTGTCCGGAAGCCGACCCCTCACCCACGTCACCCTGGTGTGGGATCAGGAAACGCGCCTGGTCACCTGCGTCAGGGCCGTGCTGGGGGCCGATGAAAATCACCCGCGGCTGGTGGACAGCCAGGTGTATTTCGGGGCCCAGAAGCTGCCCCACGAGCCCTTGACGGCGGCGCGCCACGGCTACACAGAGGAACTGCTGGGCAAGCGCATCATCTGGCGCTACAACCCCAACGACGAAATCATGCACTGCTACTGCGGCGTCGATTACTTCCGCCTGGGCCTGGCAAAAAAGGTGCTGGCGCCGGACGCGCCGCCGCAGGCCCGGGCTCACTACCAGCGCTTCGTGGAGCGGCAGGGCATTTACCCGGTGTATGAGGAGCCTGCCTACTATATCAAGCTGCGGGAGGGATTTTACCTCTACTCCGTCACCGAAAAGAACGTCAACCGCCTGCTGCCCCGGCAGGGCGGGAATCAATTGCTGATCCTGCTGAACGCCTATCGGGTGCGCTACATCGGCCGGGTGTTCGGCTATCACGAGGACGGCACCGTCGAAAATGATTTCATCGGCGCCATCGGGAAATTTTCCATGACGCCCGACGAGGCAGAGGCCCTGCCCTACCCCCAATACCCCAACGAATGAAAAACCAAAGAAGGTGAAGCAGCCATTGGCAAAGCAACCCATGAACCTGACCGATGAAAGCCGATCGCCGATCCGGATCATTCTGTACCTGACCTGGCCGCTGTTCCTGGAGCAGATCCTGACCACCCTGGTCAGCTATGCCGACACCGCCATGGTGGGCGTGCTGGGGGTCAACGCCACCGCCTCCGTTTCCATCAGCAATTCCTTTGTGTTCCTGATCAACGGCGTGGTGATGGCCCTGGGCGTGGGCATCACGGCCTACGTGGCCAGAACGGTGGGCGCGGGCGACTATGAGGAGGCGAAGGCCTACATCCGCCACGCCCTGCTGCTGCTCGCCTATGTGGGCGTGCCCATTTCCGGCCTGCTCATCGGGCTGCACCGGCTGATCCCCCAGTGGATGGGGGCGGAGCCGGAGATTTTGGATACCGCCGCCAATTACCTGCTGATCACCTCCCTGTTCCGCATCTTCAACCTGGCCACCATGATGCTCAGCGGCGTATTCCGGGGGCGGGGTGATACCAAAACCCCGCTGCACGTCAATATGGCCGTGAACCTGATCAACGTGGTCGGGAATTATCTGCTGATCAACCCCACCCACACCCTGACGCTGTTTTCCCTTTCCTTCACCGTGCCCGGGGCCGGGCTGGGGGTGACGGGGGCCGCCCTGTCCACCGGATTATCCTGGATGGTGGGCGGCGTGCTGATGGTGGTGCTGCTCTACACGAAAAAAGATCCCACCCGCATCAGCATCCGGGATTCCATGCGCATCGACAGGGCCCTGATCCGGCGGGTGGTGGATATCTCCATCCCCGCCATGCTGGAAAGATTCTGCATGTCCACCGCCAGCATCGTGGTATCCCGGGCGGTGGCGTCGCTGGGCACGGTGGTGTTCGCCGCCAATTCGGTGTACATCACCGCCGAATCCATTTCCTTCATGCCGGGCTTCGCCTTCGCCACCGCAGCCACCACCCTGGTGGGCCAGGCGCTGGGGGCCGGGAAAAAGGACCTGGCCGAAAAATTCGCCTACAAAACCGTGGCGGTGGGCGCCGCCATCCTCACCTTCTCCGGGGCGATGATCTATATTTTCGCCCGGCAGTTGGTCAGCCTGTTCACCCCGGACCCCGACGCCATCGACCTGGCCATTCAGTGCCTGCACCAGGTGGCCTTCATCCAGCCCATCCAGGTAACGGCCTGGATCCTGGCCGGGGCGCTGCGGGGCGCCGGCGATACCAAATGGCCCTTTTACATCACCGCCGTGTGCAACTGGGGCATCCGTACCCTGGGGGCCTTCCTGTGCATCCGGGTGTTCCATCTGGGCCTGCCGGAGGCGGTGCTGTGCGCCTGCGCCGACAGCACGGTGCGCGCTTTGCTCACCTGGCTGCGCTTCCGCACCGACAAATGGCAAACCGCGCTGACGACGGAGTGACGAAGCGCCGGCGTTTGCCGCCGCGCCAAATCGAGGGGAACGGTTGCCTCATTTCCCGGCGGCTCCCGCGGGCCAGTGGCGATCCGGACGCGTATCCCGAAACCTTTCGGTTATGGATTGCCTATTTTTTCGCAAAACCGGAAGGTTCCCCAACGGATTAACCTTTTTTTATCCGAAAAAGAATTGCACATTTCTACCGAGCAAAATGGGCAAAACGACGCTTTCTATGTATAAATTGGCGAAAATTATCCCGAATATAAGTTTTGCATATTTACTTTCCGGGCCGTCAGGCGTATAAATAGGGTATCGAACAAATGAATGTCCCCGGTCCGTGAAGTGGATGCTTCGTCAGTCGCATTTTGTGAAACGTTTCGGATTTTAAAAACCCCCGGCACCGAGAAAGGAAACGCTATGAGCAAAAGAAGAAAGATCGTGTTCATTGGCGCGGGCAGCTTCATTTTCACCCGCAGCCTGTCCCGGGACATTCTGACCTTCGACGCCTTGCGAGACGCGGAGCTGTGGCTGGTGGACATCAACCCCCAGCACCTGGAAATGGCTCGGCGGATGGTGCAGCGGTATGTGGACGAGGGGCATTACCCCGCCACCGTGCACTGCACGCTGGACCGGCGGGAGGCCCTGCCGGGGGCCGACGGCATCCTGTGCACCATTCAGGTGGGCGGCTGGGAAGCGCTGAAGGACGAACTGGGCATTCCCTCCAAGTACGGCATCGAGGCCGCCATCGGCGACACCCGGGGCGTGTGGGGCTTCTTCTGCTACCTGCGCACCATCCAGGCCATCGTCGACATCGCCCGGGATGTGCAGGAATTGTGCCCCGACGCGGTATTCCTCAACTACACCAACCCCATGGCCATGATCTGCCGCACCGTGCAGACCCTGTTCCCCCGCTTGCATTTCATCGGCCTGTGTCACAGCGTGCAGGAAACCATCATGCTGCTGGCCAAATGGCTGCAGGCAACCCCGAAGGATATGACCTATACCTGCGCCGGGCTGAACCACACCGCTTTTTACCTGACGCTGAAATGCCGGGGCGAGGACGCTTACCCCCAACTGCGCCGGATCGTGGAGGACCCCGAAATTTACAAAACCGAGCGGGTGCGCATCGAAATGTTCAAGCACCTGGGCTATTTCGTCACCGAAAGCTCCTACCATAACAGCGAATACAACGGTTGGTTCCGCAAGCGGGACGACCTGATGATGCGCTACTGCCCGCCGGTGAATTTCGACGGCACGCCGGGAGAATACATGAGCAAGCGGGTGCAGGACGGCGGGGTCTTCCGGGGCGCATCCCGGATGGATATGCTGGAAAAATGGTTCGGCGAGGAAATCACCCTGGACCGGGGCCACGAATTCGCCAGCTACATTTTCAACGCCTGCTTCGGCGACGGCACGCCCTTTGAATTCAACGGCAACGTGCGCAATTTCGGGCTGATCGACAACCTGCCTCAGGGCGCCTGCGTGGAGGTGCCCATCCTGGCCGATCCCAACGGCCTGAAGCCCGTGCACGTGGGCCCCATGCCCCGGGAGCTGGCGCTGCTCAACAGCATCGAAAGCCAAACCGAGGAAATGGCGGTGGAGGCCTACCTGAATAAAGACAAATCCCTCATCTATAAAGCGGTTTACTATGATCCCTACACCGCCGCCAAGCTGAGCCTGGATGAAATGGATCAGATGGTGGACGAAATGTTCGCAGCCTGCGGGAAGTACCACAGCTTCTGGTAAGGGCAGGCGCGGCCCGCCAAGGAGGTATGGCCATGAAGAAGGAAGAGATCCTGCACAACCAGGCGCTGAATCAGCACGCGCTGTTTTTCGACCCGCTGAACAAAAAGCCCATCTTCGGCGAAGTGAACGGCAGGCCCTCGCTGCATTACGTGCCGGAAAAAATGGGCGTGCGGGTGCTGGATTACGGCAAGGCGGAATTCAATTTCTTCGCTCCGGACGCCAAACAGGTGCGGGTGAAGGGCTGGGGCGGCTCCATGCCCCGGGATTACGACCTGCAGCCCCTGGGCGACGGTTACTGGCAGTGCACGGTGGATGCCATCGCCCCCGGCTTCCACTACGTCGATTTCGAGGTGGACGGGGTGCGCACCATCAACTCCCTGGCCCCCATGGGCTACGGCGGCTTCCGCCCGGTGAATTATTTTGAAATGCCCGGCAGCGACGACGACGCCTTCTGGCTGCTGCAAAACGTGCCCCACGGCACGGTGCACATGGAATTGTATCCCTGCGCGATGACGGGGCGCACCCGCTGCTGCTATGTGTACACCCCGCCCCGCTACGATCAGGATAGATCGAAGCGCTACCCCGTTCTGTACATTCAGCACGGCGGCGGCGAAAATGAGACCGGCTGGCTGTGGCAGGGAAAGATCAACTATATCTGCGACAACCTGATCGCCGCCGAGCAGATGCGGGAAATGATCGTGGTGATGAACGATGGCTACGCCTTCCGGCCCGACGGCACGGGCGATCCCGCCGGCGGGGACGTGGACGAGGTGATCAAGGACGACTGCGCCACCTTCATCGACGCCAAGTACCGCACCCTGCCCGACACCCATCACCGGGCCATGGCGGGCCTGTCGATGGGCGGCATGCAAACCAACGCCGCCATCTTCAAGCACCCCGGGTTCTTTGGCAGCGCCGGCATTTTCAGCGGCGGCTTCCGGGAAACGGGCTTCAATTTCGACGGCAGCGCTTATCTGCAGTCCAAGGCGGCGTTCGAAGGCGCATTCGATCTTTTGTTCATCGCCGTGGGCGAGCAGGAGCAGCCCACCTGTGACCGGCTGCGGGAAAGCGTGCGGGCGTATCTGGAAAAGGGCGTCCCCCTGTGCCTGTACACCTGCCCGGGCTATCACGAATGGGATGTATGGCGGCACGCCGCCAGGGTGTTTTTACAGCGTTTGTTCCAATAAAAAAAGGAGATGAAGCGCCATGAGCAATTGGATGGAGTTCCTTCGCGCCTGCGGCACGTTTTACCTGACAACCGCGGAAGGAAAGCAGCCCCGGGTGCGTCCCTTCGGTGCGCTGGATGAATTTGAAGGCAAGCTGTACCTGATCACCAGCAATCAAAAGCCCGTGTTCGCCCAGCTCAAGGAAAACCCGCAGGTGGAAATCTGCGCCATGAGCGCGGACGGGAAGTGGATCCGGGTGGCCGCCCGGGCGGTGGTGGATCCCCGCAGGGAGGCCAAGGAGCACATGCTGGAAGCCAATCCCAGCCTGAAAAACATGTACAGCGCGGACGACGGCAAAATGGAAGTATTCTATCTGGCGCAGGGCGAGGCCGTGATCAGCTCCTTCACCGAAGCCCCCGTCACACAGACATTCTGATTGCATCCATTGCAACAACTCGCCGACACCCCGGCGCAATCGGACAAGGGAGGTGAGGGAGGCATGGCCGAAAGGCATGTGATTCCCAAAAAGTCATTCGGCAAACGCCTGGCCCAGGATCTCAAGCGCTACAAGCTGGTCTATCTGATCGGCTTCCTGTGCCTGGCCTACTACGTCGTTTTCTGCTATCTGCCCATGGGCGGCATCGTCATCGCCTTCAAGGATTTCCGGGCAGCCCGGGGCATCTTCGGCAGCAAATGGGCCAACCCCTGGTACAAATACTTTGATCAGTTCTTCAACGGCTATTACTTCGGCAGGCTGCTGCGCAACACCCTGCTGATCAACGTGATCGACCTGATCTTCGGCTTCCCCGCCCCCATCATCCTGGCGCTGCTGCTCAACGAGCTGCGCTCCAACACCTACAAGCGGGCGGTGCAGACGGTCACCTACCTGCCCCACTTCATTTCCCAGGTGGTCGTGTGCGGCATCATTCTGGATTTCTTCTCCTCCAGCGGCGTGATCAACCAGATCATCATCGCCCTGGGCGGCACCCGGGTGCTGTTCATGCAGGAGCCCAGCTACTTCCGGCCCATTTACGTGGGCACCGGCATCTGGCAGGGCGTGGGCTACGGCTCCATCATCTACCTGTCGGCCCTGGGCGGCGTCAACGCCGATCTGTACGACGCCGCGGCCATCGACGGCTGCAACCGCTTCGGCCGGGTGATCCATGTCACCATCCCCGGCATCCTGCCCACCGTGATCATCATGCTGATCCTGAAAATCGGCAACATGCTCAGCGTGGGATTTGAAAAGATCATCCTGCTGTACAACGAAACCATCTACGAAACGGCGGATGTGATTTCCTCCTTCGTGTATCGCTACGGCCTGCAAAAGGGCAATTACAGCTACGCCACCGCCGTGGGCCTGTTCAATTCCGTGTTCAATTTCATCCTGCTGGTGGCCGTGAACGCCCTGAGCCGCAAGGTCAGCGACGTATCGCTGTGGTAAAGGAGGGATGAGCATGAAATTCGGTCGAAAAACCAAAGAAGCGATCCCTCACGACAATCACCGGGGCGCCTGGCATTACGGCCGCCCCTCCGTGGGCAGCCGGGTGTTCGACGTGGTCAACATCCTGTTCATGCTGCTGCTGATGGTGATCACGGTGTACCCCTTCCTGTACGTGCTCTACGCCTCCCTGAGCGAGCCGCTGAAATTGTCCTCCCATCAGGGCATTTTGCTATCGCCGCTGGGCTTTTCCATCAAGGGCTATCAGTTTGTGCTGAATTACCGCGCCATCTGGAACGGCTACGGCGTCACCCTGTTCCTGGCCACGGTGGGCACGGCCTGCACCCTGATCTCCTCGCTGCTGTTCGCCTTCGTGCTGAGCAAAAAGAACAGCATGCTGCACGGCTTCTTCACCTTCGCCGCCGTATTCACCATGTATTTCAACGGCGGCATGATCCCCACCTATCTGATCGTGAAGGAAGTGGGCCTGCTGGATTCCCTGTGGTCCCTGATCATCCCCGGCCTGATCAGCACCTACTACGTGATCATCCTGCGCACCGCCATCATGGGCATCCCCCAGGAGATGACGGAATCCGCCGAATTGGACGGGGCCAACGAATTGACCATCCTCATCCGCATCCTGATCCCCCTGATCGTGCCCACGCTGGCCGCCATCGGCCTGTTCATCGTGGTGGGCTACTGGAACAGCTGGACCAACGCCCTGCTTTACATCCAGGACGGCAAAAAGCAGCCGCTGCAAATGGTGCTGCGGCAGATCGTGGTGAACAACGACGTATCCGCCGCCGCGGGCAGCGGCAGCAGCAACCGCTCGGGCGAGGATCAGGCCACCCGCATGCTGCTGAAATACGCGACCATCATGGTATCCGTCATCCCCATCATCTGCGTGTATCCCTTCCTGCAAAAATACTTCACCAAGGGCGTCATGATCGGCGCGCTGAAAGGCTGATCCCCGTTTTCCCTTTCCCGTACGATGCATGGCCGCGAAGCGCCATGACGTAAATAAAAAAGGAGGTCCAACCCCATGAAAAAAATCCTGTCGCTCCTGTGCGTGGTCGCGCTGCTGCTGACCGCCGTTCCCTTCGCGCTGGCGGAAGAACCCATTGAAATCACCTATTTCCGTCAGGAACTGAGCCGTAACTCCGTCGCTTATTACAGCGACACCGCCTGGGTCAAGGAACTGGAAAACCGCCTGAACATCAAATTGACCATCCTGGGCCCCGCCTCCTCCGATGACTACAACACCGCCGTGAACGCCATGCTGGTATCCGGCGAATATCCGGACCTGCTGTTCTTCGACTGGACGCAGTATTCCGGCGGCGCCATCGCCGGCGTGGAAGACGGCGTGATCGTGCCCATCAGCGAAATCCCCGAATACAAGGAAAAGGTGCCCAACTGGTTTAAGGTGATCGAAGAAAACGCCGACGTGCGCCGGGCCGTGACCCAGGACGACGGTTCCATCGTCACCTTCTGCCACTGGGAGCCCAACATCGCCCGTTCCGCTTACTGGGGCTATGCCATCCGCAAGGACTGGCTGGACCGGCTGAACCTGGAAGTGCCCACCACCGTGGATGAGCTCTACGCCGTGATGAAGGCCTTCAAAGAAAACGACGCCAACGGCAATGGCGATCCCAACGATGAAATCCCCTTCAGCTGCTGCAACTGGTGGGGCACCGTGCATCCCGGCGCCGACACCCTGGCCGCCGCCTTCTCCCTGAAGGTCAACCAGATGTACCGCGATCCCCTGTCCGGCAAGATCACCTACTGGACCGAACTGAACGACGGCGCCAACTTCAAATCCTATGTGGAAACCATGCGCAAGTGGTATGAAGAAGGCCTGGTGGACGAGGAATTCGTCAGCCAGAAATACGATCCCTGGGCCGCCAAGATCACCGGCGACAAGGTGGGCGTGTTCTTCTGCTTCCCCGACAGCGTGCAGGGCTGGGAAGCTTCCATCCAGCAGACCCTGACCGACAATGGCTACGGCAACCCCGACGACGTGTGCATCTACGGCATGGTGCCCATGAAGGGCATCGACGGCGTGCCCTACACCTATGACAGCGACAACGCCATGGTGAGCTTCGCCGGCGCCAACCAGCCCACCGTCATCACCACCGCCGCCGTCAAAAACGGCCACATCGACAAGTGCCTGGAGCTGATCAACTACCTCTACTCCGAAGAAGGCAGCGAACTGATCAACTGGGGCGTGGAAGGCCTGTCCTACACCAAGGATGCCGAAGGCAACCATACCTGGACCGAAGCCGTCACCAACGATCCCGATTACGGCATGGCCGACGCCGTGTTCAAGTATGCTCTGCCCACCCTGGGCGCCTGGCCCAAGGCCATGAGCTACGAAGCCTGGGGCTCCATGAACCTGGTGGTGCCGGATCAGATCGCCACCCATAAGAACTACGCCCTGTCCGATACCAGCCTGGATCTGCCCTCCTTCGCCCTGAATGCCGACGAGCAGGAGACCTACTCCCGCATCATCACCGACGTGAACACCGCGGTTTCTGAGGTGTATCTGTCCGTGATCACCGGCAAGAAGCCCGTGGAGGAATTGGACACCCTGATCAGCCAGGTGAAATCCATGGGCATTCAGGATGCCATCGATGCTTATCAAAGCGCTTACGACCGTTATCTGAGCCGCTGATCCAACATCACAGCGACATGCGGGGCGCCATTTGGCGCCCCGCAATTAACAAAAAAGGAGAGATGCGTGTGTCTATTGACTTTGCGAAAATGTCTTATCCCTATGCGTATATCCCAGCCGAAAAACGAAGCGGCATTCTGCCTGAGCACAATATCTGTTCCATCTCTCCTGCGCAGGAGCCTTCCGATGATTTCATCACCGGCAACGGCGAATTGCGGGTGCAGGCCTCCGGCCGCCCCTACACCGAAGAAATCAGCTATACCCAGGAAATGCTGTACGAGCCCCTGTGGGAAAAAACGCCCCTGCCCCCTGATCTGAGGCCCTATCTGCCCCGCATCCGGTCATTGCTGCTGCATGGCAAGCCGGAGGAAACCGACGCTTTGCTGGATGAAGCGCAGAAAAAAGCCGGCTTTGACAAATACATGAATTTTGACAACAAGATCCTCTACCCCACCGGCTCCCCCCGGCTGCACACCGCCTTCTGGCTTTCCTTCAAGCAGCCGGAGCGCCCCGATACGTGGGATTACCTGCGGTATCTGGATATGCAGAACGGCATGATCACCGCCCTGTGGACCAACGACCGGGGCAGCTACCGCAGCGACAGCTTCGCCGCTTACGAGGGCGGCGTCATCGTGAACCGCTTTACCGCCCCCCAGGGGCAATTGGACCTGGATATCGACATCACGCCGCCGGGCCGTCCCTTCCGCCATGGCAACGCGGTGTTCAAGCAGCCCTTTACCGGCAGCACCCATGAATTGACCGTAACCGATCACATGATCACCCTGGCCTGGGCCTACAACCCCGATTTTGGGAAGAAGGGCTTCGTAGCCGCCATCCGCTTCCTGCCCCAGGGCGGGCGCATGGAGGCGAAGGAAAAAGGCGTGCGCCTGACGGGGGCCGACAGCCTGATCGTGGTCAGCAAGATCGTCAAATTTGAAAGCGATTTTTCCTTCGAATGCGCCAAGCCGGTGTGCGAAGCGCTGTCGGCCATGGCGGTGGATTTTGACCGCATGCTGGCCGCCAACGAAACGATCATCGGCGGCAAGATGGATCGCTCCCGCATCCACCTGGGCAAAAAAGAAGATAACGTATTATCCGGCGAGGAATTGCTCCGCCGCACCCACAGCAAGGAAGAGCTGGACCCCACGCTGATGGATAAGCTGTACGATATGGGCCGCTTCTTCCAGATCTATGAAACCGGCGCCCTGCCCCCCATGATGGGGCAGCACAACATCAACACCAATCTGCAGGTGTGCGCCGGCAACAATACCGGCCTGTTCGACGAAATGGACGTATATTTCCGGTATTACGAAACCAAGTTCGACGATTTCCGCACCAACGCCCGCCTGCTTTTCGGCGCCCGGGGCCTGCTGGCCAGCGTGCACTGCGACCCGGATTCCGGCTTGTACTACCACTTCTCCCGCACCTATCCCCATTATTGCTGGACGGGGTGCCTGGGCTGGATCTACAACGAGCTGTGGGGCTATTATCTGGTGACCGGCGACAAGGATTTCCTGCGGGACCGCCTGATCCCCGCCTACGAGGAAATGGCGCTGTTCTTTGAGGATTACGCCTGCGACCGGGGGCCGGACGGCAAGGTGATCTTCTATCCCTCCTTCTCCCCCGAGGATCCCACCCCCAACCCCGGCTATGAAACCGTCACCTGCGCCAGCATCAACCCCACCCGCATCAATTCGGTGATGGATATCGCCATTTGCCGGGAGATCCTGACCAACCTGATCGACGGCTGCAAAACCCTGGGCATCAAGGAAGATCAGATCCCCCATTGGGAGGCGCAATTGGCTTCCCTGCCCACCTACCTGCTGGATCAGGAGGGCGGCCTGAAGGAATGGGCCTGGCCCACCATCGAGGAGAACTACAATCACCGCCACGTATCCCACCATTACGACGTGTGGCCGGGCCGGGCCATCACCCCGGAATCGGAGCCCGAATTGACGGAGGCCATCATCATTTCCAACCGCAAGCGCGGCCAGCAGGATGATTCCGCCCACGGCATCATTCACCGGGCCTTCACCGCCATCCGCCTGAAGGATATGGAGGAGGCCGTGCAGAACCTGAGCCAGCTGTTCAACCACGGCTTCGTGCGCCGCACCCTGCAAACCAGCCACTTCCCCTACCGGGGCGTGTTCCCCGATCTGCAGGGCGCCGTGCCCGCCTTCCTGGTGGAAATGTGCGTGTTCAGCATGCCGGGCGTCATCGAATTCCTGCCCGCCATGCCGCAGAACATGATGGAAGGCGCCATCGACGGCGTGTGGCTGTATACCTTCGCCAAGCTGAACCACATGGCGTGGACCGAAAAGGGCCTGCGGGCCAGCATCACCTCCCACCGGGATCAAACCCTCACCCTGCGCTGCCGCAGGGAGGGCTGCCGCATCCTGGTGAACGGCAAGGAACTGCCGATGACCGGCGATCACGCGGCGTTCGCCTTCCGGAAGGACGAAGAAACCAACATCGAAATCCTGTTCTAACCATCTATGAGGGGCAAGGGGCGGCATCTTGCTTCCCCCTTCGCCCCGGAAATGAGGCTGCCATGAGAAAAGCTAAGCTGACGCTGCATCCCTCCTTCCGGATCGGCGAAATCTCCCCCCGGCTGTTCGGGGCGTTCCTGGAGCCCATCGGCTCCATGGTCAACGGAAGCATGTACAATCCCAAGCATCCCACGGCGGACGACCTGGGCCTGCGGCGGGATTTCATGGACGGCCTGCGCGCCGCCGGGCTACCCTCGGTGCGCCTGCCGGGCGGCAACTTCGTGTCCGGCTGGAATTGGAAGGATTCCATCGGGCCCCGGGCGCAGCGAAAGACCCGCCTGGACCTGGCCTGGCACCAATTTATCCCCAACGACGTGGGCCACGATGAATACCTGCGCTGGGCGGAACGGGTGGGGGCCGAGGCCCTCTACACCGTGAACCTGGGCACCGGCACCCTGAGCGACGCCGCCGACATCGTGGAATACACCAATTTCGAAAGGGGCACCTACTGGTCCGACCTGCGCAGGCAAAACGGCCACGCCGCCCCCTACAAGGTGAAAACCTGGTATCTGGGCAACGAAATGGACGGCCCCTGGCAGATCGCCTCCTGGGAAAAGAACCCCGCCGGCTACGGCGTGCTGGCCCACGAGACATCAAAGGCCATGAAATTCATCGATCCCACCATCGAAACCGCCGCCTGCGTATCCTCCTCCCCCTTCCTGAGCCACTATCCGGAATGGGATCGGCAGGTGCTGGAAGCCTGCTACGAAACGGTGGATTACATTTCCATGCACCATTACCACTCCGCCCCCACGGGCAATGTGGCCGCCCTGCTGGCGGGCTACCAGGCGTTCGAGCAATACATCCAAACGGAAATCAGCCTGTGCGACTACGTGAAAACCAAGCTGCGGGTCGGCAAAACGATGATGCTGTCGCTGGATGAATACGGGTCCATGACCCGGCCCGCGGGCAAGGCCCACTGGGGCATGAACGGGCGCACCCCCGCCTGGACGTTCTATTCCTTCGACCCCGATCAAACGTATGTGCGCCACGACCCCGACGATTGGAGCACCCGCCGCCGTGCCCCGCTTTCCGGGGAAATGCTGCGCACGCTGGGCACCTGCACGGTGCTGTTGACGCTGCTGCGCCACGCCGACCGGGTGAAGATCGGCTGCGCCACCGGCGGTCTGGGCGATCTGTGCATGACCGACCGGGAGCACGTGTGGAAGGGCGCCGCATACTACCCCTTCACCCAGATGATCCGTTGGGCCACCGGCACGTCGCTCAGGCCGGTGGTAACGTGCGAGCAGTACCAGGTGGAGGGCTACGCCCTCGACGATATGAACCAGTACGTCGGCTTTGAAAACGTGGATTACATCCAGGCCGCCGCCGCCCTGAACAAGGAAGAAAATGAATTGACGGTGTTCGTGCTCAACGCCGATTGGGAGGACGCCCAGCAGTTCACCCTGGACGTGCGGGGCTTTGCGCAATGGAAGTTCCTGGGTCACACCTGCCTGAGCAGCGGCGACCCCGACGCCCGGAATTCCTACGAACGGCCGGACGTGCTGATCCCCCGGGAAGTGATGGATACCGCGTTTGACAAGGGCGTGTGCGAAGCCGTGCTGCCCAGGCTGTCCTGGAATGTGTTCCGCTTTCAGAAATGACCGCGCCCCGGCGGAAGGAAGCAACGATGAAGTACATTCAAAGAAGCGTGCTGGCCGAGCTGTACCGCGGCAGCGCGCATCCGATCGATGAAAGCTACGCCGAACTGCGGCTGATCCGAGCCGCCTGCGCCGGGGATGAAGAAGGGGCCTGCGCCTTGTTCCGGGAGGAAAAGCAATTCGGGCACGCGCCAAGCGTCGTCGACACGCCCTTCCGGCGCTACGAGGGGCTGCAGGGCGTGCGCCGCTTCATCCGGGAATGGCTGCCCCGCTTCCAGGCGGAGCGGGCCGCCGTCATCCCCGTGATCCAAACCCGGGCCAACGGCCGCTCCGTGACCGAGCTGCAGGTGGATTTTACAAGCGCGGAGGGCATTCGGCAGGTGCCGTTTTTCGTGGTGGCCGATCTGCGGGGCGGGGGCTTGCTGGACGAGGTGCGCCTGTACACCCACTGCTCCTTCATCCCCGGCCTGCAGGCGTACCGGGCCCCGCTGTTTCCCTCTACCCATCTGGAGAAGGGCGAAGGGGGGCTGCTGACCGGCGCGGTGCGGGAATATTACGAGGGGCTGCACCACCTGCCCGCCGCCGACGTGGACCGCATCATGGCCTGCATGGCGGACAATTGCGTGTTCGGCGGCTACGAGCCCTTGGAGCCCGGCCGGGAACCGGCGCTGACCCGGGCGGACGTGTATGAAAAATACCGGCGCATGGCCCAGTACATCCCACGCTGCGTAGCCATGCGGTATGAAACGCTGATCGACGACGGCCGCACCTGCGTGATCGAATGGGTGCACGTGGTTTCCCGGGCCGGCCGGGAGGAGAGGAACCGCATCGCCATGTCTGGCATCGCCGCCTACGAGCGGGGGGAGGACGGGCTGCTGTGCTCCATCCGCATCAGCGATTACGCCGGGTTGGAGGGCACCATCGACTGGGATCAGCTGCCCCTGACCTGGGAGCAGGCGCAGCAGGTGAATTTTGTGGAAGAAATCCGCTGAAAGCAGGGAGGGATCGGCCATGCCCGCCGCACACGGCATCCATTTCACCGGAAACGAACGGTTCATTCAATCCCTGGATCATCGCCTGGCGGGCGCCGCCCTGCACATCGTTTACGACAGCGGCGAGGAGGAATTGTATACCTTCTCCACCGGCCAGGACGCCCTGCGCATGGATGATCAGCAGCGCCCCCTGTGGCTGCGTTACGGCAGCCTGACCATGCGGGATACCGTGCGGCTGATCGCCTACGAGGAGCCCTGTCCCGGCAAATACGCCTGCGTGACGCTGATCGTGGATGAGGAAAACGACCTAGTGACCCGGGTGCGCACGGTGTTCGGCGCGTATCCCGCCCGCCCCCAATTGGCCAAAACCACCTATGATTTCGGCGCCGTACGGCGGGATGGCAAGCCCCTCCCCTGGCGGCGGCATTGCTTCACCTGCGAACTGACGGGCAGAAAAATCGCCTGGACCTATTACAACGGCTTCGTGAACGTGCACATCTACCTGGATCATTTCTGCCGGGCCCAGGCGCTGCGCCGCCCTGACGGGGACGAAACCCCGCTGATCGACGACCCCATTTACGAGGAGCCGGCGGTCTACGTCAAGATCCGGAACGGCCTGTATTTGATGGGCGTGACGGAGGACCACATCAACCGCCGGGACCCCTGCAAGGGCGGGAACAACCTGCTCCTGCTCATGGACGTTGACCGCATGACGGATATCGGCCGCAATTTCATCCGCCCGGAAAAGGATCAAAGGGTGTGGGGCTTCATTCACGCCGAGGGCAGGGAATACACCGATCCCCTGGAAACGGAAATCGCCCCCAGCCCGAATACGGTGTAAATTCCCCCCAAAATCTCCTTTTTTTCCCTGTCCAGCCTGAAAAATGATTGTTTTTCCGGTCAGGAACTGTTACAATGGATTCTTGGCAGGAGGGATACATATGGCGCCAACGATGAAGGATCTATCGCAAATCACAGGGCTGGGGCTGGCCACCATATCCAAATATTTTAACGGCGGTACCGTGCGGGAGAAGAACCGCATTTTGATCGAAAACGCGGTGAAGCAGCTTCACTTCGTTCCCAACGAGGTGGCCCGCAGCCTGAAAACCCGGCGCTCCCACGTGATCGGCGTGGTGATCCCGGAATTGAGCAACGCATTCATCACCTCCATCATTTCCGCCATGGAGGATCTGCTGCGCCGGCGGAATTACGCCGTCATCGTGTCCGACTGCCGCAGCGACCCGAAGCGGGAAAAGGAAGCGGTCAATTTTCTGCTGAACCGCCAGGTGGACGGGCTGATCAACATGCCCACCGACGCCACGGGCACCCACCTGAAATCCGCCATGGCCGCCGGCATCCCCGTGGTATTGGTGGACCGGCTGATCCCCGCCCTGGATGGGCAGGTGAGCGCCGTGGTGATCGACAACGTGCGGGCATCCGAAAAGGCCATCCAGGAATTGCTGAACGCCGGGCACCGCCACATCGGCCTGATCCTGGGCGAACCCGACCTGTATACCACCAACTGCCGGCTGCAGGGCTACTTGAATTCCCTGCGGGCGGTGGGCATCACCCCCTCCCAGGAGGATATCCGCTACGCCAATTACACCATGAACGGCGGCTATCAGGCGGTACAGCAATTGATGCAGCAGCCGGATCCCCCCACCGCCCTGTTCATCACCAATTTCGAAATGACCATCGGCGGCATGCTGGCCCTGCAAAATATGGGCATCCGGGTGCCGGAGGATCTGTCGGTGATCGGCTTTGATAAATTGGAAATGTTCGGCAATATTTTCCCCCATCTGACGCTGATCCATCAGCCCCAGCACAGCATCGGCCAGGAGTGCGCCAATTTGATCCTGGCGCTGCTGAACGAGGAAAACCGCCTGTCCCACCGAACGGTGATCCTGAACACGCAATTGACCCGGGGCACATCCGTGCATCCCCCCAAGCAGGCCGAGGCCGGGAAGGAATTCGCATGAACACCCTGAGCCGTTTTATCCTGGGCGAGTTCGCCGTCCTGTTCCGGCAGGATGAGGCGGGCCACACCGGGCTGACGCTGATCCCGGCCGACATGGAAGCGGACCTTGCAGAAAAGAAATGCGCCGTGGAAAGCCTGGTGCAATTGCACCTGCGGGGCGACGCCCTGCCCCACGGCTTCGCCAACGGCGCCACCCTGGCCGACACCCCGTCGACCAACGGCCTGCGCCTGTCGGATCAGCGCCGGGAGGGCGATGCGATCCTGACGGAATTGCGGGATCAGCGGGGCATCCGGGTGCGCCATCGGCTGCGGTGGCACGCCGGCTTGCAGGCGGTGATCCTGGACGCCGAGGTGATCAACGAAACCGGCCGGCCGGTGACGCTGGACATGCTGTCCAGCTTCAGCATCGGCATGCTGACGCCCTTCGCGCCTGACGACGCCCCCGGGGGCCTGACGCTGCACCGGGTGAAAAGCGCCTGGAGCGAGGAGGGCCGCCTGCTGAGCCAGGGGGCGGAGGAATTGAACCTGGAGCCCGCGTGGATCCCCGTGGGCGTTCGGGTGGAAAAATTCGGTCAGCTGGGCTCCATGCCGGTGCGGGGGTATTTCCCCTTCGCGGCGGTGGAGGATACCCGCCGGGGCGTCACCTGGGCGGCGCAATTGGCCATTCCCTCCTCCTGGCAGATGGAATTCAGGCGGCGGGACGGCGGCCTGAGCCTGACGGGCGGCCTGGCCGACGCGGAATACGGCCACTGGGCCAAGGAATTGCCAAACGGCGCCTCCTTCCTTTCGCCTCCGGCATATCTCACCGTCGCCCGGGGCGGGGTGGACGAGGCCAGCCAAATGCTGTTGACCGTGCAGCGGGAAAATTGGGTTGGCAAGGATCGCCCGCTGCCCGTGCTCTTCAATGAATACTGCACCACCTGGGGCAAGCCCTCCCACGATAACCTGATGCGCATCGCCCAGGCCCTGCAGGGCCGCGGCGTGGATTACCTGGTGATCGACGCCGGGTGGTACGGCGCGTCGGACCGGGATTGGAGCGCCTGCGGCGGGGATTGGCTGCCCGACGAGCGGGGCCTCTTCCCCCGGGGCCTTGCATATACCGCCCAGCGCATCCGGGACGCCGGCATGATCCCGGGCCTGTGGTTCGAGCCGGAAACCTGCGCCCGCCAGGCGGATATTTTCCGGCAGGAGGATCGCCTGCTGCACCGCAACGGCGTCGTCATCGACACCGACAACCGCCGGTTCCTGGATCTGCGCACGGAGGAAAACCAGGCCTACCTGCGCCAACGGGTGGCGGGGCTTTTGAAAAAGTGTCATTTCGGCTACGTCAAGATCGATTACAACGACACCATCGGCGTGGGCTGCGACGGCTGTGAAAGCCTGGGCGAGGGCCTAAGGCAAAACATGCTGGGGGCCCAGCGGTTCTTCCGCATGCTCCGGCAGGAGATCCCCGATCTGGTCATTGAAAATTGCTCCTCCGGCGGCCACCGTCTGGAGCCCTCCATGATGGCGCTGAGCGATATGGCCTCCTTCTCCGACGCCCACGAGTGCGCCCACATCCCCATCATCGCGGCGGCGCTCCAGCGCATGATCCTGGCCGGGCAATCCCAAATCTGGGCCGTGCTGCGGCAAAAGGATGATCTCAGGCGCATCAACTATTCCCTCGTCAACACGCTGCTTGGCGTTATGTGCCTGTCCGGCGATATTTTTTCCCTGTCGGAAGCGCAGTGGCGCAAGGTGGAGGAGGGCATCGCCTTCTACCGCCGCGTGGGTCTCATCATCCGGGATGGCGTCAGCCGCTTTTACGGCTCGGTCAGCCCCAGATGGCTGCACCCCGAGGGCTGGCAGGCGGTGGTTCGCGCCGTCGATGGCGGCGAAGCGCTGGTCGTTATTCACACTTTCGGCGGCCCGCTGCCGCCCCGCATTTCGCTGCCCGTTCCCGCGAGGCTCGGCATCGCAGGCGTTCTGTGCAGCGAAAACGACCCCGTTTCCCTGCAGGAGAACTGTCTGACCGTGATCCCCCAGGCCAATTTCGAGGCCGTCGCCATCCACCTGGCCAAAACCGGGCGGGATGAATCAACCAAATAGAGGAGAAAAACGCATGAGCTTCGTTTCATCCAGAGATATGCTGACCCAGGCCCGCCTGGGGCGCTATGCCATCGGCGCGTTCAACGTGGAAAACCTGGAAATGATCCAGGCCGTTTTGCAGGCGGCGGAAACCCTGCGGTCCCCGGTCATGATCCAAACCACCCCCGGCACGCTGAAATACGCGCCGCCGGAAGCCTTTGCCGGCGCGGTCAAAGCGCTGGCGGAGAAAACCCGCGTGCCCGTGGCGCTGCACCTGGATCATGGCAACAGCTTTGAATTGGCGCTGCGCTGCAAGCAGGCGGGCTATACCTCCCTGATGATCGACGGCTCCCTTCTGCCTTTTAAAGAAAACGTCGCCCTGACCCGCCGGGTGGTGGACATGGCGGGCGACGTGCCGGTGGAGGCGGAATTGGGCACCGTGGGCGGCAAGGAGGATACCCACGCCGCCGGCATCCAGTACACCGATCCGGAGCAGGCGGCGCAATTCATCCACCGCACCGGCATCTTCAGCTTCGCCCCGGCCATCGGCACCGCCCACGGCGTTTATAAGGCCACGCCCAAGCTGGATGAAACGCGGCTCAGCGAGATTTGCGGCCGCACGGAGGCGCCCCTGGTGCTGCACGGCACCAGCGGCGTACCGGATGAAACCGTGCGCCAATGCGTCGCCCGCGGCATTTGCAAAGTGAATTACGCCACCGACCTGCGCATCGCTTTCACCCAGGCGGTGCGAAAGGCGCTGCAGGACGACCCCAACGCCTTCGACCCCAAGAAATACCTGGCGGCGGGCCGCGCGGCGGTCACTGAAAGGGTGCTCCACCTGATCCAGGTGTGCGGCAGCGACGGAAAGGCGGACGCATGAACAGGATTTTGAGCATCGATATCGGCACCTCCGCCTGCAAGGCCGCCGTGTTTGACCCCGACGGCCGGGTGGTCGCCGCCGAAAGCGTCCCCTACGACACCGATTATCCCCATCCCGGCTGGGCCCAGCAGGAGCCGGAGGATTGGTGGCGGGCGGCCTGCCGGGCGGTGAAGCAATTGACGGCGGCGGTCGATCCCCGGGATATCGCCTGCGTGGGCGTGGACGGGCAAAGCTGGTCCGCCGTGGCGGTGGACGCGCAGGGGAACGTGCTGGCCCCCACCCCCATCTGGACCGACCGGCGCGCCCGGCAGGAATGCGACGATATGCGCCGCCTGATGCCGGAGGAGGATTGGTTCCGTGTCGATATGAATCCCCTGCAGCCCGGCTATTCGCTGCCCAAAATTCTGTGGTACAAGCGGCACTGGCCGGCGGTATATGAAAATGCCCGGTGGATGCTGCAATCCAACAGCCTGATCGTGCTGCGGCTGACGGGAAAGGCGACCCAGGATCTTTCCCAGGGCTACGGCCTGCACTTTTTCAGCATGCGCGCCGGGCAGTGGGATCGGGCCGCTTTGGAAAAAACAGGCGTGCGCCCCTCCCTGTTCCCGGATATCCTGCCCTGCCACGCCATCGCCGGTTCCGTAACGGAGCAGGCGGCCCGGCAAACGGGGCTCCTGCCCGGCACCCCCGTGGTCGCCGGCGGGCTGGACGCCGCCTGCGCCACCCTGGGCGTCGGCGTGATCGATCCCGGCCAAACCCAGGAGCAGGGCGGCCAATCCGGCGGCATGAGCCTGTGCGTCGATCATTGCGTGGGCGATCCCCGGCTGATCCTGGGGTACCACGTGGCGCCGGGGCGGTGGCTGCTGCAGGGGGGCACCACCGGCGGCGGCGGGGCCCTCAAATGGCTGCGCCAGCAGATTTGCCCGGAGCTTTCCTTTGCCGATATGAGCGCTCTGGCCGAAACCGTGCCGCCCGGCAGCGACGGGCTGCTGTTTCTGCCCTATCTGGCGGGGGAGCGCAGCCCCTTGTGGGACCCCGACGCCAAAGGCGTATTTTTCGGCCTGACCTACGCCCACACCCGGGCGCACATGATCCGCGCGGTAATGGAGGGAACGGCCTACGCCCTGCGCCACAACATTGAAGCCGCCGCGGAAGCCGGCGGGCAGGTGAACGTTATGCGCGCCATGGGCGGCAGCGCCAACAGCCTGATCTGGACCCAGATCAAAAGCGACGTGACGGGCAAGCCCATCGACGTCCCCTCCAGCGACACCGCCACGGGCCTGGGCGCGGCGATCCTGGCCGGGGTGGCCGCCGGCATTTACAAGGATTTTGAGGACGCGGTCCGGCGCACGGTGCACGTGCAACGGCAGCACGCGCCGCAAGCAGAAAATCAGGCGATCTATGAAACGGGCTATCAGAAGTACCGGGCGCTGTATGCGCGCCTGGCACCCATGATGGCGGGGAGGGATGAAGCATGAAGGCAGCCGTATTATTTGGGAATGAGGATATTCGCTACACCGATTGGGAAACGCCGGTATGCGGCAAGGGCCAGGTGAAGGTGCGTGTGCGGGCCACGGGCATCTGCGGCAGCGACGTGCCCCGGGTGCTGCATCACGGCGCGCATTTCTATCCCATCGTGCTGGGCCACGAGTTCAGCGGCGACGTGGTGGAGGTAGGCGAAAACGTGACCAGGGTCCGGGTGGGCGACACCGTCAGCGGCGCGCCGCTGATCCCCTGCATGCAGTGCGCGGATTGCCAGCGGGGCGATTTTTCCCTGTGCAAGCATTATTCCTTTATCGGCAGCCGTCAGCAGGGCAGCTTCGCCGAATACGTGGTGATGCCGGAAATCAACGCCATCCCCTACGACCCCGCCGTGCCCTATGAGCAGGCGGCCATGTTCGAGCCCTCCGCCGTGGCGCTGCACGGGCTGCTGCACGCCGGCTTCCGGGGGGGCGGCAGCGTGGCGGTGCTGGGGCTTGGCACCATCGGCATCTTCACCCTGCAATGGGCCCGCATCCTGGGGGCCCACCGCATCACCGCCTTTGATTTGGACAACAGCCGCCTGGCCCTGGCCCGCCGCATGGGCGCCCATGAAACCATCAACACCCGAAACAAGGATTTCATGGAGCAGGCCAAGGCGCTGACCAACGGCCGGGGCTTCGACGCCGTTTTTGAAGCGGCGGGCAGCCCCGTCACCATGAAAATGGCCTTCCAATTGGCGGGGAACAAGGCCCGCCTGTGCTTTATCGGCACGCCCCATACGGACGTGACCTTTTCCCCCGCCGAATGGGAAAATATGAACCGCAAGGAATTCACCCTCACCGGCAGCTGGATGAGCTATTCGGCCCCCTTCCCGGGCCGGGAATGGGATTTAACGGCCCAGTGCTTCGCCAGCGGGGAACTGCGCTTCGACCCCTCCATCATTTTCCGTTCGTTCCCGCTCCGGGATGCCGCGGAAGCCTTCGCCCTGTACCGCGATCCCAGCCAGGTGCACGGAAAAGTCATGCTGATCAACGCATAAACAAGAGAAAGAAGGCGAAACCATGAGTGCCATTGATCCCAAATCCGTGCCCACGCGCACGCTTTCCACCGGGGAAAAAATCCCCTGCATCGGTTTGGGCACCTTCGGCAGCGATCATTTCTCGCCCCAGCAGGTGAGCGCCGCCGTGGCCGGGGCCATCCGGGCGGGCTACCGCCTGTTCGACTGCGCCTCCGTGTACGGCAACGAGGATCTGATCGGCCGGGAATTCGACCGCGCGTTCCGGGAAGGCGCTGTCCGTCGGGACGAGGTGCTGGTGGCCTCCAAGGTGTGGAATGATATGCACGGCCGGGGGGACGTGCTGCTTTCCTGCGCCAAAACCTTGCGGGATCTGCACCTGGATCAGCTGGATTTCTATTTCGTTCACTGGCCCTTTCCCAATTATCACGCGCCTTTTTGCGATGTGGACAGCCGCAACCCCGACAGCAAGCCCTTCTCCGTGGAGGAATTCATGCAGACCTGGCGGCAAATGGAGCGGCTGCACGATATGGGCCTGGTGCGCAACCTGGGCATGAGCAACATGACCGTGCCCAAGCTGCAGGCGGTGCTGCCCCTGTGCCGCATTCAACCCACAGTGCTGGAAATCGAACTGCACCCCTGCTTCCAGCAGCCAGCGCTGTTTGATTACGCCGTGGCCCACGGCATTCAGCCCATTGGCTATTGCCCCATCGGCAGCCCCAACCGGCCGGAGCGGGACACCACCCCGGAGGACCTGATCGATACCCAGGCGCCTCAGGTGGTTCAAATCGCCCGGGCCCATGGGATATCGCCGGCGGCCGTATGCCTGAAATGGGCGGCGCAGCGGGGCCAGGTGCCCATCCCCTTCTCCCTGCACCATTACGAGGATAACCTGCGCTGCGTGACGGAGGATCCCCTGTCCAAAGCGGAAATGGAAGCCATGAAAAGCGTGGATCAGAACTGCCGCCTGATCAAGGGCCAGGTATTCCTGTGGCCGGGGGCCGATTCTTGGCACGACCTGTGGGATGAGGACGGAACCATCGTGAAATGAGGTGACGCAGATGCTGAAAGGAATCCCTGCCATCCTGACCCCCGAGCTGATGAAAATCCTGATGGAAATGGGCCATGGGGATGAATTGCTGCTGTGCGACGGGAATTACCCGAAATTCGGCTGCCCGGAAAAATGCGTGCGCATGGACGGGCACGGTATCCCGGAGATCCTGGACGCCATTTTGCGCTTCTTCCCCCTGGACCCGTACGTGGAGCACCCCACCGTGCTGATGGCCGTGCTGCCCAACGATCCCTACAAGCCCGAAATCTGGGAAGAGTACCGCAGGATCGGCCAAAAATACGAGGCCGACGGCCTGCGGGAGGAGGCGGTGCAGAAAGCGGAATTCTACCCCCGGGGGGCGAAATGCTACGCCTGCGTCGCCACCAGCGAAGGGGCGCTGTACGCCAACGTCATTTTGAAAAAAGGCGTCGTAAAATAACCTGAAACAGGCAACGGCAGGGGGCTGAGCTTCCTGCTGTTTTTTGAAAGGAGTTTTGGATGATGACCTGTTCCATCCCTTCCCCCGGCACGGCGGTATTTGCGCTGCCCCTGCCCGGGCCCGCGTTTTTGCCCAATCGCACCCAGCTTTTGCGAATCAGCGCCCTTGCCTGCGGCGCAGTGCGCATAACCCGCACGTTGCGGGATCATTTCCTGCCCGACGGGGGCGACGTGATCGTCAGCCGGGAGGCGGGCGCCTGCGCCGTTACCGAAACGGCGGACGCGTTCTGCGCCGACTGCGGCGGCGTGCTGCTGCGGATCCATCAAACGACCGGCGCCATCACCTTCCTGACCCGGGCGGGCGACGTGATCCTGCGGGAGGATGAAAAACGCCCCTGCGTGATGGAGGAAAAGCCCGTGATGGTGAACCACTTCCGGCGGGACGCCCAGATCACCTACGCCCAGAGCGTCGATGGGGTGCGGGCCTCCAGCGAGGATTACGATGCCATCGAGGATCGGAAGGCCTACGCCTGGAAGCTGTCGTTTGCCTTTGACGAAAACGAGGGGCTGTACGGCCTGGGCTCCCACGAGGAGGGCTACGGCAACCTGCGGGGCAAAAGCCGGGACCTGTACCAGCACAACATGAAGGCCGTGGTGCCGGTGCTGCTGAGCACCAAGGGCTGGGGCATCCTGTTCGACGTGGGCTGCCTGACGGCGTTCCACGACGACGCCAACGGCTCCTACCTGTGGGCAGACTGCGCCGATGAAATGGACTATTACTTCTTCAGCGGCGGGTACGAGAACGTGTGCCGCCAATACGCCGATCTGACGGGCCACGCCCCGCTGCTGCCCAAGTACGCCTTCGGCTACGTGCAATCCAAGGAGCGCTACAAGGACGCCCAGGAATTGCTGGACGTGGTGAAAAACTACCGCAGCCGCCAGGTACCGCTGGACGTGATCGTAGAGGATTGGCAATCCTGGCCGGAGGGGCAGTGGGGCTATAAGGTGTTCGACGAAACCCGCTTCCCCGATCCCCGGGGCCTGACGGACGCCCTGCACGCCCTGGGCGCGAAGCTGATGATATCCGTTTGGCCCTCCATGCAGGGCGATCAAAACGAGAATCGGGCCGAGATGCTACAAAACGATTGCATGCTGGGCAACCGCACGATCTACAACGCCTTTGACGAAAAGGCCCGGACCCTGTACTGGAAGCAGGCCAACGAGGGCCTGTTCCGCCACGGCGTCGACGCCTGGTGGTGCGATTGCTCCGAGCCCTTTGAATCGGATTGGCACGGATCCATCAAGCCGGAGCCCTTCGAGCGCGTGCGCTTGAACACCGCCGAAGCCAAAAAATACCTGGACCCCGGCAAAATCACCCTCTACAGCCTGTATCACGCCATGGGCATCTACCGGGGCCAGCGGGAAACCACCGATGAAAAACGGGTGCTGAACCTGACCCGCTCCAGCTGGGCCGGCCAGCACCGCTACGCCACCGTGACCTGGTCCGGGGATATTTCCTCCTCCTGGGAGGTGCTGCGCCGGCAGGTGCCGGAGGGCCTGAATTTCATGGCCACCGGCGAAGCCTGGTGGACCACCGACGCGGGCGGCTTCTTCCCCATGGATTTCGGCGGGGCCTGGTTTGGAACCGGGGAATTCAACGGCGGCGTACAGGACCCCGGCTACCGGGAATTGTTCGTGCGCTGGATGCAGTACGCCGCCTTCCTGCCCATGATGCGGGCCCACGGCACCGGCACGCCCCGGGAAATCTGGCAGTTCGGGGAAAAGGGCGGCCCCTGGTATGACGCCCTGGAAAAAATCATTCGCCTGCGCAGCCGGCTGGTACCCTATCTGTATTCCCTGGCCGCCCGCTATGCCGATCGGGGGCTGCCGCCGGTGCGCGTGCCCGCGCTGATGTTCCCACAGGATGCCGCGCTGCGGCAGGTCGACGATGAAATGCTGCTGGGCGATCTGCTGGTTAAGCCCGTCACCCACCCCATGGAATACCTGCCGGCGGGAAAGCGGATCGAGCCCGTGGACGACACGGAACGCGTGTATTTGCCCGCCGGCGTGGATTGGTACGACGGCGAAACAGGCGCGCGCTATCCCGGCGGCCAAACGATCACCCTGCACGCCCCGCTGGACAGGGTGCCCTGGTTCATCCGCGGGGGCGGCATCCTGCTGCAGGGGCCGGTGCAGCAATTCGTCACGGAAATCCCCCACCCGCCCCTCGACGTGACGGTGTACCCCGGCGCCGACGGCCGCTTCACCTGGTATGACGACGCGGGGGACGGCTATGGCTATGAAGCGGGCCAGTGCGCCCGCGTGACCTTCACCTGGCGCGATCGGGACCGGGAGCTGACGATATCCGCCCGGGAGGGCAGCTGGCCCGGCATGGCGGAAAAACAAACGCTGCGCATCCGCCTGGCAGGCGGCAACGCAGCGGAGGTTTGCTATACAGGCCAGGCAATCACCCTGCGCCTGGCATAAGGAAAACAAGCGTCATAGAAAACGAAAGCAGCGGAAAGTGGGATACACAACCTGCCTCATACAAACACGAATGTCCATGCCAGTTTTCCCCGGCATGGACATTCGGATATTATGAAAGGTCAGGCCCGTCCCGCTTTTTTCACGTTTCCAAAGCCCAGGCATTCCATCCAGCCCAGGCACACAAGGCCCAGCGCCATCACCGCGTAGGTGACCAGATGGGGCAGGTCGGTTTTATCCAAAGCAAATTCTACCGCCACAAACACCCCAGCGCACGCCAGGCCCGCCACAGCCGGCAGGAACCGCTTCCGCTGTCCCTTGGCCCACACGCCGTACAGCACCAGGATCACCTCCATGGCGACCATGCAGGCCAGCTGCTCCATCCGCACAAATTCATGCCAGATGATGCTTTGATTGCGCAGGCTTTCCAGTAGGATCTGCGGCAGGCACAGGTAAAACAGGGTGCGCACGAAGCGCTTTTCCCGGTATTTCAGCAACGAGAACGCGAATACGATCAGATACGCCAGCCCAGCCAGCATGAATACCGCCACATACCACTCGTCCCACTCGTTGCGGATAGCCACCGGGAAAAAGCACAATTTCTCTGTCATCACCAGGTTGCCGGCGCAGCGCATGCCCAGAAATACCTCGCCGAACCTGGCCAGCGCCGCCATCAGCGCCCCCGCCGGGGCATATGCGTTCAGCGCCGCCATAGGCCGGTTGCCGGTCAGGCGGGCGGCCTGCGCCACCCCGAAGCAAACCCCGGTCAACCCGCCATAGTAGGATAATTGCCCCACGTCGTCGCTGAGCAGGGTTTCCATCACGCCGTCCGCCAAGGTGTATTCAAATTGCGCAGCGGCGGAAAACAGCCGCGCGCAAATCACCCCGATCACCGTGCCCAGGACGAGCGTGAGGCCGCACAGCAGGCCCCGCTTTTTCATGCCCTTGGCCAGCAGAAACTGAACCCCCGCGGTGATCAAGGCGCTGCCAAGCATCCAAAAATAATACGCGGAATGAACGGTATCCATGCTGCTCCCCCCTCGTTATTTACGGCTGATAGGCGCTGGCAAAATAGATGCAGTCCGGCACGTAGCGAATGTTCTCCGCCTGGGTGTTGTTGATTTTATAGCCCAGGAAAAGGATCTGCGCCGAATTGCCGCCATCCAGCATATAGGCGGTCTGCACGTCGCCGAAGGACATCACCAGATCGGTGAAATCCGCAATATTCAGTCCGTAATACGCCACAGCCACGATGCGGTAGTGCAGCGGCCCGATCTGGGCGATGCAGATACGCTGGGCCCGCTCCCACTCCTTGGAATTGAGGGGGTTGGTCCAGGATCGCTCGATGGTGGTCACCGGCTGGCCGTCCACCACGATGGCGGGGCCAAATTCCAGGCCATTGATCACCTTTTTGCCGTCCACCTGGGTCATATCGATCTGCGATACGTCCATGGGCCTGGTTTCCGGGTCGTCATACCGCCGATCCCGGTTGTCGTTGAGGATCACATGGAAATCCCCGTCCTCGTCGATCAAAAGCAGGTCGTGATATGTCTCCGTGCAATTGCGGAACATGACGCCCTGCCGCAGCACCAAAGAGCCTGGATGCTCGGCGTAATAATCGCCGTTCACAGCCAGCACCGCGTTCATTCGTTTAGCCATGGTAGCTACCGGCACCTTTTGGCGGGATTTAAAGCCATTCCGGCCGCCGGCGGCGGATTCGGTGCGCAGTTGGGTCGGATTGGCGATGGTCACATCCACCGCGTAATACACGCAATTGTATTGCTCGCTTTCGCCCCATTCCCGTACCACGTGAATGGAGGGATCGTCATAGCCGGCTTTGCCGGTTTCATAGGTCTCCAGCGGCTTCATGCCGGGCGTAAAATCAATGGGCAATTCCACCACTTCGCCCAGGGCCAGCCCCGGCAGCAGCGCAAGCGCGCACATCACAACCACAATCGTCAAACCAAAAAAGCGCAGACGCATCCTTTTTCCCCCTCAATTTCTCTTTTGTACATCGCCCCGGGCGATTCAAACACGAAAGGTATTGTATCATTTCCGGCCAAAGCCTGTCAAGGGTTTGGCCCGCTCCATTCCCTTTCCAGCGCGTCGGCGTACCTTTGCACGGTGGACCCCAGGCTTTTCAGCCATGCCTTCGTTTCGGGGCGGTCCTTGTATGCCAGCGGCTGCCGGCGGATGATCAGGGCCCTGCGCAGGGCCGCGTCGTCGTCAAAGATCTTTTCCGCCAGCGCCCACTCCCCCGCCCGGGTTTTTGCGATCACATCGTGATAGCGCAGGGTGTAAATGCACCGGGCGATATCCAGCAGCCATCCGCAGGCGTACAGGCTGTCGTCCGTCTGCGCGGCGCAGGCGCGAATGCCTTCGTAATGCCGCCGCACAGCGGCCGTCAATTCCGCCTGACTGGGCGGCGAAAACAGGGATCGGTCGCCTTCGCCGTATACCCGCCTGCCGTGAAAGGCCAGCTCCTGCCGGGCAAAGGCATCGACGTCGCAGCGATCGGTGATCCTTTGCCCGCTGGTGCCCCAGTACACCACGCGGGTAAAGCGGCCTGCCCGGTATTCCTCCAGGCTCACAAGCACCCCTTCAAAACAGCGATAGTACGGGTTCCCCGGCTCCCGGGCGGAAAGGGCCTGCCGCAGCGTCAGCAATTGCTCCGCCTGCCGCTGCGTGATCGCCGCCCGGGTCAGGACGATCAGATCAATATCGCTCCACCCCAGATGAAAATCGTCCAGCACCGTGCTGCCGTACAGCCATATGCTGTGGGTCGGCACGATCGCCGTGATTGCCTCCGCCATGCGTTGGATCGCCGCCTGCATTTCCCCATCACCCTTCCAGTCCGTATTCTATCACATCGCGCCGGGCCTGGCAACGCCCGGCTTTTTCTGATGCCCGGGGTTTACACGCCTGCCCCTGGGCGCGTATAATAGGCTTGCCGATTCTGCCGAAAGGAAATGATCCCCCATGCGCATATTGATCGTTCGCCACGCCGAACCCAATTACGACCACGATGGCCTGACCGAGAAAGGCCACCGGGAAGCCGAGCTGCTGGCCCGGCGTTTGGCCGCCATTCCCACCAAAGCGTACTACGTATCCCCCCTGGGTCGGGCCCAGGAAACCGCCGGCTACACCCTGCGCTTGGTTCACCGCACCGCGGAAACGCTGCCATGGCTGGCGGAATTCCGGGGCGCCGCCGTCGATCCAGTCACCGGAAAACCCCATATCCCCTGGGATTTTCCCACCCCCGCCTGGTATGATCACTCCCGGTTGATGGATCGGTCGGCATGGCCGGATGACCCGCTGACCAGCGGCGGCAACGTCAGGGAAATTTGGGAAGAAACCCAAGCGGGCATCGACGCTTTGCTGCTGACCCACGGCTACCGCCGGGCGGGCTGCATATACCGCTGCGACCACAATACCGACGATACCCTGGTGCTTTTTTGCCATTTCGCCATCGGTATGGCCATCCTGTCTTACCTGACCGGCCTGCCGCCCGTGCCCATGTGGCAAAGCTTCCTGTGCTTGCCTTCCTCCGTCACCACCCTGATCACCCAGGAGCGGGTGAAGGGCGAGGTGGCGTTCCGCTGCCTGTGCGCCGGCGATGTGAGCCATCTGCTGCAGGCCGGGGAACCCCTCTCCCTGGCCGGGCTGTATCCCGAATGCTATAACGGCGTGGACAACACCGCCCCCTCCACCTGGCCTGCCCAGCCCACCATGCCCATCTTTTGATCTGCCGGGATATCATCAACCAAAGATGGCCGTGCAGTGCATACGATATGGGCACGCATATCATCAGGAATTCTGCTCTGCATGTGATCAAAAACCGAACTGGAACGCATCCAAGCATGCCACGCTTCTTCCGCAATGATTGATGAAGGCTAATATTCACTTTGCTCTTACCTTGCCCCAATGCTTGCTTCATTTCATGGCAAGCATTTTCATTTGGAAACCACCCGTGTATTCTTGAAGCGCTTACAAACGAGCCATGTACACTTCCCCCGAGCCCGCGCCTCCGCACCCCAAAGCAGCGTGCTCATGTTTGGGCCGAACAAATAAAAAAAGGACACTCGATTGAGTGTCCATTGGAATCCGGCGGCGACCTACTCTCCCGGGCCGTGTCCAGCCAAGTACCATCGGCGCTGAAAGGCTTAACTTCTGTGTTCGGTATGGGAACAGGTGGGACCCTTTCGCCATTGCCACCGG